>NZ_JBEXNW010000063.1:23802-30082 GCF_040611295.1 Streptomyces sp. NPDC002935
CACCGTACCGTCCGCCGACCCGGCGGCCAGGTCAGCCTGGCCCCGGCCCCGGCCCGGCGACAGCGCACCGTACCGGCCGGTTCCCAGCCCGGCAGGGCCCCGTACCGTTGAGCGGGTGAGCACCCTGGAGCGCGCGAGGGGCTGGCTGCGCGCACACCCCCTCGCCCTGGACGCCGCCCTCGCCGCAGGCGTCCTCGTCAGCATGGTGGCCGGCTCCTTCGTCGACCCGCACGGCGCCGACGGCACGACCTGGGGCGCCCGCACCCCCGACGCCCTCAGCCTCGCCCTCATGGTCCTCGGCGCCGCGGCTCTCGTGTTCCGCCGCCGCGCCCCGATGAAGGTCCTCGCGGCGACCGTCGCCGTCTCCCTGGTGGAGCTGGTGACCGGCGACCCCCGGGCCCCGGTGGCGATGTCCGCCGTCGTCGCCCTCTACACCGTGGCCTCGGCCACGGACCGCCCCACGACCTGGCGCGTCGGCCTCGTCACCATGACCGTCCTGACGGCGGTCGCGATGCTCGCGGGACCGCTGCCCTGGTACGCCCAGGAGAACCTCGGCGTCTTCGCCTGGACCGGCATGGCCGCGGCGGCGGGTGACGCCGTCCGCAGCCGGCGCGCCTTCGTGCACGCGATCAGGGAGCGCGCCGAACGAGCCGAGCGCACCCGCGAGGAGGAGGCGCGCCGCCGCGTCGCCGAGGAGCGGCTGCGCATCGCCCGCGATCTGCACGACGTCGTCGCCCACCACATCGCCCTCGTCAATGTGCAGGCCGGAGTCGCCGCCCACGTGATGGACAAGCGCCCCGACCAGGCCAAGGAGGCGCTCGCCCACGTACGGGAGGCCAGCCGGTCGGCGCTCAACGAACTGCGCGCCACCGTGGGTCTGCTGCGCCAGTCCGGCGACCCCGAGGCCCCGACCGAGCCCGCCCCCGGGCTGGCCCGCCTCGACGAGCTCGCCGACACCTTCCGCAACGCGGGGCTCCCCGTGGAGGTGGCCCGCTCCGACCACGGCACCACCCTGCCCGCGGCCGTCGACCTCGCCGCGTACCGCGTGATCCAGGAGGCCCTCACCAACGTGCGCAAGCACGCGGGCACGGGGGCGAAGGCCGAGGTCAGCGTGGTCCGCGTCGGGCCGAACGTGGAGGTGACCGTCCTCGACAACGGGCCCGGGCAGGACGCGGGCCCGCAGGAGGGCGGCGGGCACGGGCTGCTCGGCATGCGGGAGCGGGTCACCGCGATCGGCGGGAGCTGCACGGCGGGTCCCCGCTACGGAGGCGGCTTCCGCGTCCATGCGATCCTTCCGGTCAAGAACCGCGCGCCTGCCCTGGGGGACCCCGTATGACGATCCGCGTCGTGCTCGCCGACGACCAGGCGTTGCTGCGCAGCGCGTTCCGTGTGCTGGTCGACTCGGAGCCGGACATGGAGGTCGTGGGGGAGGCGTCCGACGGTGCGGAGGCGGTGGCGGTGACCCGCGAGGAGCGGGCCGACGTGGTGCTGATGGACATCCGGATGCCCGGGACCGACGGCCTCACCGCCACCCGGCTCATCACCGCCGACCCGGGCCTCGCGCACGTCCGCGTCGTGATGCTGACGACCTTCGAGGTCGACGAGTACGTGGTGCAGTCGCTGAGGGCGGGCGCGTCCGGATTCCTCGGCAAGGGCGCCGAGCCCGACGAGCTGCTGAACGCCATCCGGATCGCCGCCGGCGGCGAGGCGCTGCTGTCCCCGGCGGCGACCAAGGGCCTGATCGCCAAGTTCCTCGCGCAGGGCGACGGTGACGACGGGCGCGGTCCCGCCCGCGCCGAGCGGCTCGACGCGCTCACCGGACGTGAGCGCGAGGTGCTCGTCCAGGTCGCCGGAGGCCACTCCAACGACGAGATCGCCGAGCGCCTCGAAGTGAGCCCGCTCACGGTGAAGACGCACGTCAACCGGGCCATGGCCAAGCTGGGCGCCCGGGACCGGGCGCAGCTGGTGGTCATCGCCTACGAGACCGGCCTGGTACGCCCGAGGGTGGACTGAGGGTCACCTGGGCGTACTGCGCCTGGAGTAGGTTCCCGGTAAGGAAATGGACCCAGGGGCTACGGATCGTCGCCCGTTCATGGCCCAAGGTGTGACGTGGGGCGTTCCCCCCAGTCCCCCCCGCCTTCCGCTCGAACCACAGAAGAGAGACCCACCACCCATGTCCTGGCTGTCCAGATTCAGCCTCGCGCAGCGGGCCCTCATCGGGCTGATGTCGATCATCGCGCTCGCTTTCGGGGCGATAGCGATCCCCCAGCTCAAGCAGCAGTTGCTGCCCACCATCGAACTGCCCATGGTGTCCGTGCTCGCGCCGTACCAGGGTGCGTCTCCGGATGTGGTCGAGAAGCAGGTCGTCGAGCCCATCGAGGACAACCTCGAAGCCGTCGACGGCATCACCGGTGTCACCTCCACCGCCAGCGAGGGCAACGCCGTGATCATGGCGTCCTTCGACTACGGCAACGACACCAAGCAGCTCGTCGCCGACGTCCAGCAGGCCGTCAACCGGGCTCGCGCCCAGCTCCCGGACGACGTCGACCCGCAGGTCATCGCCGGCTCGACGGACGACATGCCGACCGTCGTCCTCGCCGTCACCTCCGGCAAGGACCAGCAGGCCCTGGCCGACCAGCTCGACCGCACGGTCGTCCCCGCCCTCGACGGCATCGACGGCGTCGGCCGGGTCGCGGTCACCGGTGTGCGGGACGTCCAGGTCACCGTCACGCCCGACGAGAAGAAGCTGGCGAAGGCCGGCCTCACCTCGGCCGCCCTCGGCCAGGCCCTCCAGGCGGGCGGGGCGACCGTCCCGGCCGGCTCCTTCGACGAGGACGGCAGCAACCAGACCGTGCGGGTCGGCGGCGGCTTCACCTCGCTGGGGCAGATCCAGGACCTGATGGTCGCGGGACAGCCCGGCAAGAAGCCGGTGCGCCTCGGCAGCGTCGCCACCGTGAAGCAGGAGCAGGCCAAGGCCGACTCCATCACGCGCACCGACGGCAGCCCGAGCCTCGCCGTGATGGTGACCATGGACCACGACGGCAGCGCCGTCGCCATCTCCGACGCGGTCAAGGACAAGCTGCCCGGCCTGCGGGCGGACCTGGGCGCGGGGGCGAAGATCACCGTCGTCAGCGACCAGGGCCCGGCCGTCTCGAAGTCCATCCACGGACTGACCACCGAGGGCGCCCTCGGCCTGCTCTTCGCGGTCCTGGTCATCCTGGTCTTCCTGGCGTCGGTCCGCTCGACGCTGGTCACCGCCGTGTCCATCCCGCTGTCCGTGGTGCTGGCCCTGGTCGTCCTGTGGACGCGGGACCTGTCGCTCAACATGCTGACGCTGGGCGCGCTCACCATCGCGATCGGCCGGGTCGTCGACGACTCGATCGTCGTCCTGGAGAACATCAAGCGGCACCTCGGGTACGGCGAGGAGCGCGAGGAGGCGATCCTCACGGCGGTCCGCGAGGTGGCCGGCGCGGTCACCTCCTCGACCCTCACCACGGTCGCCGTCTTCCTGCCGATCGGTCTGACCGGCGGCATGGTCGGCGAACTGTTCGGCTCCTTCAGCCTGACGGTCACGGCGGCGCTCCTCGCGTCCCTGCTCGTCTCGCTTACGGTCGTCCCGGTGCTCTCGTACTGGTTCCTGCGCGCCCCCAAGGGCACCTCCGCGGACGCGGAGGAGGCCCGGCGCCAGGCCGAGGAGAAGGAGGAGCGCAGCCGTCTGCAGCGCTTCTACGTCCCCGTCCTGCGCTTCGCGACCCGTCGCCGGCTGACCAGTGTGCTGATCGCGGCCGCGGTGCTCGTCGGCACGTTCGGCATGGCGCCCCTGCTGAAGACGAACTTCTTCGACCAGGGCGAGCAGGAAGTCCTCACCGTCAAGCAGGAGTTGAAGCCGGGCGCCAGCCTGGCGGCGACCGACGAGCAGGCGCGGAAGGTCGAGAAGCTCCTCGACGGCGTCAAGGGCGTCAAGGACTACCAGGTCACCATCGGATCCTCCGGCTTCATGGCGGCCTTCGGCGGCGGTACGGACACCAACCAGGCGTCGTACCAGGTCATGCTGGAGGACTCGGCGTCCTACAAGGACGTCCAGGACCGCATCGAGAAGGGCCTCGGCCAGCTCTCCGGGCTCGGCACCACCACGGTCGCGGCCGGTGACGGTTTCGGCAGCCAGGACCTCAGCGTCGTCGTGAAGGCGGCCGACAAGGACGTGCTGCGCAAGGCGGCCGACCAGGTCCGTGACGAGGTCGCGAAGCTCGACCACGTCACGGACGTCACGAGCGACCTGTCGCAGAGCGTGCCGCGCATCTCGGTCACGGCCAACTCCAAGGCGGCGGCGGCCGGTTACAACGACGCCACGCTCGGCGCGGCCGTCACCCAGGCGGTACGCGGCACGGCCACCGGCAAGGCGACCCTCGACGACACCGAGCGGGACATCGTCATCAAGTCCGCCGAGCCGGCCACCACGCTGGCGGAACTGCGTGGGCTGCGGCTCGGCGCGGTGAAGCTCGGTGACATCGCGAAGGTGGAGGTCGTCGACGGGCCGGTCTCGATGACCCGGATCGACGGCCAGCGGGCCGCCACGATCACGGCCAAGCCGACCGGTGACAACACCGGCGCGGTCAGCGCGGACCTCACGGCGAAGCTGAAGAAGCTGAAGCTGCCGGCCGGTGCCACGGCATCGATCGGTGGTGTCTCGCAGGACCAGGACGACGCGTTCGCGTCGCTCGGCCTCGCGATGCTGGCGGCGATCGCGATCGTCTTCATGCTGCTGGTGGCGACGTTCCGTTCGCTGGTCCAGCCGCTGATCCTGCTCGTGTCGATCCCGTTCGCGGCGACCGGCGCGATCGGCCTGCTCATCGTCACGGGCACCCCGATGGGTGTCCCCGCGATGATCGGCATGCTGATGCTCATCGGCATCGTGGTGACGAACGCGATCGTGCTGATCGACCTCATCAACCAGTACCGCGCGCAGGGTCACGGCGTGGTCGAGGCAGTGATCGAGGGCGGCCGGCACCGGCTCCGTCCGATCCTGATGACGGCGCTGGCGACGATTTTCGCTCTGCTGCCGATGGCGCTGGGCGTGACCGGCGAGGGCGGCTTCATCGCGCAGCCGCTCGCGGTGGTCGTCATCGGTGGCCTCATCACGTCGACGCTGCTGACGCTGCTGCTCGTCCCGACGCTGTACGCGATGATCGAGCTGCGCAAGGAGCGCCGGGCGAAGAAGAAGGCGGCGAAGCGGGAGGCCAAGTCGGCCGAGAGCGCCGTCGCCCATGAGGACAAGTCCCCGGAGCCTGCCGGAGTCTGAGCCGGTTACAGGTGGTTCCCGGTAATTCCGGATAGTTCCAGGTAGTTCCAGCACTGGGCCCCCGCCCTCGGCGTTCACGCGCCGGGGCGGGGGCCCAGCGCTTGGGGCCAGTGCTTGGGCCCAGCGCTTTTCGGCCAGTCCGGAGCCACCCCGAAATTGGTCCATACCAAAGCCTTGACGCGGTTTTGCTCACGCCTTAAAACAACTGATGAAGACCCCTCTTTCGGCCCCCCATCAGAGCGTCCAGGGCGCACACCGGCGAAAGGTATGGCATGGGCATGCAAAACAGTTGGAGACGTGCGGCGTACGCCGCGGTCGGCACCCTTGTCCTCGGACTGCTGAGCGTGCTCCCGGCCTCGCCCGCCGCGGCCGCCACGGGGCAGATCAGCGGCCTCGCGGGCAAGTGCGTCGACGTGGCCGGCGCGAGCACGGCCAACGGCACGGCCGTACAGCTCTACGACTGCAACGGCACCGCGGCACAGCAGTGGAACGTCGGTGCGGACGGCACGATCCGGGCGCTCGGCAAGTGTCTGGACGTCACCGGCAACTCGACCGCCTCGGGTGCCCAGCTCCAGCTGTGGGACTGCTCCGGCGGCCCCAACCAGCAGTGGGTCGTCACCGCGGCCCGCGACATCGTGAACCCCCAGGCCGACAAGTGCGTCGACGTCACCGGGAACAACTCGGCCAACTCCACCCGGCTGCAGATCTGGACCTGCACCGGCGGCGCGAACCAGAAGTGGACGGCTCCGGCGGCCGGGGGCGGCACCCCGAGCGGATTCGTCGTCTCCGAGGCGCAGTTCAATCAGATGTTCCCGAACCGGAACTCCTTCTACACGTACAGCGGCCTGACCGCGGCCCTCGGCGCCTACCCCGCCTTCGCCAAGACCGGCAGCGACACGGTCAAGAAGCAGGAGGCCGCCGCGTTCCTCGCCAACGTCAACCACGAGACCGGCGGTCTGGTCTACGTGGTCGAGCAGAACA
>NZ_JBEXNW010000064.1:0-27908 GCF_040611295.1 Streptomyces sp. NPDC002935
GGGGCCCCCCCGGCCCCGGGCCATGCGCGCCCCCCCCCTACCGCCGGCCCTGTGCCGGCGGCCCCCCCCCCGCCCCCCCCCCCCCCGCCGGTGGGGGGGGGGGGGGGGGGGGGGCCCCGGGGGGCCCCCCCCCCGGCACCCGGTCCTCAGCCGTCGGCACTCAGCAATCTGCAGTCAGAAGTCGGCAGTCGGCAGTCAGCACCAGGAACCCGCCACCGACCCCGGGACGGACCGGCGCCGGCCGTCCGCACGCGAGCATCACCGCCCCTCGGACCTCAGACAAGCACCGCTTCCTCCGCGGGCGCCGCACGCCGTTCGGCCCCCGCGGCGCGCGCCTCCGCCACCGCGAGGCCCGCGACCGAGCCGAGCATGAGCAGGGTGCCGGCGAGCGTCGCCAGGGTGAGCCGCTCGCCGAGCAGGCCGACGGCGAGCGCGGCCGCGCTGACCGGTTCCAGAAGCATGATCACGGACACGGTCGCGGAGCGGACCACGGCGGCGCCTGCGAAGAAGAGGGCGTAGGCGAGCGCCGTGGGGACGGCGGCGATGTACACCAGCAGGACCAGCACACGCTCCGGTTGCGCGGCATGCGGGATCAGGCCCTCGGCGAGCCCCAGCGGCAGCAGGCAGACGGTGGTGACGGCGAACGTCCACACCGTCGTGCCGGACCCGTCGACGCGGCCGTCGCGCCCCCACCAGCGGGTGAGCAGCGTCATCGCGGAGTATCCGGCCGCGGAGAGGACCGCGAGCACGACACCTCCGGGGCGCACGGTGGCGCCCTCGCCGCCCAGGACCAGCACGCCGAGCCCGGACAGCGCCCCGACGACGGCGGTGGTCCCGCCGCGGCCGAGCCGCTCCCCCATGGTCAGCCGGGCGCCGAGCGCGATGAGCACGGGCCCGGCGCCCAGCGTGACGACGGTCGCCACCGCGAGGCCGGTCGCCTCGACGGCGGCGAAGTAGGCGGTCTGGAAGACAGCGAGCCCGAGGCCGGTCAGACCGATCCGCAGGGCCTTGCCGCCCAGCGGCTCCCGCACGGCGGGGCGCACGGCGCGCCGGCCCGGGCGCAGGCGTACGGCGAGCAGCAGGGCGAGTCCGCCCGCGCAGCGCCAGAAGGAGAGGGCGATGGGCCCCATGTCGCCGGCCCGGTAGACCAGTGAGGCGGCGGCGCCCGCGGTGCCCCAGGCGGCACCGGCGACGATCAGATAGAGCAGGCCTCGCCCGACGGGCAGGCCGAAAGCGGTGTTCGACACGTGTTCTCTCCGGAGATCCGCAGAAGTTCAGGAAGGGACCGCGTCGCAGCCCGTGCCACGGGGGCAGGGGCGTACGGAAAGGTCCTCGGACTTCTCCTGCGGGCAGCGCCGTTCCGCCCGGCACGAGGCCGGGCCGGGATTCCGGTACGCCCGCCTCAGGCGGCCGGAGGCGGAAGAACGAGCGTCGTAGGCATGATCAGCACCTTAGACGGCCGTTCCGTGGGCCGCCAACTCCCTTTCGGCGTCGCTCGGCCCCCTCGCGACCGGCCCCTGCGGGGGCTTCGCCGGGGCCGACGACTGTGCGATGAACGCGCCGAGCAGGACCACCGCGCCGCCGACGATCTGCGGCGCCGAGAGGTGCTCGCCCAGCAGCACCCAGGCCAGGACGGTGGCGATCACCGCTTCGAGACAGGCGACGACGCCCGCGACCTGCGGGGAGAGCCTGCGCACGGAAAGGATTCCGGTGACGTACGCGACCACGGTGGCGATGAACACGATCCAGCCGAGGAGCAGCGAGGCGAGCACGGAGGTCCCGTTCATGTCCGCGCTGCCGCCGAGGACGGACCAGTCCATGGTCCAGGGGCGGGCGACCGCGGTCAGGACGAGGGCGCCCACGAGCAGCCCGTACGCGATCACGCCCAGGGGGTCGGGTGCCTCGTCCCCCGCGTCGCTGCCCTGGTCGGACAGGACGAAGTAGCCGACCTGGCAGCAGGCGGCGCCCAGTGCGAGCAGAAGTCCGACGGCGTCGAAGCTCAGCCCCGACCACACCTCCACCACGCAGGCGAGTCCGCCGACCGCGAGGACGACACCGAGAGCCGCGGCACGCGTCACGGGCCGGCGCTGCACGAAGCGCACCCAGCCGAGCACCAGCGCGGGGGCGAGGTACTCCACGAGCAGGGCGACACCGACGGGGATACGGGAGATCGCGGCGAAGTAGCAGGCCTGGACTCCGGCCACGCCGAGCAGTCCGAACCCGGCGAGCAGCGCGGGGCGCCGCTTCACCAGCGCCCGGTGCCGCACGGCCAGCGGCAGCATGACGAGGGCCGCGCCCGCGACCCGCAGCCACACGACGTGGAGCGGGTCGAGCCCCGCCTCGATCAGCGGCTTGGCCGCGACACCCGATCCGCCGAAGGCGACCGCCGACGCGAGCGCCAGGCCGAGGCCGACGCTTCTTCCACGGTTGCCCTGACTCCCCTGAGACATATGCACGGGCACATGATGACAGGCGACGACATGACCGTCACCCCCGATGACACCTGTCTCATCGGCTGGACGCCGGCACGCTGCCCCGACAGCACCCGGTCCCGACGACGATCGTCCCTCGGCCCCGAAGACGACCGGTCCCGACGACGATCGGCCCCGATGACGATCCTCCCTCGGCCCCGATGACCACCGGTCCCGACGATGATCGGCCCTGGCGACGACCGATCCCGGCGGCGACGAACGGTCCTGGCGAGCATCGGCAAGGGCCGCGCGACCGGAACACGACATCCGCGCTCCTGCGGCCCCGCCCCCGGAGCCCACTCCCCACTCCCGCGCCCTCGGGGACCTCAGCAGCCCGCGTCGCCGCCGCCCACGCGCTCCTCGCAGCCGCTCTCGATCCGCTCCAGCAGCGGCGGGAGTTCGACCCCCGCGCGCCCGAGGACCTCGACGGCCCGCGACTGGGGATCGGCGACGAGTGCCGCGAGCAGGTCGAGACCCCGGGCCCACGCGTCGCCCCGCAGTACGGCGCGTGCGTACGCCGCCGCCATGGCACCGGCCGCCACCGGGGACCAGCCCGCGTCGGCCACCACCGGACCGGCGCCGGAGTTCTCGACGGTGCTCTGCCAGCGCAGCCCGTAACCGATGCTGCGCTGCACGAGGTAGCCGAGCAGCCGGGCGATCTGCGGCCCGCCGTCGAAGACGGCGCGCACCTCGGGGTCGGATTCCAGCAGCGAGTGCAGCAGATGGGCCGTGTCGATCTGCCGGTCCCCGTCCCGCAGCGCTCTTCTGCGCGCACCGGAGACCACCGAGGCCAGCTCTGCGCTGAGTCCGGCATCGATGTCGGGGTGATTCCGGCCGCCCTCACCGGCGGACTGCTGAGGGATACGGGATGGCACAACCCCTACCCCATCAGCCTCGGGGAGCCAGGTCATCCGCGGCGGGCAGCATCTTCACGTCCGACACAGGGTGGGCATCCCTGTGCGGGTTCTCCTCCTTGCGGATGACTTCGCGCCGATTTCCCCCTTCGGGCGCGCGCCGCCTTGCCTCGCCCCACCCGGCGGCCCCTCTCCACAATTTCTGACGGTTCATCAGTATTGAATGTTCCAGGGCCTGGGGCTACGTTCCGCGACACCGTAGCTGCGCCGGGCGCAGCGCCCGACACGAAGGGGTGGTCGCATGGCCGAAGTCAGCGCGGAAGCACGGATCGAGGCGCCCGCCGAGAAGATATGGGCCCAGCTCACGGACTGGTCCGCGTACGGCGAGTGGAACGCGACGCACACCAACTTCCCGAAGGGCGGCCCGGAGAAGCTCGAAGTGGGCGGAACCTTCACGGAGAACATGAAGCTCATGGGTTTCCCGGCCGAGGTCGTCTGGACCATCGAGGAACTGGAGTCCGGCCGCACCCTGGCCATCCGCGGCAAGGGCCCGATGTCGGTGAACGTCACCACGCGCTACACGCTCACCCCCGACGGAGACGCCACATCGGTACGCATCGACGGGGAGTTCACGGGCGCGGCCGTCTCCCTGATGGCCGGCAAGCTCAAGGACTCAGCGACGGCCGCCCTCGACGAGTCGCTGCGCAAGCTGGCCGGGCTGGTGGCCTGAGACCCGCGCGTCTGCGCGTCGCGCGAAGCGGCGCCTAGCGCTCCATATACGGAAAGGCGCCCCGCGGAAACACTTCCGCGAGGCGCCGGCAGATACCACAGCACGCCGTCAGTCCTCGTCGGCGAGAATCAGGTACAGCTTCTTGCGGGCTTCGTTGATGACCGCCAGCGCCTTGTCGCGCTGGCCCTTGCTGCCGGTCTTCCAGACCTGACCGAAGGCCTCCATGAGACCGAAGCCGGCCTGCCGGATCTCGTGCAGCGTCTCCCAGTCGACCCCGCGACCGGCCTCTTCCCAAGGCGCGTCGGGGCCCTCGTCGGCCGCGCTGCGGCCCGACTCGGTGAGCGAGAACAGCTTCTTGCCGCCCTCGGCCGCGCTGGTGATCAGGCCCTCGTCCTCCAGCAGCTGAAGGGTCGGGTACACCGAACCCGGGCTGGGCTTCCATGCCCCGCCGCTGCGCTCGGCGATCTCCTGGATCATCTCGTAACCGTGCATGGGGCGGTCCTTGAGCAGGGCGAGGATCGACGCTCGTACGTCACCGCGCCGCGCCCTCCCCCTCGGTCCGCCCCGGCCGCCGCGCCCGCCCCAGGGCCCCGGGCCGAAGCCGGGTCCACCGAAGCCGGGGCCGCCGGGACCACCCGGCCCGAAGGGCCCGAAAGCCCCCCGCAGCCCCTCGAAGCCGCCCCGACCCCGATGGCCGGGGCCGCCGTGGTGTCCATGTCCGTGTTCGTATCCGAAGTCTTCTCCACGGGAACGCATCGCAATCACTCCATTCCATCGTTGATCGGTCGCGATGCGTCAACGATATATCGGTAGCACTCGCATGACAACCCCTTGAGCGCACCGGTGGGTCACCGACGCCGGTGCGCACGTCGAGGGCCGCAGCCATGAGCGGCTGCGGCCCTCGACGCGCGGTCAGCGGTCTCGATCACCTAGGGCGATGCCGACCGGCATCGCCCCGCGGTGGCTGTCGGGCGGCGGCTTCCAGCGCCCGCGCCAACTGCTCGCGGGCACGGCGCTGGATGCCCTCACTGTCGTACAGCAGCTCCTGGGTCTCCTCGGGCGTGAGCGGCGAGGGCGGCGGAGCCTGCTCGGTCAGCTCGGCGTAAAGGCTGCGGCAGGCATGGTCCTCGTCAGGGAAACGCTCCAACACCGTGCGCGTGCCCCGCTGCTGAACGCCGACCACCCATTCGCCCGCCTGTTCCTCCAGGTAGAGGCGGTCTTCCGGCCTGGGGGCGCCAGGGGAGCCGGGGCAGTCGGCGATCTCGTACAGCCCTGCCGGAACCCCGGCCGCGCTCAGCGCCTCGCACAGCTGGTGGCGGTCCATGTCCCGATCCTGCTCCTGCTTCCGCTCCTGCCGCCCTCGGCCCTTCAGTGCTCAGTTCACCCTTTCCAGGTTCTCGCTGCCCACCAAGGAGCTCACCGTCGCGCCGCTCTTCACATGCGGGCAGTACCTGGTCTGCATGGTGTTGACCGAGGTGACGTACTGCACGCCCAGGCCGGGCTGCTCGAATGCCGGGGCGGCAGGCCCGGTGCACACGAGGGTGTCCTTCTTCACCCGGTACAGGTGGTAGTTGAAGGGGTATCGCGGGTCCTGGGTGTTGAGACCGGACGGCGGAATCGAGCGTTCGCCGTACTTGGCACCGGCCGGCGCGAGGAACTTGCCGAACTCATTGCCGAAGCGGTCCAGGAGCTGGCCGGGCTTGAGGGTGATCTCGGCCGCGATCACATTCCCGCCGCTGTCATGGGCGAAGCCGTCGTCCGGAACCAGCGAGTACTTCCAGTCGCCCTGCCCGAAGTCGCCGGCCGGGTTCCACCATTTGTTGAGGAACTCCACCGGGGTGAGGGCGCCGAACTGGTCGTAGCCTCTGAGGATGTTGCCGAGGATCCCGGTGCGCGGCAGCCTGGCCGGGCCGAACCGCCAGTCGTTGCACACGAATTCCGTGTGTGCGTAGGGGTAGGGCGACGGCACCAGCCCCAGGCAGCGCGTCCTCTCTTCGTCCGGCCCGGGCCGGACGACCTGTTGACGCTGCTCGCCCTCGTCGGCCGCCCGGTCACGGGTCGGCGGCGCGGCGGGAACCGCCTGTGCCGGGGAGCGATCGGCGTTGGACGTCCGCGTATCCACGGCAGCGGACGAGGGAGCACTGAGCAGAAGGGAACCGGCAAGGCCGACCGTCGCGGCCACGCTCGCACTCCATCGACGCATCACCACTGATACCTCCGAGAGATCGAGTCCACAGGGCGTCAGGAGCGCCCTCACCCATCACAGGAGCCCCGCCGGGGCCCAGCAACAGGGGCAGGCCGAACGGGCGCACCAGCCACTCCTTCGCCAGAGACGGCGGCCCCGGGCCACGGCCACCGCCCCGGACCACAGCGATGACGTGCGCGTCTTCCGGGCGGCCCCGACCCGGCGGGCGCGCCGTTGAGCCGCACGAGCGTCGTCTCGATCGCGCTCGCTCCCGCCCGATTCGCGCCCGCGAGCACCTTCGCCACCGGTTCGACCCCGGGGATCGGGGCGGGAGCGGCGGCCGCGAGCCCGCCGCCATCGGCGATCAGGACCACATCGGGGTCCGGCCTCCACCAACGCCTCCAGCCGCCCGGTTCGCGGTCCTGCCACGCATCGCTCCACCACCGCCGGCGACAAGGGGCCAGATCCCCCGGATTGGCCTTGGCCCGCGGCTTCCCGCGACCGCTAGCTTCGAGGCATGCGCATTCGTATCGTCGACGCCTTCACCGACCGCCCCTTCGCCGGCAATCCGGCCGGGGTCCTCCTCCTCGACTCCTTCCCGGACGACGCCTGGCTCCAGAGCGTGGCCGTGGAGGTCAACCACGCGGAGACGGCGTTCGCCCACCGTCTTCCCGAAGGCGGCGATGCCGACTGGGCGCTGCGCTGGTTCACCCCCGCCACCGAGGTCGCCCTGTGCGGGCACGCGACCCTCGCGACAGCGCACGTCCTGCACACCACGGGCGCGCATGAGGGCCCGGTGCGCTTCGCCACGCGCAGCGGTGTCCTCATCGCCACTCCCCAGGCCGACGGCTCGATCACCCTGGACTTCCCGACCGCGCCGCTCACCCCGGTCGAGATCCCCGATGGTGTCGCCGAGGCACTCGGCGCCGAGCCGCTCTCCACCCTCGACACCGGCCCGAACACCGGTGACCTGCTGGTCGAGGTCGCCGACGAGAAGACGGTTCTCGGCCTCGCCCCGGACCACAAGGCGCTCGCCCGCTACTCCGAGCGCGGCATCATCGCGACCGCCCGCGCCGAAGACCCCTCCCGGGGCTACGACTTCGTCTCCCGCTGCTTCTTCCCGAACGTCGGCATCGACGAGGACCCGGTCACCGGCAGCGCCCACACGGCGCTGGCCCCGTTCTGGTCCGAGCGACTCGGCCGCCCCGGTCTCACCGGGCTGCAGGCCTCCCCGCGCTCCGGCCTGGTCCGCACCGAAGTGCGAGGCGACCGCACCCTTCTCTCGGGGCACGCGGTGACGGTCATCGACGGCGAGCTGCTCGCGTAACGGCCCGCGGGACTGGCGCGACAGCGCACGAAAGGGGCGCACGAGATGGTCGTACGCCCCTTCGGAAGCCGCTCCCGCCGCTCAGGCCGTCGGGAGCCAGTCCACCTTCCCCGCGAGCAGCGCGTACCCCACGAAGGCCCCGATGTCGAGCAACGAGTGCGCGACCACGAGCGGCCCGACCCGGCCCCAACGCCGGTACAGATAGACGAAGACCACGCCCATCGCCATGTTGCCGATGAACCCGCCGATGCCCTGGTAGAGGTGGTACGAGCCGCGCAGCACCGCACTCGCCACCAGCGCGGTTCCCGGCGTCCAGCCCAACTGCCCGAGCCGGCGCAGCAGATACCCGACGATGATGACCTCCTCCAGCACGGCGTTCTGCACGGCCGAGAGGATCAGCACCGGGAACTTCCACCACACGTCGGGCAACGCCTCGGGCACCACCGTGAGGTTGGCGCCGAACCCACGTGCCGCCAGATAGAAGGCGATTCCCGTACTGCCGATCACCGCCGCGACCACGGCCCCACGCCCGAGGTCCGGCCAGGGACGCGTACGGTCGAAACCGATCACGCGCATCCCCTGACCCTCGCGCATCAGCAGGTGCGCGACGAGCGCGACCGGCACCAGAGCAGACGCGATACCGAAGAGCTGCCAGGCCAGATCGAGCCAGGGACGGCCCGGCGCCGCCGAGGCGTTGAGGGTGGCCGCCTGATCCTTGAGACCGCCCGGTTTGGTGACCGATCCGACAAAACTGATCAGCGCGGACACTCCGCTCGCGCCGAGCGACAGCGCCAGGACGAGCAGTGTCTCGTCCCGGAGAATCCGTCGTGTCAGCCCCGCCTCCGGAAAAGAATCGGCTACCGACCCCGCCTCCACCTGCACTCCCGCCTCCAGTTGGGTAATCCCGCCTCATCCCCATCTTCGCCCCGCTAGGGTCTCGAAAGAAGTTGCGAAGATCGTGCGCGACAGGCCGTTGGGGGACGGGCACCGTACGGGGTGTACTTCCGGGTGCGCTTCCCCCATTGCCTGCTTTACGGCTGTCCCACGGCTCAGGCTCATCTGGGAGGGACATCACCGTCATGGGACGACACAGCTTGCCCGACGAGCACCGGGCGGGCTCCGCCGACCCCCGGATCCGCGCCCGCCGCCGCAATGTGGCCGTCGCGACGGCACTCGTCCTCACCGTCGCCGGAGGTACGGCCGTCGCCGTCCGAGGGGGCCTGTTCTCCTTCGACGACTCCTGCCAGGACGACGCCGTGCACATCGAGGTGGCCGCCTCGCCGGACATCGCGCCCGCGCTCAGGGCCGCCGCCGAGGACGCCCGCGAGAAGAACATCACCTCCGACGGCCGCTGCCTCGACGTCAGCGTGGTCGCGCGCGAGTCGTACAAGGTCGCCGACGCACTCCGGTCGGGCCAGAAGGCCGACATGCAGGTGTGGGTGCCGGACTCCGACGTATGGGTGCAGCGCGTCGCCGAGACGAGCACCGCGACGCAGGTCACCAGCGCGGGCAACGTCGCCTCCTCACCGGTCGGCGTCGCCATGGTTCCGTCGGCGGCCAAGGCGCTGGGCTGGCCCAGGAAGACGTACAGCTGGACCGATCTGGTCGAGGCGGGCACGCGGGACAAGAAGCTCAGGCTGGGCGCGGCCGATCCCGCCCGCAGTTCGACGGGACTGCTCGCGCTCACCCGGCTCAACGCGGCCGCCTCCCGGGTCAAGGGCGGTGACACCCGGGCGGCCTCCCTGGCCAAGGCTCTGTCGCGGCACACGTCCGACAACGACACCCAGCTCCTGGAGACCCTGCCCCGCGACACCTCCGGCACCGAGCAGGGCAACCCCCGGCGCAATCAGGCGCTGATCCTCTCCGAGCAGGCGGCGTTCGACCACAACACCGCGCAGGACAGCGCTGACGGCCTCGACCTGTTCTACCCCAAGGACGGCACGCCGCTGCTCGACTACCCGTACACCCTGGTCGACGAGCCTCGGCTGAGCACGGACGAGAGCCGCGCGGCCCTGCGGTTCATGACGCTGCTCGGCGAGGCGGCGCCCCGTCAGTTCCTGCGGATGTTCGGTTTCCGCACGGACGCGGAGAGCCCGTCGGACACGCTGGTCGCCGGGGCCGGCGGAAGCTCTCCGCAGCCCTACGCGCGCGTCCTGGCCGACCCCTCGTCGGTGGAGGCGCTCCAGGAGGCCCTCGGTATGTGGACGATCACGGTGGAGAGCGCCCGGATCACCACGGTCGTCGACGCCTCCGACTCCATGTCCGAACCGGTGCCGGGCAGCGATCGGTCCCGCATGGACGTCACCAAGGCGTCCCTGCTGCAGGCACTCGCCACGTTCACCCCCGAGGACGAGATCGGGCTGTGGAAGTTCTCCACGAAGCTCGACGGCGACAAGGACTACCGCGTACTCGTGCCGACCCGCCGACTCGGCGACGCCAAGGGCACCGACTCCCAGCGGGCCAAGCTGTCGGCGGCCTTCAAGTCCCTGGAGCCGGTCCCGGACGGGGCGACCGGGCTGTACGACACCACACTCGCCGCGTACAAGGCGGCCATCGCCTCCTACGCGAAAGGAAGGTTCAACGCGCTGGTCGTCCTCACGGACGGAGTCAACCAGGACCCCGGCAGCATCTCCCGGTCCGATCTCGTCGCCGCGCTGCAGAAACTGGCCGACCCGGAACACCCGGTGACGCTGATCGCGATCGCGGTGGGCCCCGACACCGACAAGCGCGAAGTCGATCAGATCGCCAAGGCGGCCGGCGGCTCCGGCCAGCGGATCAACGAACCGTCACAGATCCACTCGGCGATGCTCAAGGCGATCGTGGCGGCAGGTGCGGCCACCCCGGGGTGACGCACGCCCACCCGACCGGCTCCGAAGCCCCGCCTCGACCCCACCGGCACACCGCTCCGCGTCACCCCAGCGGCACGGGCTCCGGCAGCCCCACCGGCCAGGTGTGCACCGGCTCCCCGAGGTGCATCAGCTCGCCATAGCGCCTCGTGGTCGCGGCCAGCGCGGCATCCCGCCCGAGCCCCTTCTCCAGCGCCCGGTGGAAGGTGTCCGCCTGCCAGGTCGCGCCGTTGACGCGCAGTCGGCACCGGTCCTCGATCACGCCCAGGTACAGGTCCCGGTCGGCGGGCTCGACGCCCCACGCGTCCAGCCCGGCGGCGGCGAGCGGCAGCAGTTCGTCGCGGACCAGGGTCGCGGCGTCCACCTGCGCGGTCCCGCCGTAGCGGCCGCGCCGCGGCCACTCCAGCCGCGCGTCGATGCCGTGCCGGCAGGCCGCGTCGAAGTTGGCGGCGGCCGCCTCGAAGGGGAGCCGCGTCCACACCGGACGCGACTCCTCGGCCAGCGCGCGGACCAGCCCGTAGTAGAAGGCGGCGTTGGCGATGACGTCGGTGACCGTCGGACCGGCGGGCAGCACCCGGTTCTCGACGCGCAGATGCGGGACGCCGTCGGCGATGCCGTACACAGGCCGGTTCCAGCGGTACACGGTGCCGTTGTGCAGCACCAGCTCGGCGAGCTTGGGCACGCCCCCGGCGTCGAGGACACCGAGCGGATCCTCCTCGTCGCAGATGGGCAGCAGCGGCGGGAAGAACCGCAGGTTCTCCTCGAAGAGGTCGTACGCCGAGGAGACCCACCGCTCGCCGAACCAGGTGCGCGGTCTGACCCCCTGTGCCTGAAGCTCCGGCGGCCGGGTGTCCGTGGACTGCTGAAAAAGCGGGGGCCTCGACTCCCGCCACAGCTCGTGCCCGAACAGGAACGGCGAGTTGGCCCCGACTGCGACCTGCGGGGCGGCGACCGCCTGCGCCGCGTTCCACACATCCGCGAACCGGCCCGGGGTGACCTGGAGGTGCAACTGCACCGAGGTGCAGGCCGCTTCGGGTGCGATGGACCCCGACCTGCAGACCAGGCGCTCCACACCGTCGATGTCGAGCTCGAAGTCCTCTCCGCGCGCGGCCACTATCTGGTCGTTGAGCAGGGTGTACCGGTCGACGTCCGACAGGTTCGCGGACACCAGATCGTTCTGGCCGAGCGTCGGCAGGATGCCGATCATCACGATTCCGGCGTCGACCTCGCTGGCTTTCCGATGGGCATATGCGAGGGAGGTGCGGATCTCCTCCGCGAGCCGGTCGAATACACGGCCGCCCAATCGATGTGGGGCTATGTTGACTTCCAGGTTGAACATGGCGAGTTCTGTTTGAAAATCGCGGCTCGCAATCCTTTCGAGAACCTGCGCATTCATCATTCTGGGCATGCCGTCGGGGCCTGCGAGATTCAATTCGATCTCCAGACCCATCAGGTTCTTCGGACGATCGAACCGCTTCTCCTCCAGCAGTCGCTCCAGCCCCGTCAGACACTGCCGGAGCTTGTCGCGGTGGCGCTGCCGATCGGAGAGGCCGAACGCCCCTGCCACGACCTTCTCCCCCATCGAAGTGTCCCTCCTCGAATGGACAGGCCGATGATCCGGCCCTGGCGTCCCGGGTCACGGGGGATGATGCCCAGGCAACGCGATCCATAACGTCCCGCGCGCGCTCTTCGACCGCTACGCTTGACATCGGCCCCGGGCACATTCACCAGGCATGGAGCAATAAGCAAGTTTACCGCTCGACATGATCTCGTGAAAAAGGCCGACGCGAATCGGCCGACCGCTCCGGCGAGGTATTCCGAGGTCATCGCGGTTCGACCGCGCAGAACCGGGATGAACCCCGCATTTCATCGACCGAATAGCGCCTTGCCCTTCATATTCGGGACGACTAGACGAAACATCGCCTGAACACGCGTCGTATAAACTCCGCTACCGAGGCAGAGAGTTGGCGCTCGCGGTCCTAGGTCCTGTCGTCACGGTGACGACGGCAGGCGACACCCTGTCGGCAGATCCAGACCCCTCGCCCCTCTGACCCGAGAGCTGACAGCGCCGTCCGCCCCCGCCCTCGCGCCACTGTGCCTGTCGAATGAGAGGCGACCCACCATGCCGCTGCACGTACCCCCGGCTCCCGCGCCCGCCCTGCGCACCGTTCTCACGGCACTCGGTTCCCCCACCGCTGTCCGCGAAGCCCGTACCCCGTCCCTGCGCCTGGCACAGGGACCCGCCACCCCCGAACTCCCGCTGCCCGTCCACGTCCTGGATCGCATCACTCCCGCGGGCGCCGCCGCCACCCGGCTCGCCGGGTGGCGCTTCCTGATCCGGTGCGGCGACCGCGCGGTGGCCGCCGCCGACACCATGCTGACCCCGGACGGCTGGGCCTTCTCCCGCTTCTTCGAGGGCCCCTACATCGCCGCGACCGAACACGCCCTGCGGCAGGCCGAGACCATGCAGCAGCCCTACCAGGCGCGCCTGCTGTCCGTACCCGAGCTGTACATGCTGACCCTCTGGCTGCACGGCGACCTCACGGCGGACGGCGCCAGCGGTCATCCGGCCGCCACCGACCTCCTCGTCCCGCTCGCACCCGCCCCGCCCGGCATCGCCGCGCACCGTCCGCACCGCGTCGCCGAACTGCTGCCGGTCCTCACCCACCGGGTCACCCCCGCACCCTTGCTCAGCTCGCCCGCCTGAGCCTCGGCATCCGTGCCCCGCGGCCGTCCTCCGGCCGCGGGGCACATCGCTGTCACCACCCCGGATGACCCGACCGCTCGTTAGGGCCCGACACCGCTCGTACGAGGGGAAACGCGCTCCGCGCCCGACCGGACTAGCCCCATTCGGCCACCTCGAACCACCCGAAAGGGCAGCGCAGTTGGGATGAACCGTCCGCGCGGGTGATGCGTCATCAACCTGTGAGGAGCGGTGCCTTCAAATCCCTGCGGATTGACGCCCGTGGGGCAACACTGGGTTCCAGACCACACACCAACGGGGGGCGGCCATGAGCATCTCAAGCCGCGATACAGACACCACGACCATCACTCACCTCTCGACCCAGCGAAAGATCCCATCCATGTGCCAGCACCAGCCACCGTGCCCCTCAGCCGAATCAGCCGACCGGGAATCCGCCCGCCTTGTGGCGCACCACCCGGAGCAGGGATGGAGCCTGCTGTGCAACGGCGTTCTGCTCTTCGAGGACACCGGTGAGCTCCTGCCGGACGGCCAGATCATCGCCCCGCACCGCCCGATGGGCGGAGCGCCGGTGATGACGGCCGCCTGAGCCGCACGACCCGGGCGGCCGTGACAGGCCGCCCAGACACACGAGGGGCCGGCCCGGAGACGTACTCTCCGAACCGGCCCCGACGCATGCCCGAGGGTGATCACTCCCCGTAGGCGTCCACGTGCCGAGCGCTGATCAGTCCTCGTACGCGTCCAGCGGCGGGCAGGAGCAGACGAGGTTCCGGTCGCCGTACGCCTGGTCGATGCGGCGCACCGGCGGCCAGTACTTGTCGGCGGCCGAGACACCGGCCGGGAAGACGGCCTCCTCGCGGCTGTACGGGTGCTCCCAGTCGCCGCCGAGCGCGGCGGCCGTGTGCGGCGCCCCGCGCAGCGGGTTGTCGTCCACCGCCCACTCGCCGGAGCCGACCTTCTCGATCTCCGCGCGGATCGCGATCATCGCTTCGCAGAACCGGTCGAGCTCGCCCAGGTCCTCGGACTCGGTCGGCTCGATCATCAGCGTGCCGGCCACCGGGAACGACATCGTCGGCGCGTGGAAGCCGTAGTCGATCAGGCGCTTGGCGATGTCGTCGACACTCACGCCGGTCGCCTTGGTGAGCGGGCGCAGGTCGATGATGCACTCGTGCGCGACCAGGCCGCCGGGGCCGGTGTACAGCACCGGGTAGTGCGGCTCCAGGCGCTTGGCGATGTAGTTCGCGGAGAGCACGGCCACCTGCGTGGCGCGCTTGAGGCCCTCGCCGCCCATCAGCCGGACGTACGACCAGGAGATGGGCAGGATGCCCGCGGAGCCCCAGGGAGCGGCCGAGATCGGGCCGACGCCGGTCTCGGGACCGGCCTCGGGCTGCAGCGGGTGGTTCGGCAGGTACGGCGCCAGGTGCGCGCGCACACCGACCGGGCCGACGCCCGGACCGCCGCCGCCGTGCGGGATGCAGAAGGTCTTGTGCAGGTTGAGGTGCGAGACGTCGCCGCCGAAGTGGCCCGGCTTGGCGAGGCCCACCAGGGCGTTGAGGTTGGCACCGTCGACGTAGACCTGGCCGCCGGCCTCGTGCACCTGGGCGCAGATGTCGGCGACGTGCTCCTCGAACACCCCGTGGGTCGAGGGGTACGTGATCATCAGCACCGACAGTTCGTCGCGGTACTGCTCGATCTTGGCGCGCAGGTCCTGGACGTCGATCTCACCGTCGTCCGCGGTCTTCACGACGACGACCTTCATGCCGGCCATCACGGCGCTGGCGGCGTTGGTGCCGTGCGCGGAGGACGGGATGAGGCAGACGGTGCGCTGGTCGTCGCCGTTGGCGCGGTGGTAGCCGCGGACGGCCAGCAGACCGGCCAGCTCGCCCTGCGAACCGGCGTTGGGCTGGAGGGACACCTTGTCGTAGCCGGTGACCTCGGCGAGCTGGTCCTCCAGCTCGTGGATGAGCGTCAGGTAACCCCGCGCCTGCTCGGCGGGCGCGAAGGGGTGCAGCTGCCCGAACTCGGGCCAGGTCACCGGCTCCATCTCGGTGGTCGCGTTGAGCTTCATCGTGCAGGAGCCCAGCGGGATCATGCCGCGGTCGAGCGCGTAGTCGCGGTCGGAGAGCCTGCGCAGGTAGCGCAGCATCGCGGTCTCGGAGCGGTGCTGGTGGAAGACGGGGTGCGTGAGGTACTCGTCGGTGCGCAGCAGCGCGGCCGGCAGGGTGTCCTCGGCGATCGCGTCCAGCGCCTCGATGTCGCCGTCGACGCCGAAGGCGGTCCACACGGCGGCCAGCTGCTCGCGCGTGGTCGTCTCGTCGCACGAGATCGACACCTGGTCGGCGTCGACGAGGTGGAGGTTGACGCCGTGGTCGCGGGCGGCGGCCACGGTCGCGGCGGCGCGGCCCGGGACCCGCACGGTGAGGGTGTCGAAGTACGCGCCGTGCACGACCTCGACGCCGTCGGCGTTGAGCCCCGCGGCCAGGACCGTGGCGTAGCGGTGGGTACGCCGTGCGATGGTCCGCAGGCCGTCGGGACCGTGGTACACGGCGTACATGCCGGCCATCACGGCGAGCAGCACCTGAGCCGTACAGATGTTGCTGGTCGCCTTCTCGCGACGGATGTGCTGCTCACGCGTCTGCAGGGCGAGGCGGTACGCCTTGTTCCCGTCGGCGTCCACGGACACACCGACCAGTCGGCCGGGGAGGCTGCGCGCGAACTTCTCGCGCACCGCCATGTATCCGGCGTGCGGTCCGCCGAAGCCCATCGGCACACCGAAGCGCTGCGTCGTACCGACCGCGATGTCCGCGTCGAGCTCGCCGGGCGAGGTCAGCAGGGTCAGGGCGAGCAGATCGGCGGCGACGGTGACGACCGCGCCCAGCTCGTGCGCCTGCTCGATGAGGGGCTTGATGTCGCGTACGGCACCGGAGGCGCCCGGGTACTGGATCAGCACACCGTTGATCTCGCGCCCGGCGAGGTCGGCCGGGATGCCCTCGGCGAGGTCGGCGACGACGATCTCGACGCCGGTCGGCTCGGCGCGGGTCTCGATGACGGCGATGGTCTGCGGCAGCGCGTCCGCGTCGACCAGGAAGAGGCCCTTCTTGTTCTTGCCCATCCGGCGGGACAGCGCCATCGCCTCGGCGGCGGCGGTGCCCTCGTCGAGCAGCGAGGCGCCGGAGGTCGGCAGCCCGGTCAGCTCGGCGACGACGGTCTGGAAGTTCAGCAGCGCCTCGAGACGGCCCTGCGAGATCTCCGGCTGGTACGGCGTGTACGCGGTGTACCAGGCCGGGTTCTCCATGACGTTGCGCAGGATCACCGGCGGCGTGAACGTGCCGTAGTAGCCGAGGCCGATCATCGAGCCGAGCACCTGGTTACGGTCCGCGAGGGAGCGCAGCTCGGCCAGTACCTCGGCCTCGGTGCGGGCGGCCGGCAGCTTCAGGGCCTCGGCGTTCTTGATCACGTCCGGCACCGCGGCGGCGGTCAGCTCGTCGAGCGAGCCGTATCCCACCTGCGCGAGCATCTTGGCCCGGGCTTCGGAGTCGGGCCCGATGTGGCGCTGCTCGAAGGGAATTCCCTGTTCGAGCTCGGAGAGCGGAATGCGAGGGGCGGTCATGGCGGAGGCCTCCTGGTCTGACGCGACCTTCGAGGGGCACCCCGGCACGGGCACCCCGACGGCCTCCCCCTCTGTCATCTCAACCTGAGAGTTTCACCGGAGCGTCCTTGGACGGTCCGGCTTTCACCGTCGGTGAGAGCGGAGGCCATCGGCACCCGCTCTGCTTTCCAGAGTGACCTCGTCCGTGCGGTACGTGAGCCTGAGAGATTCCGGGGAGGAGTTGCTCCTTCGGCGCCTCCGGTGAAGTCTGGAGGACTCTCCCGCACGGGATCAGCAGCCGTCTGCCAGCCTACCAGCGAGGACAAGCCGTCGGCTTTCGAGTGGCCGCCTTCCCGAATCTGCTCTTTTGTAGTACTTACGGATGAGTTTGCGACCACGTGGAGGGACCGTGCAGACCGACATCGATCCGCGCAACCTGATCGGCCGCAAGGCGTTCGACAGCAACGGCACCAAGATCGGCACGATCGACGAGGTCTACCTCGACGACGCGACCGGCGTCCCGGAGTGGGCGGCCATACGGACCGGCCTGTTCAGCAGGGATGCCTTCGTACCCCTGGAGCCCAGCGAGATCGTCGAGGGGACCCTGCGCATCCCCTTCGACCGAGCCCTGATCAAGGACGCCCCCGACTTCGGCGTCGGGCGGCACCTCTCCCCCGAACAGGAACTCCAGCTCTACCACCACTACGGTCTCGACGTGGCGTCCCCTCCCCCGCCGCCGGACCGGGACTTCGGCCGGATCGCGGGCACGGAGGACGTCTGAGGCCGCCCCGGGTCCGGACTGCCCAGCGCCCCGGCTTCTGACGCCAACGGCCCAGGCCCGGCGTCCTCGGGTCTTCGCTCCACCAGGGGCAGCGGATCCGCTGGTTCCAGTTGCGGATCGTCCGTCCGGAACGTCCGCACCCGGCCGGGCTCGGAGTAGGGCGTCTCGAACCGCACCGTGACCCGCCCCAGCCCACTCCCCTGCACCCAGCCGTGCCCGTACTCGGCGTGCGACACGTCGTGCCCGGAGGGCCACCGCCGCTCCGCGGGCCGTTCCTGCTCTGCGGCGGCCCCCTCGGCCGACTCGTCCGCGGGATGCTCCTCCGCCGCAGACTCCCCCTCGGCGGCCGCCTGCGCCTGCGCGAACAGATCCTCCTGTGTGTAGTCGGCGAGCCCGGAGACACCGACCCCCAGCAGGCGTATGCCTCCGGTGGTGTCCACCCCCTCCAGCAGCCGGGCGGCGGCTTCTCGCACGACCCCGGGGTCGTCCGTGGGCCCTCGCAGCGTCTCGGACCGGGTCAGCGTCGAGAAGTCGTACCTGCGCACCTTCAGCACGATGGTCCGCCCCGACAGTCCGGCCCCGCGCAGCCGCCGCACACACCGGTCCGCGAGCCGCGCAACTTCCAGCCCCACCCGGACCCGGTCGTGGATGTCCACGTCGTACGTGTCCTCGACCGACACCGACTTGGTCTCCCGCTCGGCCACCACGGGCCGCTCGTCGTGCGCCAGGGCCATCGCGAACAGCGCGTGCCCGTGCGCCTTCCCCAGCAGCCGTACGAGCTCGTCCTCGCCCGCCTCGGCGAGTTCTTCGACGGTGGTGATGCCGGCTCGCCGCAGATGATCGCCGGTCGCCGGCCCCACGCCCGGCAATGTCCGCACCGACATCGGCCCCAGCAGCGCGCGCTCGGTGCCCGGCTCGATCACCACGAGACCGTCGGGCTTGGCCTGCTCCGAGGCGATCTTCGCCAGCATCTTGGAGGCGGCGAGCCCCACCGACCCCGTGAGCCCCGTGACCGCCCGGATGTCGGCGCGCAGCTTGGCACCCGCCAGCCGCGCCGAGGCGTCGTCCCAGGCCGTCCCGCCCGCTTCCAGGTCCACGAACGCCTCGTCCAGGCTCAGCGGCTCCACCAGCGGCGACAGGGCCCCCAGCAGCCCCATCACCTGCTCGCTGACCTCCCGGTAGAGCCCGAAGCGCGGCACCAGGTACGCGGCGTTCGGAGCGCGTCGGCGTGCCTGGGCCATGGGCATCGCCGAGTTCACCCCGAAGACGCGTGCCTCGTACGAGGCGGTGGCGACGACTCCGCGCGGTCCGAGTCCGCCCACGACGACGGCCTTCCCGCGCAGGCTCGGCTTGGACGCCTGCTCCGCCGAGGCGAAGAAGGCATCCATGTCGAGATGCAGGATCGTGGGCGCGGTTCTCACATGTCCGATGCTGCCCTACGCCACTGACAATGCCCCGGCAGGCCGGGGCATCACGTCATCGAAAACCGTGCGCGTCACACCGCGCGGTTGCGCCTTCGCGCGAGCTCGTCGGCGGGGTTGTGCGCGAGAAGCGTCTCCCCGGTGTCCACACGCTCCCCGTGCAACTGCGACAGGGCACTCTCCACGTCCCGCCACACCACGCCCACGGCGATGCCGAAGATCCCCTGACCACCCTGAAGCAGCGCGTGGACCTCGTCGGGCGAGGTGCACTCGTAGACCGTCGCGCCGTCGCTCATCAGCGTCATGCGCTCCAGGTCCTGGAAGCCGCGCTCCCTCAGGTGCTGGACCGTGGTGCGGATGTTCTGCAGCGACACCCCGGTGTCGAGGAACCGCTTGACGATCTTCAGGACCACCACGTCCCGGAAGCTGTAGAGACGCTGCGTCCCCGACCCGTAGGCGGGACGCACACTGGGCTCGACCAGTCCGGTCCTCGCCCAGTAGTCCAGCTGCCTATAGGTGATACCCGCGGCCGCGCACGCCGTGGGCCCCCGGTAACCGACCTCCTCGGGAACAGCCCCTCCCTCGCCGGGCACTGCCGTCGGCCGCCGCGGAACGTGATCGGCCGCGCCGCCATGATGGGGATGCCCCCTGCTCGAGTCGAGCCGAGAGCTTGGGGGAGGGTACGGGCCGCTCTCCCCCGGACCGCGTCCGGGGGCACCCCCAGCCGTACCGTCGCCGCTGCTTCTCACGCCGACCTCCGTCCTTGACCTGCCTTCTCGACGGTAGGCAGTCACCAGGGGCGCGTCAACGATCGCCACACTCGGCACGCCGAGTGATTATCACCCTAAGAGTGGTTTCCCGTGCCCTACCGCGGGGAAAGGCTAGCCGAATGCTCCCGGCGCGGGCTGCGGCACACCACACCGGCCGCGGGCAAATGCCACCCGGAGCTGCCCTCCGCCCGCCGGCGTCACTGACTATTGGTGCCGAAGTCCTCGGGGGAGATCTGGTCGAGGAACTCGCGGAACTTCTCCACCTCGTCCTCCTGCTCGTCCGGGATCGCGATGCCCGCGTCGTCGAGCACCCCGTCGCTGCCGTAGATCGGCGTTCCGGTGCGCAGGGCCAGCGCTATGGCGTCGGACGGCCGGGCACTCACCTCGACCCCGCTGGCGAAGACGAGCTCGGCGTAGAACACGCCCTCGCGCAGGTCCGTGATGCGTACTTCGGTGAGCTCCTGGCCGACGGCCTCCAACACGTCCTTGAACAGGTCGTGGGTCAGCGGTCGCGCGGGGGCCATGCCCTGCTGGGCGAAGGCGATCGCCGTCGCCTCCCCCGGTCCGATCCAGATGGGGAGGTAGCGGTCGCCTCCCACTTCACGCAGAAGCACGATCGGTTGGTTGGAGGGCATCTCGACCCGGACACCTACGACATCGAGCTCGTTCACACAGCAACCCTAGGCCGTGCCCGGGACGTTTGGGTAGTCGGGCACAGAACGGGTGGCCGATCCACAGACTGCGCCGCTGCCCCGGATCAGCGCAGTCGCACACCCAGCGCGGTCTGCACGAGTGCCGCGTGCAGCTTCACCGTGAGGCCCGCGAGCTCCTTCGTACGGGCCTCCGCGTGCGCCCGGGTCTGCGGATTGCGGTGGCGCCGCAGGGGGGCGACCACCTGGTCCACCAGCCCCGCGTCACGCTCCGCCGCCGCCTTCATCGCCCGCAGATGGCGCGGCTCGATCCCGAAGCGCCCCAATTCGACGACGAGCGCGGCGACGGTCACCGCCTCGGCGTCGTAGACACCGCCGGGCAAGGGGCCGATCAGCCCGTACGACTCCCACTCCTGGAGCTCCTGCTCACCGATCTCCGCGGCGGCCAGCAGCTCCGCACGGCCCACCCGGGCCGCCGTGGGCCCCTCGGGCTCGCCGTAGAGCTCCCCGAGGGATTCTGCCTCGCCCGAGTCGCGCTGGCGGCCCACGGAGGGCAGACGCACCTGCTCACCGCGCTCCAGGGCTTCCAGGTGCTCCCGGATCACCTTCAGCGGCAGATAGTGGTCGCGCTGCATCCTCAGGACGTGGCCGAGGCGCTCGACATCGTCCGCACTGAACTTGCGGTACCCCGAAGGGGTCCGCCGCGGCTCGACGAGTCCCTCCGACTCCAGAAACCTGATCTTGGAGATGGTGACTTCGGGAAACTCGTCGCGCAGCACATTCAGCACCGCGCCGATGCTCATCAGTCCACTGTCCGCGGCGGCACCGCTGCCGGCACCGCCGCTCGGTGTTTGAAGCATGGACATTCCCTCGGTGTCCCCCCGGACGGAGTTGGGGGGAGGGTCAGATGCCCTGCTGGCTCGCGTAGAACACCAGCCGGTACTTGCCGATCTGCACCTCGTCACCGTTCGACAGAGGGACCTGGTCGATCCGCTCCCGGTTGACGTAGGTGCCGTTCAGGCTGCCGACGTCGGCGACCGTGAACGAACCGTCCGCGACACGACGGAACTCCACATGACGGCGCGACACGGTCACGTCGTCGAGGAAGATGTCGCTCTGCGGATGACGCCCGGCCGTGGTCAGCTCACCGTCCAGCAGGAAGCGGCTGCCCGAGTTCGGACCGCGTCGCACCACCAGGAGCGCCGAGCCGACCGGCAGCGCGTCGACCGCCGCCTGAGCCTCCGGGGAGAGCATCGGCGAAACCGTCTGGCCCGTCACCTCGGCGTCGTAGGCCTCGATGCCGGAGATGGAGATCGTGGACGTCGTCTCCGACGGACGCTCCGGCACGCCCCGCAGCGGCGCACCGCAGTTGGAGCAGAACCGGCTGTTCTCCGCGTTGCGGTTCCCGCACCTCGTACACACCTGGGCCGACATGGACGGATCCTCCTGCCGCGGCTGCCCACCAGGGGCATGGGACGCATACGGATCGGAGGCGAACCCTCCACCCGTGCTTGAGGCTGACGGTTCCCCGAAACCTATGCGGCCGGACTGGGCAGGGTCAACAGACGACGCGCCCTGGCCACCGGGACCGGAGACCTGGTCCCGGAACAGCGGGCGGTCGCCGCTCTGCGCCTCCGCGTCTCCCTGGCGCGGTGCACGGTGCCGGGCAGTCGCGTTGTCGCCACTGCCCTCTCGCGCGCTCTTGCCGAACAACTTCGCAAACAACTTCACGGGCGATTCCCCTTGACCGAAACAGACCCGCCCGTGGGGCAGGACGAACCCTGATTGAACACACCGGTCGACCCGGACATCCTCACAACGTCCGTATCCACCAGACAGTTTCCACCACGCACCACCCATTCGGTGCGCCGACCCCCCGCAACCTCATGCCCTGGCCCGGCGGTCCCCACGCGGCCCCCGTTCACCGGGAGGACGACCGAGCGTAGTCAGGCCGCTCCGCCGGTCGCAAGGCGTCCACGACGATCTTCGTCGAGCGGTCCACCGTGACGGTGGCCTGCTCCTTCTCCAGTGTCTGCACCACGCCTCCCGGGATGTTCAGCGCCGGCTCCAGGTCCTGCGGCTTGCCGATGACCTTGAAACGATAGGGCTGGGTGATCTTGTTCCCGTCGACCTTCACCCCGCTTCCGGAGTCGGACAGATAGGTATCAGCGACCACGCGCACCCCGTTCACCTGGATCGCCTCCGCGCCGGCCGCGCGCAGTTCCTGGATCGCGTCGAGCAGCATGTCCGCCTTGACCGTCCCCTTCGTGTCGTCGATCGTCAGGTTGATACCGGGTCCCTGAGCGGCCACGGTGCCCGCCAGAATGCCGAGTTGCTTCTCCTTCTCGACCGTCTGCTTGCGGGCCTCCTCGGCCTGGTCCGAGCTGTTCTCCAGCTCGGTGCGCTGATCCTCGAGACCCTGCTTCTCGTCCTCAAGACGCTGAGTTCGGTTGTCGAGTTCATCGAGGATGCGTACGAGATCCTCCTGGCGCGCTCCGCGCAGGGCGCTGTCGCCGTCGCTGTTGGACGCCACCTGGACGGCAAGGCCGAAGCCGAGCCCGAACAGCAGCACGGCGACGATGAGTTGGGCGCGCGACACCCGCGGCGGCCACAGCCCCTTGCCCAGCCTCTGACGGCCGGAAAGCGACGGCTCGCCGTTCTCCTCGGAGTTCTCCGGCGCGGGCTCCTGTTCGGCCGCGGGGACCTCTTCCGGCAGCTCTCTGCGCAGCGGGTTCTCGGGGACTTCGTCCTCGTTGCTCTTGTCCATGGTCCTCACGCCCGGAACACATGCCGGCGGATCGCCGCGGCGTTGGAGAAGATACGGATACCGAGGACGACCACGACACCCGTGGAGAGCTGGGCACCCACGCCCAACTTGTCCCCCAGGAAGACGATGAGCGCGGCGACGACCACGTTCGAGAGGAACGAGACCACGAAGACCTTGTCGTCGAAGATGCCGTCGAGCATCGCGCGCAGCCCTCCGAACACGGCGTCGAGCGCCGCCACGACGGCGATCGGAAGGTAAGGCTCGACAACCGCCGGAACCTCGGGCCGGACCAACAATCCAGCCACGACGCCCACGACGAGGCCCAGTACGGCGATCACGATGTGCCCTTCTCTGTGCTCGGCTCTGCTGTACGTACGATCACACTCGGTGCGGCGGACAACCGGACGTCGCCCTCGGCGGAGATGCTGGTCCGGATGCCGTAGTTCTGCTGCAGGGCGTGCAGATACAGCCCGTCGGCGCTGTTCTGGAACCTGGTGCTGAGCCGCTGGCCGTCCCCCACCGCGAGCACCGTGTAAGGCGGCACGAGCGGCTTGTTGTCGACCAGTATCGCGTCACCCGCGGCCCTGATGGCCGACAGGGAGGTCAGCCGCTGTCCGTTGATGGCGATGGCCTCGGCGCCCGATTCCCACAGGCCGTTCACCACGCGCTGCATGTCACGGTCCCGCACGCGTCCGGTGTCGGAGAACCCCGAGGTCTCCCGCGGATTGCTGCCGTCGCCGCCCGTGCTGGCTTCCTTGGCGTCGTTCACGACGAGCTTCACGCCCGGGCCGTGCACATCGGTGGCACCCGACAGGATGCTCACGAGGTCGGCCTGCTCACCGCCGCCGTCCTTCTTCAGCGCCTCGCGCTGGCGGGCGCTGACATCGCCACGCAAGGTGTCGACACTGTTCTCCAGTTTGTCCGCGGCCGTCGTCTCGCGCTGGATGCGGTCGATCAGCTCCTGGCGCTCCTTGGCGACGACAGGAGCCGCTATCCGCGCGTTCGCCGCTCCCACGGTGACCACCAGCGCGGCGAGCACCAGCCCGGCGGCGAGACCCAGCTTCGCCCGGACCGTCTTCGGCATGCCACTGGTGCCCTCGGCCTCCCTGCGGGCGGCCGCCTCGGCATACCCGTCGTCGAGGCTGTGATCCATGACGTTGGTGAGCAGCGACATGGAGGCGTCCGGGCGCGGGGGGCGCGGAGCGCTGCTCCGAACGGGGGGCTGCTGCGGCATGCCGCACATCGTCGCACGTCGCGGGTGCTACCTCCGAATGGCCCCACCAGCGTGCCGGACAGGCCCCCTTGGGGACACTTGTCCGACACGCACGGGTGAACGTGGTTTCAGCGGCCGGCGCTGTCCACAACGGCCGCCCACTCGTCGAGCAGCGCCTCCGCGGAAGCGTCGTCCGGGCCCTCCGCCCACAGATGGGTGACGGCCTCGGCCGGGTCGGGCAGCACCATCACCCAGCGCCCGTCCGTCTCCACGACCCTTACACCGTCCGTCGTGTCCACGAAGCGGTCTCCCGCCTCCTCCACGACCCGGCGCATGACCAGCCCCTTCACGGCCCACGGAGTAGCGAGGTCCCGCTTGAGGACATGCGCGCGCGGAATCCGCGCGTCGATCTGGCTGAGCGTGAGCTGCGTTCGCGCCACCAGACCGATGAGCCGTACGAACGCGGCCGCGCCGTCGAAGACACCACTGAACTCGGGAATGATGAAGCCACCGCGCGCGTCACCCCCGAAGATCGTCGACTCCTCGCGGCCGACCCGTGTCAGATCGTCCGGCGACGTCGTCGTCCACTCCACCTGCGTGCCGTGGTACGCCGCCACCTGCTCGGCGATCCGTGTGGTGGTGACCGGCAGCGCCACTCGCCCACTGCGCCGCTCGGCTGCCACCAGGTCGAGCATCACGAGCAGGGCCCGGTCGTCCTCGACGATCCGCCCCTTCTCGTCGACGAGCGAGAGCCGCTCTCCCACCGGGTCGAAACGCACTCCGAACGCGGCCCGCGCGGACGCCACGATCTCGCCGAGCCGCACCAGGCCGGCCCGCCGTGTGTCCGCCGTCTCGGTCGGCCTGGACTCGTCGAGACCGGGGTTGATGACCAGGGAGTCCACACCGAGCTTGCCCAGCAGGCTGGGCAGCACCAGTCCGGCACTGCCGTTGGAGGCGTCGACGACGACCTTCAGCCCGGATTCCGCGATACCGGTGGTGTCGACGTTCCGCAGCAGCGATCCCGTGTACGAGTCGAAGACGCTGGCGGGGAAGTGCAGGTCCCCGATCTCGCCGGGGAACGCGCGCCGGTACTCCTGCCGCGCGAACACCCGGTCCAGCTTCCGCTGCCCGCCCTGAGACAGGTCGGCGCCCTGCCCGTCGAAGAACATGATGTCGACGGAGTCGGGCACCCCGGGCGTCGTACGGATCATGATTCCGCCCGCGCTGCCCCGGGCGGTCTGCTGACGGGCCACTGGCAGCGGCACGTTCTCCAGGTCGCGTACGTCGATGGCGCTGGCCTGCAACGCCGAGATCACCGCCCGCTTCAGCGCGCGAGCACCTCGGGAGTGGTCGCGCGCCGTGGTGACGGTGGACCCCTTCTTGAGGGTCGTGGCGTAGGCGCCCGCGAGGCGCACGGCCAGCTCCGGGGTGATCTCGACGTTCAGGATCCCGGAGACGCCACGAGCGCCGAAGAGGTGGGCCTGGCCGCGCGACTCCCAGATGACCGAGGTGTTGACGAAGGCGCCGGCCTCGATGGTCTTGAACGGATAGACGCGGACGTTGCCCTGAATGATCGATTCTTCACCGACGAGGCATTCGTCGCCGATGACGGCGCCGTCCTCGATGCGGGCGGCGCGCATGATGTCGGTGTTCTTTCCGACCACACAGCCGCGCAGATTGCTGTGCTGACCGATGTACACGTTGTCGTGCACGACGGCCCGGTGCAGGAACGCGCCACTCTTGACGACGACGTTGGAGCCGACGACGGTGTGTTCGCGGATTTCGGCGTTCGCCTCGACCTTCGCGTAGTCACCGATGTAGAGGGGGCCGCGCAGGACGGCGTCCGGATGTACCTCAGCGCCTTCGGCGACCCACACGCCGGGGGAGATCTCGAAGCCGTCGAGCTCGACGTCGACCTTGCCCTCCAGGACGTCGGCCTGGGCCTTCACATAGCTCTCGTGCGTGCCCACGTCCTCCCAGTAGCCCTCGGCGATATAGCCGTAGATGGGCTTGCCTTCCTTCATCAGCTGGGGGAAGACGTCGCCGGACCAGTCGACGGAGACGTCGGCCTCGACGTAGTCGAAGACTTCGGGCTCCATGACGTAGATGCCGGTGTTCACGGTGTCCGAGAAGACCTGGCCCCAGGTCGGCTTCTCCAGGAAGCGTTCGACCTTGCCTTCTTCGTCCACGATGGTGATGCCGAATTCCAGTGGATTGGGGACGCGCGTCAGACAGACGGTGACGAGCGCGCCCTTCTCCTTGTGGAAATTGATGAGTTCGGTGAGATCGAAGTCGGTGAGAGCGTCACCGGAGATGACGAGGAACGCGTCGTCCTTCAACGCGTCCTCGGCATTCTTGACGCTCCCGGCGGTACCGAGGGGCTTCTCCTCATTGGCATAAGTGAGCTCCATGCCGAGCTCTTCACCGTCACCGAAGTAGTTCTTGACCAGCGAGGCCAGGAACTGGACGGTAACGACGGTCTCGTTGAGCCCATGCCTTTTGAGCAGCCTGAGCACATGCTCCATGATCGGGCGGTTCACCACCGGCAGGAGCGGCTTGGGCATGCTTGAGGTCATAGGGCGAAGGCGTGTGCCTTCGCCTCCGGCCATCACGACGGCCTTCATGTCGGAAGCGTCCTCCTTGAAGAGACGACGGTACAGCCGACTTCACCCGTCCTGATTGTCCCGCAGTTTTCGAGCGGGGGCCATCGGGGCACTGCAGCCGCCCAATCGGGCCGAGCTCAATCGGCCATGGTGTCCGCCCGGACCAACCGGCGGACCTGCACCACGTAGAGGACTCCTGCCCACCAGTAGAGGGTTGTACCCCATCCGGCGAACGCCCATCCGAAAATAGCGCCGACTGTCGCGATCCAGCCGCTCGCGTCACTGAGCAGCAGCAACGGGAAGGCGTACATCAGGTTGAAGGTGGCCGCCTTCCCGAGGAAGTTCACCTGCGGGGGCGGATAGCCGTGACGCCGGAGGATCCACACCATCACCAGCAGAACCAGCTCGCGTGCGAGAAGAGCGGCCGTCAGCCAGATCGGCAGAATCTCGCGCCAGGTGAGCCCGACAAGCGTCGACAGAATGTAGAGCCGGTCGGCCGCGGGATCCAGTAGCCGGCCGAGGCTGCTGATCTGGTTCCAGCGCCGGGCGAGCTTCCCGTCCAGATAGTCGGTGATACCGCTCAGCATGAGGATGAGCAGCGCCCAGCCGTCACTCTTGGGACCACCGAACTCCGGCCTGAGGATCAACCACAGGAAGATGGGTACGCCGACGAGACGCGCCATGCTGAGGATGTTCGGGATGGTGAGGACCCGGTCCGTCTGAACACGGGTCTCCTGGACCTCCACCCGGGGGCCTCCTGTGGGAAACGAGCCAACGATGCCCCCTGACCTTACCCGCAGCCCTGACGCAGCAGCGCAGAGGGGGAGGCGTCATCGGGAAAACTCTGGCGGAAAACAAAAAAGCTCCGGCTCTCGGGATGAATTCCCGAGAGCCGGAGCTCTAATTTTAGTTCGGCGGCGTCCTACTCTCCCACAGGGTCCCCCCTGCAGTACCATCGGCGCTGTGAGGCTTAGCTTCCGGGTTCGGAATGTAACCGGGC
>NZ_JBEXNW010000065.1:0-24053 GCF_040611295.1 Streptomyces sp. NPDC002935
CCCATGGAGGGCATCGTCCTGCACGTCAACAGGGAGCTGATCGCTCACGGCGCCGAGATTTCCCTGCTGCGCGACCTCTACCGCTGGCAGGACGGGGCCGTACCGCGCCGAATGTGACTTTCCGGTAACCGGCGATCGAGCTTCGGAAGCCTACGTGGACTCCGTGACGCTCCGTGGCTGCGGGCTTCAGTGAAGCTGCGCCCTCTTGAAGTAGCTGGTCAGGGTGGTGGTGTGAGGGTCGTTCGGGGTGGTCATGCTGGTGTTGGGCGGATGTCTCGGGTGTAGATCATCTGTCAGCGGGCTCCTTCGAGGTTCGTCAGGACGAACAGGGCGCGCCTCAGGCCGGTCGCGCGGGCGGGATCGGTGCGGAGCTTGGTGAGGATCCGCCAGTTCTTGAGATGGGCGAAGCCGTGCTCGACCGGGGCGCGTGCGGCGGCGAGCGCCCGGTTCGCCTCCTTTTCGCTGGTGGTGAGCTTGCGGGCGCGGGTGGCCTTGAAGCCGGTGACGACCACGGGGTCATCCGGGTCGTCGTCCAGGCTGAGGAAGCCGAGATCGGCCAGGGCGCCGAGGCCGGCGGCGCGTAGGGCGCGTTAGCCCTACCCCTCGGGCCGGCGCACCTACCAACGATTCGACTGTGCCAGCTGCGTCCGCCCCAGCCTCGTGTCCGCTGTGTCCGCCCGTGAACCGTTCACGAAAATCTTGCCTGCACCACAACCAGATAGCCCCAGCTGCAACGCCGCACGCCCCGGGGCTGAACACGTCTGAGGGGCCAGCACAATGTGCTGGCCCCTCAAACATCAGTAGCGGGGACAGGATTTGAACCTGCGACCTCTGGGTTATGAGCCCAGCGAGCTACCGAGCTGCTCCACCCCGCGTCGGATGACTCCACCCTACGCCAACTGCCCCAACCCCGAGACCATGATCGACAGCCTGCCCGCGAGGGGCGCCGGCGGTCGCGGCTGCCGCTTCCTCACGGCGGCCAGGCCGTGGATCCGCGGCCTGGCCGAGAGCCCACTGAGCGCCGGACGGATGCCCCCGATGGGTCTGCGTTGCCCGCCTGGCGCTGTCAGGCCGGCGCAGTCGGACACGACTGGACCCGGCCGCACCAGGCCCAGTGCACGCTCGGCCAGCAGGCTGACCAGCGCGCGCTGCTGCGGCTGCCGCCTTCCTCGACGCCGTTGCCGCGGGCCTGCCGCCACCAAGACGGCGGCATGGTCTGGTGGCAGACGCCCGTCGGCTACCTGCTCGACACCCTCCTCGAACATCTCCTCGAAGCCGGCCGCCGCGGGCAGACAGCTTCGAGGGCACAACCATGGCCTGGCTGCGCGCGGGGAGCCGCTCCTGCCCGCGGTCGAGCCGCCCTCCCGGCTGGTCCTCCGTCGGCGGGGCGTGCGTCGCTACCCGGCTACGTGGATGCCCGGCTGGTCAACGAGCCAGCTCGGTGCCTCGATTTCCACCACCGGCTTGTCCAGTTCCTGTCGTAGGGCGTCGAGGCGGTCGGCCAGTTCGGGTGCCACCGCGCGCAGAGCAGCGAGGTCGGTGCGTAGCTGGAGGGCCTGCGTCCATTGGACGGCTCGGCCGTGCTCGAGAAGGTCGATGCTCTGATTCGGCCTGCCGGCCAGCAGGGCAGTCGCCGCGGCGGCGCCGGCCAGGCCGATCGAACGGGTCAGAAGGCTTTCCCGGTCGCCGCGTTCGAGGCCGTGCCAGGCGAGCAGCGGCAGCAGGTCCACGGCCGCCGCGTGCCCGTCGGCGGCGAGCGCTTCCTGGCCTGGCAGCGACGCGGCCAGGTCCGCCCAGTTCCTTGCCGCCTCGAAGCGTTGAGCCGCGCTCGCGGTCCGCATGCCGGCGGCAGTGCGCCACGCCGACACCGTCTGCGTCGCGTGGTCCTCGGCGCCGCCGCTCTCCTGCGTGAGCGTCGCCAGCACATGCCCCAGGTTCAACAGGACGCTGAATCGTCGCGGATCGTTGTCCGGCGCGCCCTCGGCGGCCTCACCGATGAGCGCGGCCGCCCGCTCGAGGTCGCCGGGATCACGGGACCACGCGAACCGGACGCGATGGCAGTCGCCGAGGTTGCTCAGCAGATAGTTCCGTGCCGGATCGCCTGGGTCGAACAATGTGAGCGCCGTGTTCATGTGGTCGATGGCAGCGGTCAGGTCGGCCTGCCGCTGAGTGGCCTGGAACCGAATCGACAAGGCACCCCCGAGGTTGGCCACCATCGTGGCTTCCGCCTCGGGCACCCGGTCCAGCGCTGCTTGGAAGCAGCCGACGGCCTCGTCCAGATCCGCGGTGTGGTCGTCGAGTGAGTCGGCGTACTTTGCCCGTGTCATCAGCGCGTGGCCGAGGCTGGTGAGCAGATTGGCGGTCGCGCCTTCCTGGCCGACCGCCGCCACGACCTCGCGCGCCAGCTCGATCGCGAGATCGATGTCGGCGTCTCGGCGGCGCAGCTCGAACCGGGCGCACAGCGCGGTGCTCAGCCCGCCCACAGCGACCGACCAGGCGAAGTGCCCTTCGGTGAGCAACGCCACCGCCGACCTCAGCGCCCGGACCGCGCTGTCGAGGTCGGCGGCGTTGCCCGTGCGGCTGAACCTGCTCTCGTACGCGGTGCCCAGGTTGCTCAGCACAGGGACGCGGTCGACGGCCGTCCCTGCGGCGGCCTCAGCGGCGAGCAACGCGTCGATCGCCCGGCTCAGATCGTCGAGCCGACCGAGTTGGTGGTACCGACTGCGCAGCGCCCCGGCGAGGTTGGACAACGCCGCGGCGCGGACCCCGTCGTGGCGGGCGTGGTCGACCGCGCGCTGTGCCGCGTCGATGGCGTCGTCGATGTCTGCGGGGTCCTCCGACGAGTTGATGAAGCCCAGCAACGCGGCGCTCAGGTTCGACAGGAAGGTCGCGTCCTGCGGCCCCAGCTCGACCGCCGCCCGTGACAACCGTACGGCCTCGGCCATGACGGCTGCGTCATGGTCCTCCAACGCCACGGCCCGCAGAGCGACGCTCAGAAGCGACAAGCAGCCGGCTCGCTCGGGATCGTCGGGCGCGGCCATGTCGACGGCGGCCCGGCCGGACTTCACGGCCTTGGCCAAGGCGGCCCGGTCACCGACCCATTCGAAGCGGAGGCGCAGCAGGTCGCACAGCCTGGACAGTCCCTTGACCCGATCGGCGCCATCGGCTGCCCCGAGTGTCTCGGTGGCCTCGATCGCCGTGTCGAGATCGGACAGTCTGCCGCTCGCACGGGCCAGCGCGGCCAGCGTGTCGACGTACTTGCCCGGCAGTGCGTCGGGCCGCGGGAAACTCTCGGGCAGCGGCGCATCGACGGCCTCACGAAACAACTCGGTCGCCGAGCGCAGCAGTTCCGGGTCGCCGCCGCGGTCGAACCGCATCTGCAGGGCAGTGCCGAGGTTGATCAGGGCGATGGCCCGGAGCGGATCGTGCCGGGCGTAGCTGGGGAGCGCCTGCCGCAGGAGGGAGATCGCGTGCGCGAGCCCATCGGGATCACCGTCGGCGATCACACCGCGCAGGATGCCCGCCGCGTCCTGGGTCTGCCGCAGGTGCGGCAGATGGTCGGCCAACAGCGGGGCGACCTCATTCGGAAGCATCTGGGGGGCGGCCTGGTAGACCGCGGTGAACAGGTCCGCCGCGATGCGCGGATCCTCGTCGTCATGACCGGGCCGCGCCTGGTGCCGCAGCCAGTACAGCTTGGCGACGACATACACGACCTCCAGCGGAACGGCGCCGTCGGGGCCCTGGTTGTCGGCCCAGAGTTGCTTGGCCTCGGCGACCGCCTCGGGTTCCAGCACGGCGGAGGACTCGCCGTGGAGCTGAAACGCGTCAAGCCGTCGCGCAAAGGCCTCAAGTTGTTCGTCGAACATGTCAGCCTCCGCATTTTTGCACCGCTTGCACAGCGGACGCCGTGCTCAGGTCCGTCGCGATCTCCCCGTCGGTTGTCTTGAGCACGAGGGTGCCGCGGTCGAGGCGGATGACCGAACCGCACACGGTGCCACCGGGCGTGGTGATCCGCAGTGCTGGTTTGCCGCGCTCCGGGCCGTACCAGGTCGTGGCGACGGCGGCGACCAGAAAGGCTGTGCAGAAGAGAGTCGACGTGACGCCCCACCGCAACACTGTCGCCGCGGCGAGCGCCTCGAGGTGGTCCGCCGCCCGACCCGGCGGAACCGTCCTGGCCGACGCGATCCGGGGCAGCCGACCGTGGGCCGCGCGGATGATCAGCAAGGCCCCGACAGCGCTGGCGAGCAAGGCCACCAGCAGCAGCACGCCCACCACGACGGCCCACCCCGGGGCCAGCTGACCGATGTCGTCGCGGCCCTTGATCACGCTGAACCCGATGAGCGCGGCCAGCAGACCGCCGAGGCCGTTGCGCCAGGCCACGGCCGCCTCGCGGACACGGGTCAGCTCCGTGCGCAGCAAATTGTCGCGATCGCGGGCGCGGAGCAGGTCGGCAGGGGTGGCAGGGCCGGGCCCGGGCCGCAGAGGGCGGCTCACGACGGCCGCGCCGGAATGATCACCGTCCAGTAGGCGCCGCATCCGTAGCGGCGGTCCGGTCGGTTGGGGTGATCGTCCTCGCACATGCACATCATCGGCTCGACCTGATCCGCCGGCTGCGGCGGCTCGACCCGCCGCAGGCGACGGCCGAAGAAGCCGCGGTGGACGATCGTGGTCACCACGGGAATCTCCAGCGAGGCCCGGCAGCGTGGGCAGGGGCCGCGAAGGATCAGTGTGTCGGACCGAACCTCGTCGACCGTGAACTCGCTCGCGGCGCGGCGGCCGTAGTCCTCGTCGGTGATCTCGAGGTAAGGCAGCGGTTCACCGGTCGGCGTGCTGGCGGCCATGGACACTCCTGTCGGGTCAGGGACCGGTGTGGGTGAATGGGGTCCACGCGCTCGGCGGAAGCCCGTCGACGTCCCGCAACTCGCGTACCGCGCGGTGCAATGCGTCGGCCGACCGGTCGGGCTCGAACCGGCCGGTCGCGGTGAGGTCGGCGTACACCGCGGCCGCGACGTCGGCGGCCGTGGTGTCGTACACCGACCAGAGCGTGCCGATCACTCGCCGGTAGCCGGTGTAGTGCAGCGCGGCGGCCAACGTGATCGCCTCATCGGCCAGGGCGACCCCACCGGTTGCCGTCATGCAGGCCGAGAGGAACGCGAACTCCCCGCTGTGCCGCTGCGCGCTGATCTCGGCGATGCTCAAGGTACGGTCGCGCAGCAGCAATCCGCCCCGGGACGGGTCCGTGAGGTCCTGGCCAGCGTGGCAGCAGAAGTGCGCCCAACGGTGCCGAGGCAACTCGGTGAGCACCGTGTCGGCGTTCGCGGTGTCGTCCTCCAGCAACGTGTTGCGGCCGGTGAACACCGAGGTCAGCAGGTCGCGTTCACGCTCGACATCGGTGAGGGGCACGGCGCCGTGAATGTCCGGCACCGCGACGATCAGCATGCGTTCATCGTCCGGTGCCGGGGCAAGCGGCCGCCGTGCCTCCAGCAGGGCACGCACTGTCGGCGTGTAGGACGGCACCACTCGATCCACGACGGCCCGGCCGGTCCCGTCGTGATGTCCTGCGGCGTGCAGCGGCAACAGGGTCAGCAGTCCGGTCGGGCACCACCACAGATGAGGCCACGGCTGCCCGGGCAAGGGGGGGTCGACCAGGCCGACCGCGGTGAGCACCGGATCGGCGATCTCGTCCCACAGCCACGCCAAGACCTCATCGAGCGTGCGATCCCGGTCGGCCACGGCGCGCTGATACGCCTGCTTCGCCTCGGTGTACTCCCGGATCGCGGCCAGGCCACCCTTGCCACCGTCGTAGCGCTGCCAGGTCGCGTGCACCTCCTGGGCGGCGAAGTCCACCTCGCTCAGGACCACGAGGTAGCGTAAGGTCCGGTCGGCGACGGTCTCGAGCGTCAGACGGGGCAGTTCGACCACGCGCATGCCGCCGGTGCCGACGACCAACGCGTCGCAGCGCCGACGGCTGAGGTTGACGACGGCGATCGGGCCCTGCGCCGCCGCCGGCAGCAGCGCTTCCAGGCGTGGTGGCCGGAGAAAGTCGCCAAATCCGTCCAAGGCGCGGACCTGCTCGATGAGGCCGTCCCACTCCCGCGCCAACGCCATCCGTCGATCTACCGCACCAGAGCGATTGATCTGGGCATCAGTCGACACGTCACATCACCAATCCGAACTCCGCTGGGGCCGCAGCGGCGTCAGGATATTCCGTTCTCACGACGAATGGAGACACATCGCGGATGCCCGCCCGAAGCGGCAACTCCCGGACGTGGCGGGCGAGTAGGGGAGTCAGCCCGCGACGCACCACGCCATGAGGCGGATGCCTCCGTCTGCGCCGTCGACAGCATTTCATCGGCGATGACCTGCTCGGGCGAGCGGACCAGCGAGGCGTGCACCACTTTTTCTCCGCCCTCGGCCCCGGACGGGCGAGACGTCCGCCGCTTCGACCGGGAAGGCCGTCCAGGCCAAGCTCAAGGCACTCGGCCGCGCGCTCGACGACGCTGGCCTCGACCTGGAGGCCCTGCTGCGCAGCGTCGACGGCTCGGGGGATCGTGGTGCGGACCTTCTTGCGCAGGTGGAGCCCGACGATGTGGAACTTCCGCATGACGCCCCCGACGCGCTACTGACGGGCGGTGACGGGTGAGTCGGGGGGCGTCTCGGGCGCGTCGTATGGCGCGGGGCAGGCGGTCGAGCAGGCCGACGCGGGGCTGGGCCGCGCGCTCAGGCGCCGCTGCTCAAGGCACCTGACTGGCCGGGGGCTGTCAGCTCAGGACGCCGGTGTGTGGGTGGGGCAGCCGGTAGTGATGGAACCGACGGTGTCTGCAGCCAGTTCGGTGAACCACATGGAGCCGTCCGGGCCGGAGATGATGCGGTGGCCGACCGGGGCGGTGGTGGGCAGTGTGTAGCGGCTGGTGGTCAGGTCCGGGCGGACACGGTCGATCAGTCCGGGCTGATTGTACTGGACCCACAGGTTGCCGAAACAGTCGAAGTCCAGCCCCGCCAGCTTGGCATCCTCGACGTCGGTGCGGTGCTCGGTGATGTGGCCGGTAACGGGGTCGAGTTCGGCGTAGGCGGCGCCGGCCTCCTCGGTGAACCAGACATGGTCGTGGCGGCCGGCAACGACGGCGATGGGCCGGCTGTCGGGGGTGGGGATGGCGTATTCGCGCAGGACGCCGTTCGTGTCGATGCGGCCGATGCGGTTGCCCGTCAGCTCGGTGAAGAACATGGCGCAGTGGGGCCCTCGCGCGAGGTAAATCGGCTGGCTGTCGGAGGCGAGGCGGTGCACGGTCCACGTGTGGGTGCGGGGGTCGAAGCTTCCGATGGTTCCGTTGGCCTTCCCCGTCCACCACACGGTGTGCCCGTCGCATCCGATGCGCAGGCCGTGCGGCCCGACGCTGGTCTGCGGGAGTGGGTAGCGGGCGATGCGCTTGCCGGCGGCGTTCAGTTCCACCAGGGAGTTGGTGAATTCCTCGGTGACCCAGACATGGCCGCGCCGGTCCTTGTCGATGCCGTGGGGTCCGCTGTTGTCGGGGAAGTCGATGATTCCGACCACGCGGCCGGCCGTGGATACGCGGAGGACGCGGTTCTCGAGTTGCTGCGAGACCCACAGGTTGCCGTCCGGCCCGATGATCAACTCATGTGTGCTGCCCAACCGAGGCGGGGGCATCCGGTACTCGTGCACGGTGCCCACCGGTGGAGCAGTGCGACCCGCGGGCGCGGCCGCCGCCCCAGGCACGCCGGGGGCCAGCACCAGGACCGCCGCGCCCAGGGCCGCGGCCAGGACAGGCGCGCGCCGCTCCCTCGGCAGTTGCAGTACACGATGCATCGCGAACTCCTTCGTCGTGGCATGCGGATGACCTCGGAGCGTCGAAGCTGGCGCCGATGTCAGAGACACCCGCCATCCAGGAGCCGCGCCGACCTCACCGGGCTTCCTTGAAATGTTCGGAATGTCTATTTTCTGGTTGAGGTTAACTCAGCGCGCGAGGAGTTGGGCGAAACGCCACCCCGGCGCCGGGCCAGGGTGAACAGGCCGGGGACATCCTCGTTCAGTCAGCCCCGTTCCACCAGCCGCTTCAACTTCGACCGGGTGCCCTCGATCTTCCCAGTCTCGGCGGGCAGCCCGATCCAGCTGCTTCGCGTGCTTCCAACTCCTCGAACAGCGAACCCATCCGCCACCCCCTCCACCACCACGGTAGAGAGGAGCGGCCCGAAGCAGCCCCGCTCAGCGTTCCTCCAGCTCACCCATTCCCTTCAGAGGATCCGCACCCTTCTTCGATCCGGACCTGATGGGGTCGCTACCGGACGGGCGCGTCCCTGATGCCTCGGTGCACAACTGGCAGACGTCCTCGATGTCGCCGTGGGGAGGGGCTGGAGGTTCGAGTACTCCGAAGGAGAGACGGTGCTTCCCCTGCCTCTGGCGGAGACCGCGCTGTTCCGACCGGCGGATGCTGAGTGCCTACACCTGCGTGTCTGGCTGACAGCCGATGTGCTGGTGATCTTCCGCTTCTATTCAGACGAGGAGATTGATTTCGACGTTGATTTGAGGGAGTTGCAGGGACAGGAGCGACTCGATGTGTCCTGCGGCTTGTTGCGGGAGATCGGGCGGCGGTTGGGCAAGCCGGTGCTGATGGATCCGGAGGGTGCCTGTGGCCATCCGGTGCTCGGCTTCGGTGTCGAAGCTGATCGAGTTGTCCTCCTTGCGGAGCCGCTGGTCGGGTGACTGCGGCTGAGAGGTGGAGTTCGTGGGGGTGCCATCGCGGAGCAAGACCCGGTTCAGCCTCCGAGGCGGTGCGCAAGGTGGAGCAGATGCGCCAGGCGCAGCACCCGTCCGTCGAATCCTGGGAGGGGGACATGGAGTGGCTGGCTCCAGTGGGCGGGGATTGCATCCAGCCCGTAGTACGCCCCCGCGAGGCCTCCAGTCACCGCGGCGACGGTGTCCGTGTCACCGCCGAGGTCGATCGCCGCGCGTATCGCGTCTTCGAAGCTGGCGGTGGTGCGTAGGGCCCAGACGGCGGCGCCCAGGCAGGGCCAGACGGCACCGTTGAACTCGGTCGCCTGATCGGGGTGCCAGTCGGGCGCGAGGACAGTGGCGTAACGGCCGCGGTGCTCGGGGTGGACAAGAGCCAGGATGTCCGGGAGCGCGGTGAGAGGGTCGCTGTCCTCGAACGTGACACGGATGAGCTCGTGGTGAGGGCAGCGATGCGTCGGGCCGCGTCCATGGTGGCTTCCTGGCACGGCGGCCGCGAAGTGGACCGCGGAGGTCGATGCCCGCATCAACGAGCCGTTTCCCGCTGCTCGTTGGTTGACCTGGAAATGGATCGCGGCGGCAAGGTCCCAGGGCATGCCGTTGGTCAGGACGTCTTCGGTCTGCAGGCCGATGTCCTTGGGCTCTGATGCTGCCCACCGCTGGAAGTGGGCGAAGATGTCCGGCAGATCCAGTCCGCCCCGCTCCAGCAGCGACTCTGCGACCAGGACGGCCATCTGCGTGTCGTCAGTGGCCTCGCCGGGGTCCCAGCCACCGCCTCCGCACATCTCACCACCGGCACCAGGCGCGGTAAACCGCGCGGAGAACGCTCCCTGGGGACCGAACTCGAAGGGACCGCACTTACTGATCGTTTCAGAATGAGTTGAGCTGTGGGTCTTGTGTTCGGTGATCTTGATCGGCAGGGTGTTCCGAGTGCGTGCTGATCTTGTTCCGGATGACCTGTGGGAGCGGGTGGCTCCGCTGTTGCCGTCCGCGCCCGAACGACGCCGTCGCCACCCGGGTCGACTTCGGGTTCCGGACCGGGCGGCCCTGGCAGGCGTCATGTACGTGTTGCGGACTGGTGTCGCTTGGCGCGATGTTCCGGCCGAGACCGTGGGCTGCTCTGGGGTGACGGCCTGGCGCCGGCTACGGGACTGGACCGAGGCTGGCGTCTGGCCCCGCCTGCATGCCGCCCTGCTGGCCGAACTGCGCCGCGCTGACCTTCTGGGCCTGGACGACTGCGCTGTGGACGGGTCGCATGTCCGGGCCCTGAAAGGGGGGATCACGTCGGTCCCTCGCCCGTCGACCGTGCCCGTCCCGGTTCCAAACAGCATCTGATCGTCGACCGCCAGGGCACTCCGCTCGCTGTCACGCTCACCAGCGGGAACCGACATGACGTCACCCAGTTGCTGCCGCTGCTGGACGCTGTCCCAGCGATTCGGGGCCTGCGAGGACGCCCGCGACGCAAGCCCCGGCGCCTGTATGCCGATCGGGGCTACGACTTCGACAAGTACCGCCGTCTGCTGTGGAAGCGCGGCATCAAGCCGATGATCGCCCGACGCGGGGTCGCCCACGGCTCCGGACTGGGAAAGGTGCGCTGGGTCGTCGAGCGCGCCTTCGCCTGGCTGCACCAGTTCAAGCGGCTCCGCATCCGCTACGAACGACGCGCGGATCTGCACCAGGGTCTGCTCGAACTGGCCTGCAGCCTCATATGCCTTCGCCGTCTCCGAACGTCATTCTGAAAGATCAGTGAGGGGCGACATGTCGGAGGCGGTGACAGGGCGGCAAACTCGATTCCCGCCCTTGGGGGCTGAACTCAGGGGAGGTCGAAGGGGATGTCCACCGAACCGCCCCCGTCCGGCGCCTCCGTGAGCGTGAGAGTTCCATCCTCTGCCTCGAAGACTCTCACCAAGATCCCGCCGCTGTCCTCGCCGGGAAACACAATGGAGAAGTAGGGGTCCATCTCCATGAGGAAGTCCCAACCCTCGCGCTGGGTCGTGTCGAGGGCATTGGCATGCCGACAGGTTGCCCACCACGTGCCGACCGCGTCGACAGCGACGGTGATGTCGATGTTGTACTTCTCAAGGCAGGTCGCGTGATTGGCCCACCATTCGAGGCGGGCCTGACCCACGAATCGATCCATGAGCACACTATGCACGGCGCCCAGGCCGGACGGGCAAATCTGTTCGACTGCCGGCCGCCGTGGGTCAGGCTGTGAGACAGACCCACATGGGGCAAGCCGGACAGGCCCTCGCCTCAACCGATTGCACCGCTTGTGCCTTCGCCGCCTCCAGATCTCCTTCTGAAACCGTCAGTTAGCGGCGCACCTTGAACTTCAGGTGCAGCACGCGGTTGCCCTGGATGACCACGGCGGGATCCTCCAGCATCTGCTGACCGTCGAAGCTGCCGAAGAAGCGCTTGCCCGACCCGAACACGACCGGCACCACGTCCATCGCCACCTCGTCCACGAGGCCGGCGGCGAAGATCTGGCCGCCCACTTCGCCGGCACTCACGGCAACGACCCGGTCACCGGCGAGCTCCTGGGCCTTCGCGATCGCAGCCTTCACGCCATCGACGAAGTGGTACGAAGCCTCGGGGTGCCAGCCTTCGGGCTTGGGCCGGTGGGAGACCACGACCACGTGCTCACCCGCGGGCGGCTGGCCCTCCCAGCCGTTCACCAGGTCGAACTGGTGGCGGCCCATCACGATCACGCCGAGCGACTCCCACACCGGCTGGACGTACTCCGCCGAGACACGCGAGAGCTTGAAGCCGCCTGCACCTTCGGAGTGGTCGTAGTCTCCGTCCCCGGCACCGGTTTCGGTGAGCTGGGTGTCCCCGCTGAAGTACCAGTCGTGGAGCGGCCCGACTCCGTCGTTGTTGTCGGCGATGAAGCCGTCTACCGACACCACGTTGTGCATGATCACTGTGCCCATGGGGCTTCTCCTCGAGTCTTGTGGACTGGTCGCTTCCGATAGTGCGGGCCTCGAGAAGGGATGCGCTTGTAGAAAATCAAGAAGCAGGCATCGGACCCTCGTCCGGCGGGAACTCCCGCTCGGCTGGGATCCGGCGTCTCAGAGCCAGGTATTCCGTCGGGGTGCGGCCGGTGAAGTCCTTGAACTCCTTGCTGAAGTGAGCCTGGTCGAAATAGCCCGCCGTGAGCGCGAGCTCCGACCAGTCGACCGGATGCAGGGCGTCCACGGACCGGATCAGCTGCGCGAAGCGGTACATCCGAGCCACCTTCTTCGGGGTGACCCCGACGTGCGCCTTGAACTGCGTCGCCAGGGTCGTGCCGCTGACTCCTGCGGCGTCGCTCAGCGCACCGACGGGGACCGCACCGTGGGAGGTCTCCAGCCACCCGCCGGTGTGCTGGACCAGGTCGAGACCGCGCGACGGCGCCTCGACCAGGCGCGAGCGCAGCTCCTCCTCCAGGATCCGCAGCGTCTCGGCAGCGGACGTGGCCTCGCCGACCCGGTTGCGGATCCGGTCCACGGACCCCCGCCACACAGCGTCGACCGGCACCCACCGGTCCCGCAGCTCGGCTGCCGGCATGTCGACGAACGCCGACATCCCCCAGGGCTTGAAGTGCACCCCGACGAGCCTTACCCAGGTGGGGTACTCGTAGAGGAAACGCCTGGTCCATAGACCCAGGAACCACCCGTCCGACACCACCTCCGAAGGCACCGAAGGGTCGGAATCCCACAGACGGGCAGGTTCCCCCAGGTTGATCACCAGGTGCGCCGACGGCATCGGCGGAACATCGACCCGGCGGTAGCCCGGCACCCCGGTCAGGTAATAGATGTCGTCGATGAACCGGTCGAGCGGCGGTGCGGGCACCCGGCCGACGTACTCCATGGACACATTGTCGCCGACGGCGCTTCAGCCTGCGTTTTGGATGATTCACACCCGCGCGGGGCCTGCGACTGCTTCTAGGCTGAAATGTAGGGTCTCGCCGCTCGTGACATGTCGATCTTGCGTGACCTGGGCTTTCTTGGCTGTCTCACGGCGACCTCCTGTGGGGGCACCCCACTCCACAGCCGGCGTGGGTGCAGGGAGGTGACCCCTGACCTTCACTGACTCCGCACCTGTTTCCCAGACACCGAATCGCCGGACCACCGTTCAATCGGTCTTGCAGTGGCGGCCACTAGGGCGCGTATCGAGTCGTGATCAATTTGCGGGATGTGCCTTCGTGGCACGGCCCGGTCCGATAGACGGTCTTACGTGACGCGAGTGCAACTGACCGATCCGGATTGGGAGTTCATCGAGCCGTACCTGCCGATCGGCGAGTACGGCCCGTACCCCGAGCGACGGCGGCAGCAGTTCGAGGGCGTGATCTGGCGGTTCAAGACGGGCGGGCAGTGGCGGGAGATGCCGACGGAGTTCGGTGCCTGGTCGACCGTCCACAACCGCTTCCGGCGTGGCGTGACGCCGGCGTCTTCGAGGCCCTGCTGGAGGGCCTGATCACGGAAGCCGCGAAGCGGGGTGAGGTGGACCTGTCCCTGGTCAGCATCGACTCCACCACCGCCCGAGCCCACCACGACGCGGCCGGGATGCACCTCGACGAGGACGTCGTCACCGCCCTGGAGAAAGCCGCGGCCGAGGAGGAGAAGGCCAGGTCAAAGGGGGCGGCCTCGAAGAGCGAAACGGGCAAGAGGTCGAAAGTGATCCCGCGCTGGAAGAACGACGACGCATCCGGCGTCGGCGGAAACTCCGGCTGAAGGCCGCCCTCCTCGGACGTTCCAGAGGCGGGCAGACCAGCAAGGTCCACCTCGCCGCCGACCGCAAGTGCGGCCCGCCGGCGGTCATCCTGACCACAGGCCAGGCAGCGGACAGCCCGCAGTTCATCCCCGTCCTGAAGAAGGTACGGGTATGCGGGCCCGTCGGCCGACCCCGCATCCGGCCGGACGCGGTCGCCGGGGACAAGGCGTACTCGTCCCGCGGAAACCGCGCCCACCTGCGCAAACGCCGTATCAAGGCGGTCATTCCGGAGAAGAAGGACCAGGCCGCCAACCGGACGAAGAAGGGCTCCAGAGGTGGCCGACCCGTCAGCCACGACGCCGATCTCTGCAAGGAGCGGAACACCGTCGAATGCCTGATCAACAAGCTCAAGGCATGGCGAGGCATCGCCACCCGATACGACAAGACTCCCGACAGCTACCTCGCCGGTCTCCACCTGCGCGCCTCGATGATCTGGATCAAGGACCTCACCAGGACCACCCGATGATCACGACTCGGTATGCCCCTAGGCGACGCGCTGAGGTGCCGGACGCCAAGGGCGGGCAGGAGTTGAGTCAACGGTCAACCAGCCGTGGACGCGGGGCCTCACCCGTGGATTCCGCGTCGGTGTCGTCGGTGCCGACCGGGCCGCGGGGAAGTATCCAGTCTAGCCACTTCGGCAGCCACCAGTTGGTCCGGCCGAGGAGTGTCATGGTCGCCGGTACCAGCACCATGCGTACGACCGTGGCGTCGATGAAGATCGCGGTGGCCAGGCCGAGCCCGAACATTTTGGTGGAGGGGTCCTCGGCGACGGCGAAGGACAGGAAGACCGCCACCATGATGAGGGCGGCCGAGGTGATGATCCGGGCGGTGCGCGAGACGCCCTCAACGATCGCCGTGCCGTTGTCGCCGGTGCGCAGGTACTCCTCGCGTACGCGAGAGAGGAGGAACACCTCGTAGTCCATCGACAGGCCGAACAGGATGGCGAAGAGGAACATCGGGATGAACGACACGATCGGAACCGTCGCTTCCAGCCCGATGAGTGCGCCTCCCCAGCCCCACTGGAAGACCGCGACCATGATGCCGTAGGCCGCGCCGATGCTCAGCAGATTCAGCAGTACCGCCTTGAGCGGTACGAGTATCGAGCGGAAGACCAGCATCAGCAGCAGGAACGACATCGCCAGCACGGCGGCGACGAACACCGGCAGGCGTTGGCTCGTGCGTTGGCCCACATCGGACAGGCTCGCGGCGGCGCCGCCGACGTGGGCCCTGGCCGGGCCGTGCCCGATCGCCGTGGGCAGCACGTCGGTGCGCAGCCGGGCGATGGTGTCGGCCGTGGCCTTGTCCTGAGGGCTGGTGGTCGGGAACACCACGAGGGTCGCGATGCCGGTGGCCCGATCGATGTGCGTCGGCGCGACGGATGCGATGCCCGGATCCGCCGCGACCGTTGCGACGAGTCGGTCCAGCACTCCCGGATCACCGGTGGGGTCCGCGGCGATGACGAGGGGACCGTTGGTGCCCGGGCCGAACCCCTCGGCGACGAGGTCGTAGGCCCGGCGCTCGGTACGGCTGTGGGGCAGTGAGCCGTCGTCGGGCAGGCCGACGCGCAGGCCGAGCACGGGCAGCGTCGCGGTCAGCAGCAGCCCCGCCGCGCCGACCGCGTACGGCACCGGGTGCTGGCTGACGTGCCCGATCCAGCGACGCCACCCGGCGGCGTGGGCGGCGCCTGCCGCCGGGTCCCGCCGCCGTGCGAGTCGGCCCAGCTTCCTGGTCTGCAGAGCCCGGCCGATCCGGCCGGCCCGGGCCAGGCGTGGGCCGGCGGCGCCGAGGAAGGCTGGCAGCAGCGTCACCGACGCGACCACCATGGTCAGAACGACGATCGAGACGGCGAGCCCGCCCACCGTCATGAACGGTACGTTCGCGACCGCCAGGCCGAGGATCGATACGACGACGGTGCCGCCGGCGAAGACCACGGGCCTCCCCGCCGTGGCCACCGCTCGCCCCGCCGCCTCGCGGGGATCGAGCCCGCGCGCGAGGTACTCCCGGTGCCTGGCGAGCACGAACAGCGCGTAGTCGATGCCCACTCCGAGCCCGACCATGCTGCCCAGGACGGGTGCGAAGGTGGGGACGTCCGTGACCCCCGCCAGTACCGTCATCGTGGCGACTCCGACGGTCAGCCCGAAGACCGCCATGCCGATCGGCAGCGCGGCGGCGACGAGCGAACCGAACGCCAGGAACAGGATCGCGGCCGCGGCGAGGAGGCCGATCAACTCGCTCGCGCCGCCGTCGGGGTCGGAGAAGGCGTAGAAGAGGTTCCCGCCCATCTCGATGCGCAGGGGCAGTTCGGCGCGCAGCCGGTCGCCGAGATCGACGAGGGCGTCGAGGTCTTCGGTCGACAGTCGGCTCTGGTCGGGGTACTGCACCCGGACGACCGCGATCCGCCCGTCGGCCGAAACGAGGCCGCCGCGTACGGCGGTGTCCCCGCCCGCGTCGAGCGCCCCCGCCGGGTCGCTCGTGCCGAGCACGTGCGGCAGCCGCTGCACCTCGGCCCGCAGCCGCGTGAGAGCGGTGCGCGCGCCGTCGTCGTCGAAGAACGTCGCACCGCCGTCGAGGGGGGTGACGACCACTTGGGCGGTCATCCCCTCCTGGCCGGTGCCTGCCCGCTCGATCAGTTCCGCGGCCCGTTGGGAGTCCAGCCCCGGAGCGGTCATCGAGTCCGCGGTCCGCCCGCCGAAGGCGACGGCGGCGAGGACGGCGAGCGTGGCGGCGATCAGCCATGCCGCGATCACCCGCCAGGGATGGCGGGCGGCGCTTGCGCCCAGGCGCAACAGGGCTTTCGAGAGCATCGGGTCCTCCAACCACCTCGTCGGCCGTCCTTGTACGGCCGCCGATGCCGAGGTTCGTCGCCACGGCGCTCCGCGGCATCGGCCCGCGGGCCGCGGATCCGTCGGCCCCAGGGCGGAGTCACGACCCGTCCTTTCGGCCGATGCGCGGCACGGCGCGGCCCCTAGGCTGAGAACCGTGCTGCGAGACGACCTGCGAACCCTGTGGACCGAACCCCGGCCGCCCGACGCGCCCGCCCGGGTGCGGCGGGACTGGGCGCTGCTCGCCGCGGGCCTGGGCGCTGTGGCGCTGGAGGCCACCTTGCGCGAGAACGTCGTGTGGCGGCCGGTGGCGGTGGTGTTCGCCGTATGGCTGTGCCTGCTGCCTCTGTGGCGCCGGACCCGCCCACTGGGGGTGGTCACGCTGGCGTTCGGCTCGGTGATCCTGCTCCAGCTGGCCTCCCTGGTCGCCGCACCGCGCGAGCCCGTCGGCCTGGACACCAGCGTGGTCGTGATCGTGCTGGTGTATGCGCTGCCCCGGTGGGGATCGGGACGGGAGATCGTGCTGGGCAGCGCGGTGATCCTCACGGCCTTCGCGCTGGCGGCCGTCGCGGACGAAACCCCGGCCGGCGAACAGGTCGGGGGCTTTGTCTTCCTGTTGCTGCCCGGCTTGATCGGGGCTGCCGTGCGGTTCCGGGTGACCGCTCGCGAGCGGCAGTTGGAGCAGGTACGCTCCCGCGAGCGTGAGCAGCTCGCCCGGGAACTGCACGACACGGTGGCCCACCACGTGTCGGCCATGGTGATCATCGCCCAGGCGGGCCGGGTGCTCGCGGGCACCGACCCTTCCGCCGCCGTCGAGGCGCTGGAGGGGGTCGAGGAGGAAGGGGCGCGCACGCTGGAGGAAATGCGCGCCATGGTCGCCGCGCTGCGCGACCGCGGGGTCGGCGCCGAGCTGGCGCCCCCTGCCGGAGTCGCGGATCTGGAGCGCCTGGTGCGCACCCCGGGTGGTCGCCTCAGAGTCGACCTGGGGCTCGACGGCGAACTGGACGCGCTGCCCCCGGCCGTGGACGCGGCCGTCTACCGGATCGTGCAGGAGTCGGTGACCAACGCGCTGCGCCATGCGGTCGACGCGACCGAGCTCGTCGTCCGGGTCGCTGCGGAACGGCACACGGTACGGGTGAGCGTGCGCGACAACGGCCGGCGCACCGGCCGGGGTCGCGACGGATACGGACTTGCCGGACTGCGCGAGCGCGCGACCCTGCTCGGCGGCACACTACGAGCCGGCCCGGGTACCGACCGGGGCTGGCATGTCGAAGCCGAACTGCCGAGAGCGAGGAGCGAGAGCGGTGTCCATTCGCGTCCTCGTCGCTGACGACCAGACGATCATCCGCACCGGGTTGCGGATCATGCTGAACGCCCAGCCCGGCATCGAGGTGGTCGGCGAGGCCGCCGACGGGCGGGAAGCGGTACGTCTGGCCCGCGAACTACGCCCCGACGTCTGCCTGTTCGACATCCGCATGCCCGTACTCGACGGGCTCGAGGCCACCCGGCTGGTCGCCGGCCCGGGCGTCGCCGACCCGCTGGCCGTGGTCGTCATCACCACGTTCGACCTCGACGAGTACGTCTACGGCTCACTGCGTGCCGGCGCCCGCGGATTCCTCCTCAAGGACACGGGACCGGACCTTCTGGCGCAGGCCGTACGGTCGGCGTCCGACGGTGAGGCGCTCATCGCGCCCAGCGTCACCGTCCGCCTGCTCCAGGCATTCGCGGACCTGCCCGCCGGACGGCCCGCGGCCCAGCCGGTCTCACCCGTCACCGCCCGCGAGGAGCAGGTGCTCCTCGCCGTCGCCCGCGGGCTGACCAACACCGAGATCGCCGACGCGCTGCACATCAGCCTCAGTACGGTGAAGACGCATCTGGCCAGCCTGATGGCCAAACTCGGCGCCCGCAACCGGGTCGAGATCGCGATGTGGGCCTACGAAACGCGCCGTATCCTCCCCGGAACCTGAGCCGGGTGCCGGGCCATGTCCCATGAGTCCCCGCCCGGACATCAGTGCACCGGTCGGCTCACGTCGGCTCCACGTGCCTCACCCGCCCCAGAGCGTCACGTACCAGGAGGCCGGAACTGGGACGGTGAGACACCCGATACGACAAGACTCCCGACAGCTACCTCGCCAGTCTCCACCCGCACGCCTCGATGATCTGGATCAAAGACCTCACCAGGACCACCCGATGATCACGACTCGATACGCGCCCTGGGCCGGGCGCTGTACGCGCTGGGCCCGGACCAGGAACCCGCGTCTTTGATGATGCGATGTCCCTGCCCTGGAGGCGGGTAGCGCCCGACCCGTGACCACCGTCTCGGCCCGACGGGCCGAGACGGTGCCCGTATACGATTCAGAGGATGCGCCAGGCGACGGCGTACGGCTGGGCGAACTGGGTGATCCGGAAGGCGCGGACGACGACTTCGGCTTCCCCGGCGGGGATCTCCCGCCAGTGCACTTGTTCGACGTTGTTGATGCGGTCGAACCCGGGATCCGTACCCATGTTGCCGTGGCGTTCCTGACCGCCTGCGCGGACGATCAGGTCGAGGTCGTTCTGCAGGGCTGGGCCAGGGGGGTCCGTCCAGACGAGGGTGACCTTCAGGGTGCCGGGCGCGCCCTCGGGGATCGTGATGCTGAACGCGCGCTCTTCTGCCTGGTCCAGCTCCTTGGCGTCGGTGAAGCCCGCCCGGCCAGCATCGGTCGGGAGGACGACCGCGCGCTGGAGGTTGACGATGCCGAAGCCCGAGTTGTTGTTGGGGGAGGGCCCCGCCTCGGAGGGGATGTACTGGCCCTTGAGCTCATCGGCACCATTGATCAGCATGGCCTTGATGAGCGCGGCACTGGGCTTCGGCGTGCCGTTCCTCACCAGCGTCTCGCGCAACACCGCCACACAGCCGGCGACCAGCGGGGTGGCCATGCTGGTGCCGCTGTCGAACATGAACGCGGGGTCCGTGGAGACGCCGAAGAGACCGTCGTCGGACGCGATGCGCGAGCGCGTCGAAAGGATCGCCGTGCCGGGAGCGACGACAGTGGGCGCGATCCGGCCTTCCTGAGTGGGGCCGCGGCTGCTGAAGGCCGCCATCCCGGCGGGGTTGTCCGCCATCCTGTCGCCGCGGATCGGCGGGGCGGGATACGAGAGCGGCCTCAGTTCGTCATAGGTGTGAGGGATCAGGGGGCGGTCGCCCTCGCTGGCACCGACAGTGATGATGTTCTTGGCCCCGGTCTCCCCGCTGACGGCCCTCAGGTTGATCCGGCCGTCACCGTCCCGGTCCGTACCGTCGTTGCCCGCGGCGAAGCAGATTACGAAGTCCTTGTTGTCCCAGACGAACTGATCGACCTCGCGCGCGGCCTTGTTGTACGGCAGGCCCGGGGTGACCGGACCCCACGAGTTGGTGTGGATCCGCGCCCCGTCCTCCAGGAAGGGCGGCTCGAACAGGTTGCGCAGGTTCGGCGGGATGCCAGACAGCGAGCCGTCGTCGGCCAACAGGGACTGCACGACCAGTCGCGCCTCGGGTGCCGTGCCGGTGATGGCTCCGCCCATCGACGCCGACGTCCCGTTGCCGAGGACGGAGCCCGCCACGTGGGTGCCGTGCCCGTCGGGGTCGTCCGTCCGCGCGGGGCTCGTACGGCCCAGGGCGACCAGGCGCTTGACCCGGCCGGTGAAGGCCGGGTGCACATTGGTGGTGGACCCCTTGTCGAGCCCGGTGTCGGCGACACACACGATCTGGCCCTCGCCCCGGAACCTCGTGCCGTTGAGAGACACGTGGGCGTTCATGATGTTCCCCGAGACGGTGTTGTACAGCACCCTCTCGGGGACTTCCTCGATCTCCTTCACCTCGTCGAGTGCGGCCAGAGCGGCCAGGTCATCGTCCCGGATCGTCATGCGCGCCTTGTCACCGGCGGGGTGTACGTCGCCGGGGCTGACACCGGCTGCCGCCGCGATCCGGTCCCGCAGCCCATCCGTGCTCACGTCGACGTCCTCATGCAGGACGATGTCGACGGTCCAGGTCTGGGGACCCACCGCCTCCGTGGGGTCGGCCAGCACGGCGACCCCCGGGCGCAGCCGGTTCGACCGGAGCGACTGGGCGATCTTGAAGCCCTTGAAGTACACGTCCGCCCAGGCCACGAAGGAAAGGGCGCGCACGGCGTCAAGATCCGTGGGCCGGAAGCCGCACAGATAGGTGTCGTCCGGAACGTATTCGTGGATCACCACTCCGAGCGCCGCGAGTTCGTCCTTCTCCTCGGCTGTGGGTGGGTGTGTGGTCTGGACGAGCAGGTAGTTAGACGCGGAGGCGTTCTCGGACACCAGCGATGCGGCGGCCAGGTCATCGGCCTGGGCCAGCGGGTCCACCGTCACGCCGTTGATGGTGATACGGGACATGCCGAACTCCCGGAGGGGGTGGGGAAGACGCGCACCGGGCAGCCATGGCGCCCCGGCACTGCCCATGCCGACGCCCACATCGCCAAAACCCGTCTGAACCGGTGTCACGCCAAACTGCGTGGTTGTCCGTTCGCCAACACGCTAAGTGGGCGACTGTCCACCTGCACGTCGAGCCTGAACGGTGGCCCCCATCCGGGCTCGCTATTACTCCGGAAGGCGCTCGACAGCAGCGTCGGCCTGCGCCTCCGACGGTGTGGCTTCAGGCACGTGAGGCACGGCCCATGGTTGGGCCTTTCGGGGCCGTGCCTCAACGCGGGGTTACGAGGCGGAGCGGTTCAGGAGCCAGGCGATGACCGCCCGGAAGGTACCGGAGAAGGCGCCCCTGACGGCGGCTCGGGCAAGGAGCAGACGCTCGCGGCGGGAGAGAGACATTGGGTACTCCCCAAGAACGTGATGGGTGGGCGGCAACCGGCGGTTCACCACGCTGAGCCCTTCACGGTGATCGACTCCGAGTTGCGACGAGCCGTCATTCCGTCCAGGTAAGGCCGCTGTTCAAGCCCTGCCGGGGTCCGGGATCGGGGACGATGATGCGATGAGTGGCGACATGGGGGACGCGTCCGGTCCCAAGAAGCGGCCACGGCGGCTGGGCCGGGCACAGGTCAGCTGGCCGCCCGCTCTGGGCAAGTTGAAGGACCTGCTGTATGAGGTGTATCTCGCGGCGGGTGCCCCGAGCCTGGACGAGATCGTCAAGGACGTTGCCGCCGATGACGAGCTGCCGGGTTCACCAGGTCGAGACACCGTCCGGCTTGGGTTCCGCGTTGGTGGAGCCGTCACCCGTTCAGCTCGGTGTTGTTGGTTTGATGTCGGGCTGCCGTCTGGGCCGGGTGGCAGGGCTGATGCGTTCTCAGTCGGCGAGATGAGCTGATCGCCTGTGTACGCGCCGCCGTGGTCGGTTCGGCCGGTTCGGCAACGAGAGACGCGACCCCTGATGATCAGGGATCTCGAAGGCTGATCACGAACAGGCCGATCGCCTCGGGGCCCTCGGACGAGGAGGCCGAGGCGGAGATGCGGCGCCTGCTTGGCATCGTTCCGATGGGGCGTCAGGTTTGGCCTCGAACTGCCGGCGACTGGGCTTGCGGCGACGCTACGGGCGCCGACCGTGCGGGGCTCCCTGCCGCGCTCGCTCACCGGTGAGCGTCTTGGTGGTCCACCTGCCGTCCTCGCTGCCGGCCCAGGTTGACGCGGCCGTCGGTGGGAAGGGGCCGTCACCTGTGGCAGGGCAAGAACTTGGTCGGCGCGTACGAGCAGCCTGCCGCAGTGCTGCGTGACGCCGACTGTCTCGCCACCCTGCCCGCCCGTGAACGAACCGAAGCATGTGCTCCAATGTTGTCTTATGGCGCTCAGGTTCCGAACGGACGTCGCGGTGGTTCAAGTGCGTGCTGTGTCGGTTTTCCTAAGCTTCGACGGCAGAGGGAACACCCGGGCTGTTCCTGGACGGATACACACCAAAGTCGAGAAACTCGTGAACCAAGAGAATTCCGGCCGTGTGGCCGTCATCGCAGGTACCGGCGCCGACATGGGCATCCCCGACGGGGTGATCGGCAGTGTGTGGATCGCAGGCCCGCCGGATCAAGGTGATCGTTTGCCATCGGGTCACCTCGGTGTCCGTCAGCACCAGCAACGCCCACACCAGCAGGGGCGCGTGGCGTCCTCGCTCATCGGAGAGGCGTACGCGGTGCCGTCACTGAAATCGCGAGTGTTGTTGCTGACGAAGTAGACGTTCTCGTCCGGGTGCGTCCGTGCGTACTCAACGGCCGATAGCCAGATTGCTGCGTCCCGACCTCCGACCTTGGTGTCCTTCTGTGCTTTGCACGGCGGGAGACCGTTTGCCTCTCTGATGAACGCCTGTTGGAGGGCCGTCTCGCTCGTGGGGATCGTCTCGACGACCGAGGCCCAGCGCCGCTTCCAGGCTCTCTGCACCTCTTCTGGTTCGCAGGGGGGAAGGGGGACGTCCATGTCCTACAGCGTCGCGTTGCGCAACCCTCCGAGTGACTGAGTAGCTCTCTCGTGAGCTTCCTGGTGTTTGATGGCTTGCTGAGCCGCGAGCTCCTCCATCACAACCCAGGGCACTCCAACGTGCTCCACCCCGAACGCTCGAATCGTCCGGAGCAGGTCGATGCTGCTGCTGTCGGGCGTCAAACCCCAAAGAATGCTCGTGTCCAGGATGATCAACGCGCCGCTCCTGTCAATCTGTTCACGTGATCTCTAAGAATTCAGGCGACGTGCACGTGTGCACCTGATTTGGTCCGACCTGGATGTCGCCTGAGCGGAGCCGGATCGACGTCTCAGACGTCTTTGCGTTGAGTCCACGTTTTTTGGGGGGCAGATGACAGAGAGACCGCCACGCCACGTCCGGCTCCGGCTGACTCTGCGACGTACGGCGCCAGCGCGGGCCAGGGCGCGGGTGCATGAGGACCCCCCGGCGCCTGGGCCCCCGTCCGATCCCGAGCCGGAGCCAGCACGAGCGCCGGATTCGGGGCCGGCACCTGATCCGGATCCAGTTCCAGAGCCCGATTCCGGGCCGGAGCCCGCGGGGTCGAGTGCCCAACGGGCCTCGAGTTGGCTCCGTAGTCGTCGATGGGCTCACGTCATCACGGTGTCCGCTACTGGGCTCGCTGCGATTGCCGCAATCGGAGGGCTTTGGGCCCAAGAACAAACGGCGAAGGACCAGTTGGACCAGTCGCGAAGGAGCCAGGACAGGGAAGTGCGGTCGCAAGCGAGAGAGGTCTCCTTCTGGACAGAAGGGTACGGTCCTGCGTGGCGGCTGCATATTCAGAACAGATCTCCGGATCCCGTGACCAATTTCCGGATGCTATTCGACGTCATCGGCACTGTTCAGAGGAAGGGGTCAGGTGGATGGGTCAACAACTCAGGAGATTCTCTCCTAATTTTGAAACTGAACACGACAAAGCTCGGGCCTTGTCGGGAACTGGTTTACGGAGCCAAACAGGTTTCTAAGAAGATCACCGTACCGAGCGCCTCTGACCTAGGTCCATGGCGGCTGAACGCCATCACTGAGTCTGGGAGTTGGATGGAGGCGATCTTCGCAGATGTGGACGGCGCATTCTGGGTCCGCCGCCCCTATGGCCTCTTTCGTGCCGGGGAGGAGCCATCTATGCAGCCGCGAGTTCATTGGGGTTCAGGGCGCGTCGTTGGCGAGCCTGAAGTGAAGGGTGTGGCCGCGTGTGAGGGGAGCTAGCGCGTGTCTCTTTGATGGGTTGGTCAGTTGATCGGGTGTGTCTGTCCGATTAGTGATCACTGATGCGATGTGGAACCGGATCGAGCCGCTG
>NZ_JBEXNW010000066.1:0-21056 GCF_040611295.1 Streptomyces sp. NPDC002935
AGGGCGTCGATGCGGAGCATCGGCAACCGACGACAACGCCGCAGGTGGGCGTGCCAGGCCCCGCGTCTCCGGCATGATCCGCCGGACAGGCCCTAGGCGGCCCCTCCGCGACCGGGGTCGACGGAGCGGCCGCCCGACGTGACGGGCTCCGGCTCAGAGCCGGTGAGGCTTGGACCGGCGGCGCAGGAACCATGCCGCCGCGACCGTGCCGGTCACGACCAGGGCCGCGCCGCCCACGACCGTGGCCGTGCCGTAGTCCTTCACGGCTCCTCCGAGTCCGCCCATGACGCCGCGCGACGGCGAGGCCGTCACCGTCGCCGAGATCGTGGGTGTCGAGGGGGTCGCGACGATGATCGACTGGGTGCCCGCCGTCGTGCCGTCCTGGCAGACCACGATGACCGTGTACGTGCCGGGACCCACGCCCGTCCAGGCCGCCGACTGACTGCTGCTCGTCCCGGTGAGCGACATCTGGCGCCCTTGGGCGAAGTTGGACTGCCCGTTGGAGAGCAGGGAGGCGTTGCCGAAGCTGCTGCCGTTGCTCGGGCAGGCGCTGGTGGTGACCGAGACCGTGGTGCCGCTGGTGCTCACGGAGATCCCGGAACCCCATGCGACGGCCGCCGGGGCGGCCAGGGTGAGCGGAAGCGCAGCGGCGGCGGCCACGGTCAGGCCGGAGCGGAGAAGTGTCTGAGTGGTACGCATAGGAACTGCCCTCCAGCGGCACGGTTGGCGGTACATCCCATGCGCCGCCGAGGATTGGAAAGGCCCGTGCTGCCTCAGAGCGAGCCAATGCGCACCGGGCCGGGCCCGCATGCGGACGGGGACCGGGCAGGTGACGAATTCCATCGTCCGGCGCACTGCCGACGGATGTGACGCCGCTGATGGCTCGCCACATCGGCGGGTTCACCGTCACCGCGGGCGGGTCCGGTGCCGCAGGGGTCACCGGGTGCGGGCCGTTCCTGGCGTCGGTCATCGGGCCGGGGCTGCCCGCCGCTGAGACCACCGGGCGCGGGCCGTGCGCGGCGGTAGTCACCGGCGAGGGCTGCCGAGCCACCGAATCCGCCGGGGTGGGCCGTCTCCGGCCCCGGTCACCAGGTGCGGGCCGCCCGCAGCAGTCGTTCCCGGACCAGGGCGACGTGCGGATTGTCCGAGGCTCCGGGGCGCTGGGTGAGATAGCCGGTGTTGATCGGCGGGTCCTCGGGGGTCAGCAGCGCGACCAGGGCACCGGAGGTCAGCTCGTCCTGGCACAGATAGCGAGGGAGCACGGTGATCCCGGCACCGGCGGCGACCGCCGCGAGGACCCCGCGCAGATCGGGCACCGTGATCGCGGCCTGCCCGGACAGCCGTACCCCGAAGACATGCCGCCAGTAGCGGCGGGCGATGGGCAGATCCTCCGCGTACGTGACCAGGGGCAGCCCGTGCAGCGCCGCGGCGCCCTCGGCCGCCACCCGGTCGGGGCCGATGCGCTCGGCCCAGGCGGGGGACGCGACGAGCACGAACTCCTCGTCCATCAGCGGGACCGACGCGAGGGTGCGTCCGCGCGGCCGGGTCGTGGCGATCACCAGGTCGAAGCGGCCGCCGCGCAGGCCTTCCAGGAGTTCGTCGGTCAGCCCGGTGCTGATCCGCAGCCGTACACCCCGGGCCGTCAGCGGAGCCAGCGCGGGCAGCACCCTGGCGCACAGCAGTTCGGCCGGGCCCGCCACATGGACCGGGTCCGGCGGCTGGCCGGCGCCGAGGCCGCCCCGGTCCGCCACCGTCGCCAGCGCGTCCAGCGGCGCCGCGACCTGTGCGGCCAGTTCGTCCGCCACGGACGTGGGCAGCACACCCCGCGGACCCCGTTCGAACAGCTCCCGCCCCAGCTGTTCCTCCAGGGAGCGCATCTGTGTGGTCACCGTCGGCTGGGAGAGGCCCAGGAGGCGCGCGGCCGCCGTGAACGAACCCGCCCGGTGCACCGCGAGGAAGGTGCGCAGCAGGGACAGGTCGAGCGGCGCTCCGGCATTGGATTCCCTATGGGCCATGCGGCCAACCCTATGCCGCCCTATGTCCCCGGCCCGCCTGCCGGCCCGTCAGCGTCGGCCCGTCGTCACCGAACGCTCGGCCGAGAACCCTCCCCAGGTGCCGTCGGGCAGCTTCGCCCGGATCCGCACCCGGTGCGTCACGTCCGCCTCCCTGCCGACGTAGAAGCTGTAGGTGGAGGTCCCGTGGGGCGGGCTGCCGCCCCAGACGAGCGATGTCACGGGGCGCCCGTCGAGATGGATCTGGTACTCCGTGATCACTCCGTCGACCTCGGGCGCGATCCACGCCAGGTCGATGGAGTACGCCCCGTCGCTGCGGTGGGTCGTCGCCCGGAAGCCGGTCGGTGCCGTGCCCCGGCCGTCGTCCGAACCCGGCGCGGTGGTGAGCCGGACGGTGTCGCTCGCCGGCGAGACGTTGTCGGCCGCGTCGCGGGCCCGCACGGTGAAGGCGTAGGCCGTCCCCGGCCGCAGCCCCGTGACGACGGTCGCCGTCTGCGCGCCGCCGACGCTGTGGATCTTCGAGGCGCCCTGGTAGATGTCGTACGACACCACGCCCCGTCCGTCCACCGACTTCGCCCAGGACAGCTGGGCCGCCCGGCTGCCGACCGCCTTGCCGTGCGGGGTGCCGGGGCGGGTCGGCGGTGTGCGATCGGCCGCCACGGCCGCCGGGGTGGTCGCCCGCACCCGTTTGCTGAGCGGCCCCGGGGTTCCGGCGGCGTTCCGGGCCCGGACCGTGAAGACGTAGGCGGTGGACGGTTCGAGCCTGGTGATGTCCACCATGTGCTCCGAACCGGGCACCTCCTTGACTTTCGTGGTGCCGCGATACACCTCGTAGCGGGTGGCCCTCGGGTCCTCCGTGGCCAGGTTCCACATGACGTGCACGCTGGTCGCGCTGCCCGCGGCGGCGGTCACGCCCAGCGGCGCGGCGGGCAGCCGTTCGCCCTGGCCCGATGTCCGCGCACCCCATCCGCAGGACGTGAGCACGAGCAGCGCGCCGCACACCAGCGCGCGCGGGACGGCGGGGGGAACGCGTCGCACGGGTCTGCCTTCCCTCGACGGGATTGGTCTGTACCTATAAGACACGGCTGACGCGACCACATCAAGAGGGTGCGCGGCTGTTGGCCGGACCGTCTCGAAGGTACGTATGCTGATCCCTGACGCGGCGTGAACTCGCCCCAGTATCAGGGGAGTTCCTGCCCACGGCGCGGACCGCTGTCGTCGCTGATCCCGCGCCGGCGCGTACGGTCGAGTGGCCGGAGCCGGGTGCGGCTCAGGCCCTCGGCCGTGCGACACCCGGGAAAGTGTGCCCGTGCACCGTCCGGCCCCCTCCCGGTGGACGCGCTGTGGGACGCCCACCAGATTTGGGCAAATGAGCGTCCAAGTCCCCCAGGAGAGGGTCTCCCATCGTGCGTGCCCGTTCGCTGACGCTGGCCGCGGCCGCCGCCGCGCTGGTCGCCCCGGCCCCGGCGCTGCTGTCCACCGCCCCCACCGCAGGCCGCCCAGGCAGCCCCCTCGCCGTCGCTCGGGAAGGCACCGTCCTTGCCGCCGACCTGCTGGCGAAGGTCCGTGGCTGCGCCGCCGTCTCGAACGGGCGATACCGGAGCGACGACGGCACCCACGCCGACATTCCGGTCTGCGGCGCCCCCGGTGCCGTGTTCTGGAAGGCCGACATGGACATCGACTGCGACGGCAGGGCGGGCCCCCTGTGCAACGGCCGTACCGACCCGCTCTTCTCCGACTCCACGGCCTTCCAGCAGTCCGACGGCCGCTATCTCAGCGCCGAGGCGCTGTCCTACATCGTCGTCCCGGCCCCCAGCGGCATCTGGAGCTACCGGGACCACGGCATCGGGGCCGGCTCGGTGGCGGCCGTGATCTACCGGGACCGCGTCCAGTACGCCGTCGTCGGTGACACCGGTCCGCAGGACATCATCGGCGAGGCCTCGTACGCGACGGCCGCGGCGCTCGGTGTCCGGCCCGATCCGCGCGGCGGCGGAACGCCCTCCGGAGTCACCTACATCGTCTTCAGGAACTCCCGGGTGTCACCCATCGAGGACCACGCCGCCGCGGTGGCGGCGGGGGAGCGGCTGGCCCGGAACCTCGTCAATGAGGGATAGCCGCCGCGGCCCCCCGACGGCGCCGGTCCGCCTGTCAGACCGCGGCCCAGCCGTTGTCGACGGGCAGGATCACGCCATTGATGTTGCTCGCCGCGTCCGAGGCGAGGAACACGATCGCGGCGGCCTGCTCCGCGGCCTCGGCGGGCCGGCCGACATTGCCCATGTACGCGCCGAGGACGGCGGGGCCGTGGGCGCCGGGTTCGAGGTCCACGGTGATGCCGGTCCTGGTGCCGCCCGGAGCGATGGCGTTGGTGCGGATGCCCTTGTCCCGGTACATCACGGCGAGGGACTTGGTGAGCCCCACGACGCCGTGCTTCGAGGCGGTGTACGCGGCCCCGGCGGCGCTGCCGCGCAGGCTCGCCTCCGATGCGGTGTTCACGATGGCGCCCCTGCCGGCGGCGAGCATGTGCGGCAGCGCCGCACGGGTGAGCAGGAACGGAGCCGTGAGGTTGACCCGGATGACCCGCTCCCACTCCGCGTCGCCGACCTCGGCCACGGCCGACATGCGGTCCATGATCCCGGCGTTGTTCACGGGTACGTCCACTCCGCCGAACCGCTCCACCGCGGTCGCGGTCACCCGGTCGACGGTCTCCTGCTCGCTCAGGTCCCCTGTGACGGCCACGGCGCCGCCGCCGGCCGCCTCGATCTCCTGGACGACCGCCGTGGCGCTCTCGGGGTTGAGATCGGCCACGACCACGCGCGCGCCCTCGGCCGCGAACGCGAGGGCGGCGGCACGGCCGATGCCCGAACCCGCGCCGGTGACGATGACGCTGCGGCCGTCCAGTCCAGTGGCGCTCATGACGTTCTCCCAGGGGTGCGTACGGGTGCGACCGAGGTGTCGCGCCGCCACAGTACGACTTACTGTCGCTGAATGACAGAAAGTCGCCGAGGGGGTTCTGCGGAGATCGCTAGAATCACCGCAGTCCCGGGCAGCATCCGCAGACGGAACCGAGGAGTCACCAGTGCCGGACGGCGCTATCGGCGAACACACCGGCCGGGGTCGCGGCCGCACCGGGCGGCCGCCGCTGACCGACGAGCGCAAGGCCGAGACGCGGCTGGAGATCGCCCGCGCCGCCGTGGAACTCTTCGTGGACCAGGGTGTGGCCGCCACGACCGGGGAGCAGATCGCCCAGGTCGTCGGGGTGTCCGCGCGGACCCTGTGGCGTTACTTCCCGAGCAAGGAGAGTTGCGCCAGCCCGTTGTTCGCGGCCGGGATCGACGCGATCGCCGTGGCGCTGCGGGCCTGGCCCACGGACCGTCCCCTGGAGGACGTCCTGGTGCGAGCGTCCACGACCGCCGAGGGCGCGGTGGCGAGCCCGCAGCCGCCGAGGGTCCGTACGCTGCTGAGGCTCACCCGCACCGAGCCGGGACTACGCGCCGTCTGGCTCCAGGCCCATGACGACGCCGAGCCGGTGTTCGCCCGCGCCCTCGCCGACCGCGCCGGGCTTGACGCCGTCGATCTGCGCTCGGAGATCCAGGCCGCCATGCTCAACGCGGCGCTGCGAGCGGCGGTCGAGCACTACGCGTGGCGCACCGACGAGGAGGAGCCCGACGACCCCGTGACGGCTCAGGCGGAGCTGGCGGAGACCCTGCGCTCGGCTCTCGTGGTCGCGGCGAAGGGAATCTCCTGATCCGGCGGGCGCGCGCGGTTCGCCGCTGAGCGCCCGGCTCCGTAGGGGCGGAAAGCGGCTCCGGGTTCCCGGGGCCGGGACGCGCGACCGCGGATCCGGCATCGTGGCCGAGCCCGGTTCCTCATGCCTTCCGGTAGCTGTACGCCTCCGCTGCCGCCGCCTCGACCGCCGCGAGGTCGGCGCCCGCCGAGGCCGTGACGACCGCGGCCACCGCCCCCTCGACGAAGGGGGCGTCCACCAGACGTGTGTCGTCCGGGAGCTCGTCGCCCTCGGCGAGCAGCGCCTTGACGGTGAGCACGGCACTGCCCAGGTCGGCGAGCACGGCGATCCCGGCACCGCGGTCCACGGAGGCCGCGGCGGCGGCGATCAGCTCGGCGCTGGTGCCGAGGCCCCCGTCCATGGTGCCGCCCGCCGGGGCGACGGGAGCGATCGTGCCGCCACCGGCCAGGCCCGTCGCCAGCTCGGCGACGGACGCGGCGACCGCGGCACTGTGGGAGACCAGCACGATGCCGACGAGCCGCTTCTCGGTGTCACTCACCGGCCGCCTCCACGAGTGCCGCGATCAGCAGTGCCGAGGACGTGGCGCCCGGGTCCTGGTGCCCGATGCTGCGCTCGCCCAGATAGCTCGCCCGGCCCTTGCGGGCCTGCAGGGGTGTCGTCGCCACGGCGCCCTCCTCGGCGGCGGACTTCGCCGCGGCGAACGAATCGGTCAGCGCGTCGACCGCGGGCACCAGGGCGTCGATCATGGTCTTGTCGCCGGGCGCGGCTCCGCCCAGCGCCATGACCGCGTCGACGCCGGTGCGCAGCGCGTCCGCGAACTGTTCCTCGGTGACCTCGGCGGCGTCCCCGAGGGCCTTGCCGGTCCGGCGCAGCAGGGTGCCGTACAGCGGCCCGGACGCGCCGCCGACCGTCGAGATCAGCTGCCTCCCGGCGAGTGTGAGAACGGCGCCGGGGGTGTCCGGGGCCTCCTTGTCCAGCACGGCGGTCACGGCGGTGAATCCGCGCTGCAGATTGCTGCCGTGGTCGGCGTCACCGATGGGCGAGTCCAGGTCGGTGAGCCGCTGTGCCTCCCGGTTCACCGACGCGGCGGTCACCGTCATCCAACGGCGGAAGAAATCGGCGTCGAGCACGGAATCTCCTTGCGTGGTACGAGAGTTGACCTGGCGCCGGTCGGCGCCGGGCGGCAGCCGACCTCGCCTCGACCGGGTTCACACACCCCAGCGCAGTCCCGGCGTCTTCACCGGCGCGTCCCACAGGCGCAGCAGCTCCTCGTCCACCTCGCACAGGGTCACCGACGCGCCGGCCATGTCGAGGGAGGTGACGTAGTTGCCGACCAGGGTGCGCGCGACGGGAATGCCGCGCTCGGTGAGCACCCGCTGCACCTCCGCGTTGAAGCCGTACAGCTCCAGCAGGGGGGTGGCGCCCATGCCGTTGACGAGGACCAGGACCGGATTACGCGGTGCGAGGTCCTCCAGGACGGCGTGCACGGAGAAGTCGGCGATCTCGCGCGAGGTCATCATCGCGCGCCGCTCCCGCCCCGGCTCGCCGTGGATGCCGACACCCAGCTCCAGCTCGCCGGGCGGCAGATCGAACGTCGGACTGCCCTTGGCCGGGGTCGTGCAGGCGCTGAGCGCGACGCCGAAGCTGCGGGAGTTCTCGTTGACCTTCCGGGCCAGTGTCTCGACCGCCTCCAGGGGAGCGCCCTCCTCGGCGGCGGCGCCCGCGATCTTCTCCACGAACAGCGTCGCGCCCGTTCCGCGCCGCCCGGCCGTGTACAGACTGTCGGTGACGGCCACGTCGTCGTTGACGAGGACCTTGGCGATCCGGATGCCCTCGTCCTCGGCCAGCTCCGCCGCCATGTCGAAGTTGAGGACGTCGCCGGTGTAGTTCTTCACGATGAACAGCACGCCCGCGCCGCTGTTCACGGCGGCCGCCGCGCGCAGCATCTGGTCCGGCACCGGTGAGGTGAAGACCTCGCCGGGGCAGGCCGCCGACAGCATGCCGGGGCCCACGAATCCGCCGTGCAGCGGCTCGTGCCCGGACCCGCCGCCGGAGACGAGGCCCACCCTTCCGGCGACCGGGGCGTCCCGGCGTACGATCACGCGGTTCTCGACGTCCACCGTCAGCTCCGGATGGGCTGCCGCCATGCCCCGCAGCGCGTCCGCGACCACCGTCTCCGCCACGTTGATGAGCATCTTCATGGGAACCTCCTGGTGAGAAGAACCGCCGGGCCGCTGTCCGGTAGTGCCCACGTTAGGAGCGGGTGAGGCCGCTCGTCGACCGCTGCGCGGCCCCGCTCCGGGGAGCGGACGCCGTCCGGGCCCGTGCCCGTCCGTCGCGAACGTGACCGACCGGCCGGCCTGTCCGGCCGGCGAGCGGATCGGCTGTGCGATGAGCTCACACTGGGAAGTATCGGCGCTCGGACGGCGATGGTCACGTGCGCGGACGTTCTTCGGTGCGTGCGCGTCGCGCACTCACCGGTCCCGCCAGAGTCGGGCGGGCTACTTCCCCGCGCTCCGCAGCCGGAGGCTGCCGCGCTCGTTCTCCTTCAGCGCCCGGCCGATGATCAGGCGCTGAATCTGGTTGGTGCCCTCGAAGATCTGCATGACCTTGGCCTCGCGCATGTAGCGCTCGACCGGGAAATCGCGGGTGTAGCCGGCACCGCCCAGCACCTGGACCGCGTCGGTGGTGACCTTCATGGCGTTGTCGGTGGAGATCAGCTTGGCGATCGACGCCTCGGACTGGAACGGGAGTCCCTCGTCCTTGAGGCGGGCGGCGGCGAGCGTGGTGGCCCGGGAGACCTGCACCGCCGCGGCCATGTCGGCGAGGACGAAGGCCAGCCCCTGGTGCTCGATGATGGGCCGGCCGAAGGTCTCCCGCTCCCGCGAGTAGCGCAGCGCGTGGTCGAGCGCCCCCTGGGAGAGGCCCGTGGCCACCGCCGCGATGCCGAGGCGTCCGCAGTCCAGTCCGGCGAAGGCGATCCTGAGCCCGTCGCCCTCCTCGCCGAGCCGGCGGTGGGCGGGGACGCGGACGTTCTCCAGGCGCACGGTGGCGGTGGCGGACCCGGTCAGGCCCATCTTCTGCTCCGGGGCATCGGCCAACAGGCCCGGCGCATCGGCCGGGACGAGGAAGCAGGAGATGGCGCGCGAGCCCGCGTCGGACGTACGGGCCATGACCGTGTAGAAGTCCGCGTGCCCACCGTGCGTCGTCCAGGCCTTGGCGCCGTTGAGCACGTAGTCGTCGCCGTCCCGGACGGCCCGTGTGCGCATCGCCCCCGGGTCGGAGCCGGCATGGGCCTCGGACAGGCAGTAGGCGCCGAGCAGCTCGCCGCCCAGCATGTCCGGCAGCCACTCCTTCTTCTGCTCCTCGGTGCCGAACGAGGCGAGGGCGAAGCAGGACAGGGCGTGCACAGAGACGCCCACCGCCACGCTCGCCCACACGGCGGCGATCTCTTCGAGGACCTGGAGGTAGACCTCGTAGGGCTGGTCGCCGCCGCCGAACTCCTCGGGGTAGGGCAGGCTCAGCAGACCGGCCTGTCCGAGCGTGCGGAAGACCTCGCGGGGGAACCGTCCCTCGGCCTCCGCCTCGGCGACGCGCGGGGCGAGCTCCTTCTCGGCGAGCTCGCGGGTCAGGGCGATCAGGTCGACGGCTTCGGGAGAGGGGAGCGTGCGGGTCGCGGGCATGGCATGTCCTCGGTGGTGGCGGTTCGCTGGACGATTTTGATACGCCAGGCGATACAACAGTATCGTTTTTGGTACCGCCAGGCCATGGCGTCCCCCCGACGGATCCACCGGTCCGCCGGCCGGGTTGCGCGTCCTGGACCTCGCGGGGGATCGGGCCCGCTCGCACGCGGCCATGGTGTCGGCCGACGTCGGTGCTCGTTGCCGACGTGGTGCGCGTGGAGCGCCCGCCCGGCCGCGGGCTGCGGCTCGGCCTACGTCTGCGCCGACGGGAAGTACGCCGACGGGAGTACGCCGCCGGGCAGTACATCGCCGTGGCCGTGCTGGAGCCGCACCTCTTTGCCGCGGTGCCCGACGCCCTCGGCCCCGCCCGGCTGCCCGCCCAGGACGACCCGCCGGCCGGCACTGCGGGCACGGTTCCGGCCGTCCGTCCCGGGCGAGCCGGGAGGGGACGTCGCGGCAGTGCTGCGGGACTGGGGGGCGGCCCCGAGGTCTACCGCCCCGAGGTCAGGGGGAAACGGCGTGGACGATGAGCGAGGCCAGTTCGGCGTAGGCTTCGGCGTCGCTCAGCCCGGTGCGTGCGGCGACCTCGCCCCGCTGGATCTCCTGCATGGTGGCGGCCACCACCTCGCCCACGAACGCGGCGTGGACGTCACGGAACGCTCCGGCGGCGACACCGTCCGCGATCAGCTGTCTGATCCTGCCCGCGGCGAGGCGCGTGTTGGCCTCGTACACCTCGCGAGCCGGCTCGAACTGGGCCATGTCGTCGAGGAACTGCCGGGACAGCGGCCTCAACTGATGGGCGACCGCGTTCAGGTAGACCACCACGCGCTCGGAGGGCGCGGAGGTGTCGGCCACCCGCTTCTCGACGGCCTGGGCGGCCTCCCGGAAGTAGTGCTTCACCGCTTCCCGGACCAACTCCTGCTTGCTGCCCGCGAGTTGGTACAGCGTCGTCTTCGAGCAGTGCAGCCGCTCGGTCAGCTCGTCGAGGGTGAACGCTGCGAAGCCCTCCGCCACCAGCAACGCGACCAGCCGTTCGAGCAGGTCGGTCTGGCGCGCGGTGCGACGTGTGGACGGCATGATCTCAGCGTAACCGTTCCTCCTTGACCGTAACCGTCCCCCCTCCAGGGGTGTGATCCAGGGCGGGAGGCCCCGCCCTGGATCAGCGGGATGGGGGCAGCGGGAGGGGCCGCCGGAAGCAGTGGGCGGGGCGGTCCGGCTGCCGTCGACGACGACCGCCTGCCCGGTCGCGTGGCCACCGGCGTCGCCGACGTGCCACAGCACGGCGCCGACGACGACCTCGGGGCTGCCCTCACGCGGCAGTGGGGTGCCGCGGCGCAGATGACCGGCGGCGCGCTCGCCCGGGGATCGGGCGGGCGGGCCGCCGACGCACTCGATGACGTCCTCGCGGCGGGGCTGCCCGGCTCAGCGGTAGAGGGCGGGGCGTTCGATCAGGTCGACCTCCGTGCGGTGGCCCTCGGTCTGGGCGCGGACGCCCGCCTCGCAGACGGCCGCCGCCGCGTACCCGTCCCAGCAGCTGGGCCCGGTGACCTCGCCGCGCAGTGTGGCGTCGACCCAGGCCTGTACCTCGCGGTCGTACGCCTCGGCGAACCGCTCCACGAAGTCCGGCGCGATCGAACCACCCCACCGCCCGCCCGAGTTGACCAGCATCCCGTGGGCCTCGCCGATCCGTGCCGTGCCGTTCTCGCAGACGGCCTCGGCCTGCACCTGGTACCCGAAGCGGCAGTTGACGTAGATCTCCACGTCCACGAGCACACCCCCGTCCGTCTCCAGGACGACGAACTGCGGGTCCGAGAGTCCCTCGGGCGCGTTCCCGGAGGGCCGCGGCTTCAGCACCGTCACCGCGGTGATCTCCTGCCCGAGCAGCCAGCGGGCGACGTCCATCTCGTGGACGACGGAGTCGTTGATGAGCATCTGCTCGGTGAAGTACGGCAGGACATCGGCGTTGCGATGCCGGTTGTGCAGCATCAACGGTCGGCCCAACTCGCCACTGTTCAAAAGTGACTTGAGCTTCAGATACTCGGCGTCGTAGCGCCGCATGAACCCGACCTGGACCCGCCGGTGCCCGAGTCGGCCCTCGGCCTCCATCACGCGCCGCGCGGAGGCCGCGTCCGGGGTGAGCGGCTTCTCGCACAGGACCGGCAGGTCGTGCTCGAAGGCGGTGAGCAGCGCCGCCTCGTGAGCGGGGCCGGGGGAGGCGATGATCACGGCGTCGACGTCGTCCGCCGCCAGGGCCGGGGCCGGGTCCGTGTAAGCGGTGCAGCCGTCGATGCCGTCGGCGAGCCCCTTGGCCCGCTCGGCGTCGATGTCCACGACCGCGCTCACCCGCGCCCCGCTGATGACCTCGGTGATCCGGCGGACATGGTCGGCCCCCATCCGGCCGGTGCCGATGACGGCGACCCCGAGTGTTGCGTGCTGCGTCATGTGGTTCGGTGGTCCCTTCGATGAATCAGGCGCCGCAGGAACGGAGGAACTTCCGGGTGCGTACGGCGATGGGCAGCGGCCTGTCCGGCTCGCAGGGGTACATGTCCTGCTCGACGACGGCGAACAGCTCCACGCCCAGGCGCTGCGCCGCGACGAGCACCGGCTCCAACTCCGGTACTCCCGAGGGCGGTTCGCACATCACGCCGCGCCGCACGGCGGGCCCGAACGGAACCTCGTCCCGCACGACGTCGGCGAGGACCGCGGGATCGACCTGCTTGAGGTGGAGATAGCCGATGCGTTCGCCGTACGTCTCGATGAGCTTGACGCTGTCCCCGCCGCAGTAGGCGTAGTGCCCGGTGTCCAGGCACAGGTTGACCAGGTCGGAGTCCGTGGAGTCGAGGAAGCGCTCGACGTGTTCCTCGGTGTCGATGTGGGTGTCCGCGTGCGGGTGCACCACGATGTCGAGGCCGTACGTCTCCTTGACCTCGTGCCCGAGGCGTTCCATGCCCTTGGTGAGGTGGGCCCACTGCTCGGCGGTCAGCTCAGGCGGCTCGATGAGCTCCGCCGTCCTGTCGTCCCGCCAGAACGAGGGGATGACCACCAGGTGCCGGGCGCCCATCGCCCGGGTGAGCGCGGCGACCTCGCTGACGTGTTCCCAGGTGGAGTCCCAGACGGAGGGTCCGCGGTGCATCCCGGTGAAGACCGTGCCGGCCGACACCTTCAGGCCGCGCTTGTCGGTCTCGGCGGTGAGCCGGGCCGGGTCCGTCGGCAGATAGCCGTACGGGCCGAGCTCGATCCAGGAGTATCCGGCCTCGGCGACCTCGTCCAGGAACCGTTCCCACGGGACCTGCCGCGGGTCGTCGGGGAACCAGACGCCCCAGGAGTCCGGGGCCGAGCCGACTCGGATGCGGTCCAGGGGAGTTGCCATGTCAGGAGGTCCCTTCCGAGCGTGCGGGTGCCGGGGTCCGGAGGTCCTCCGCTTCAGGGAGCTCCTCCACGTCGACCCCGCGTACCTGTGCCAACTCGTGTTTGAGCGCGGCGAGTTCGGCGCCGCCTGCCATGTGATTGGTGAGTTCCTCCAGGCTGACCTCACCGCGGTCGGCGCTGAGTTCGAGTGCGCCGAGCCGCAGCACGCTGAAGTGGTCGCCGACCATGTAGGCGTGGTGCGGGTTGTGGGTGATGAAGATGACGCCGAGACCGCGGTCGCGGGCGGCGGCGATGTACTTCAGGACGACACCGGACTGCTTGACGCCCAGTGCGGCGGTCGGTTCGTCGAGGATGAGGACGCGGGCGCCGAAGTAGACGGCACGGGCGATGGCCACGGACTGGCGCTGGCCGCCGGAGAGCGTGCCGATCGGCTGGTCGAGGTCGTCGAGGACGATGCCCATGTTGCGCAGTTCCTCGTCGGCGGTCCGCTTCATCCGCGCGATGTCGAGACGGCGTACGGGCCAGGGGCCCTTGGTCATCTCGGAGCCGAGGAAGAAGTTCCGCCACACCGGCATCAACGGGACCGTCGCGAGGTCCTGGTAGACGGTGGCGATGCCCTTGGCGAGGGCCTCGCGCGGGGTACCGAAACGCACCGCCGTGCCGTCCACGAGGAACTCGCCCTCGCTGTGCTGGTGCAGCCCCGAGATGATCTTGATGAGGGTGGACTTGCCGGCGCCGTTGTCGCCGAGGACGCAGGTCACCCGGCCGGGGCGGACGGCCAGGGAGACGCCGTGCAGGGCGCGGATGTTGCCGTACGACTTGCCGGCGCCGCGCAGTTCGACGATCGCGGCGGTGCCGTCGCCGGGGGGAGTGTCCGGGAGGACGGCGCCCGCGGTTCCGGATCCGTTGGTTGTCATGGGTCGGTTCACCTCCGGGTCGCCGTGCGGCGGACCCACAGATTGATGAGCGTGGCGCCGAGCAGCATCACGCCGAGGAACGCCTTGAACCAGTCGGGGTTCCAGCCGGCGTAGACGATGCCCTGGTTCACCATGCCGAACATGAAGGCGCCGAAGACCGGGCCGATCGCGGAGCCGTAGCCGCCGGTGAGCAGACAGCCCCCGATCACCGCCGCGGCGATGTAGATCAGCTCCTGGCCGACGCCCTCGCCCGACTGCACCGTGTTGAACGAGAACAGCTGGTGCATGCCGACGAACCAGCCGCCGAAGCCGACCGTCATGAACAGTGTGATCTTGGTGAAGGTCACCGGGACACCGACCGCGCGGGCGCTGTCCTGGTTGCCGCCGACCGCGAAGACCCAGTTGCCGTACTTGGTACGCAGCAGCACCCAGGTGGCCAGCGCCGCGAACACCAGCCACCACACGATGGTGATCTTCACCTGGACGCCGCCGACGTCGAACGACGAGGCGAAGACCTTCTTCGCCTGGCCGAAACCGTCCATGTCGCTGATGTCGTCGGTGGCGACGTTGCCGGTGACCAGCTTGGTGACGGCGAGGTTCACGCCCTGCAGGATCAGGAACGTCCCGAGTGTCACCAGGAAGCTCGGCAGCCCGGTGCGCACCATCATCCAGCCGTTGAACGCCCCGATCGCGAGGGAGACGACGAGCGCGACGATCACACCGGCCCAGACGTTCATGCTGAGTTGGTAGCTGAGCATGCCGGCGGTCAGCGCCGAGGTGATCACCGCGACACCGGCGGACAGGTCGAATTCGCCGCCGATCATCAGTAGTGCCACGGGCAGCGCCATGATGCCGATCGTCGACGACTGGTAGAGCACGGTCGCCATCGAGCCGCCGGAGCGTACCGACGGCGCCGCGATCAGGAAGAAGACGAACACGGCGACGGCGCCGAGGAACACCCCGACCTCGGGCCGGGCGAGCAGCCGCAGCGCCAGAGGGCGCCGCGCCGTCCGCCCGTCGGTCTTCCGGGGGCCGGGGGCCGGCGGTGCGGACACCGCCGGGTCGGCCTGTTGGGCCATGCCCATCACCGAGTGCCCTTCGAGGCGAACTTGGCGACGGCGTCGACGTTGCTCTTGTCGACGAAGGCCGGACCGGTCAGGACCGGCTGCTCGCCGCCTCCGCTGTAGTTGCCGTTGGTCTTGTAGAGCCACAGCGAGTCGATCGCCAAGTAGCCCTGGAGGTAGGGCTGCTGGTCGACGGCGAACTGGATGGTGCCCTTGCTGATGGCGCCGGTGAGGTCCTTGTTGAGGTCGAACGTGGCGACCTTCGCCTTGCTCCCGGCGTCACCGATCGACTGGACCGAGGTCAGGGCGTACGGGGCGCCGAGCGTGACGACGTAGTCGATCGCCTTGTCCTGCTTGAGCTTCGCGGTGATCGTGGACTTCACGGACGGCATGTCGGTGCCGTTGACGTACAGGTTCTCCGTGGAGCCGCTGAAGGTCTTCTTCACGCCGTCGCAGCGCTGGGTGAGGCCGATGTTGCCCTGTTCCTGGACCACGCAGACGACCTTCTTGGCGCCTTCCGAGTTCAGCCTCTTGCCGAGCGCCTCGCCCGCGACGGTCTCGTCCTGGCCGAAGAACTCCGTCAGGCCCAGCTTCTTCCAGTCGCTGAGACCCGAGTTGAGACCCACGACGGGTATCCCGGCCGAAGTCGCCTTGCCCACCACGTCCTTCATGGCGTCCGGCTTGGCCAGGGTGATCGCGATGCCGTCGACCTTCTGGTCGATCGCGTTCTGGACCAGGTTGGCCTGACTCCCCGCGTTCGGGTCGGCGGAGTAGACGAGCTTGATGTTGTCCTTGGCGGCGGCGGCCTCGGCGCCCTTGCGGACGATGTCCCAGAACGTGTCGCCGGGCGCCTGATGGGTCACCAGGGCGACCCTCATCTGGGGTGTGTTCGCCTTGCCCGCGGCGGCACTGTCCCCGTTCTCCTCGGACTTCTTGCCGCCCGAGCTGCTGGAGCAGCCGGCGGCGAGCAGTGCGGACGCCGCGGCCAGGGCCACGAGGGGGGCGATTCTCCGGGAACGGGGGTGGAACGTGCGATCCATCTTTCCAGCACCTCACTGTGCGACCGGGGGAAAGGGAACGGGACGGCGCGGGGCGCGGGGCCCGTGCGGGACCCGGACGGCAGGTCCGGGCGTGATCCGTTGAAGCGGCGGTTTCGTTGGGACGGGATACAAGTCCCTGTTGCACCCACCTGTCAATACTTTGTTAAGACATCATTTCAGGAGCAGGTCCGAATGTCCGTACAAAGTCTTGACAGAGGGGAGGCGGGCGTCCTACACCTGAGGGGCTCGGGCGCCCCGTTGCCCGCACCCCACGCATCAGGAGCGTCACGCATGCCTGAGTCCGCTGTACCCCGGGTCGCCGCCGTCGAGACCGCCGAGGCCTTCGACCTCATCACCATGGGACGCATCGGCGTCGACCTGTATCCGCTCCAGACGGGTGTGCCGCTCGCCCAGGTCGAGTCCTTCGGAAAGTTCCTCGGCGGCTCGGCCGCCAACGTCGCCGTGGCCGCCGCACGCCTGGGCCGGTCCGCAGCGGTGATCACCCGGACCGGACAGGACCCCTTCGGCACCTATCTCCACGAGCAGCTCAAGGAGTTCGGCGTCGACGACCGCTGGGTCACCCCCGTCCCCGCGTACCCGACGCCGGTCACGTTCTGCGAGATCTTCCCGCCGGACGACTTCCCGCTGTACTTCTACCGGCAGCCCAAGGCGCCCGACCTGGAGATCCGCACCGACGAGCTGGACTACTTCGCCATCCGCGCGGCCCGCGTCTTCTGGATCACCGGGACCGGCCTGAGCGAGGAACCCAGCCGCTCGGCCACCCTCGCCGCCCTGAAGGCCCGCGCCAGGACCGGCATCACCGTCTTCGACCTCGACTGGCGCCCGATGTTCTGGCACGGCGACAGCGGCAGCGGCGACAGCGGCGACACGGGCAGCGGCGACACGGGCAGCCGCGGACCGGAGGCGGCGCGCCCCTACTACGCCGAGGCGCTGCGGCACGCCACGGTCGCCGTCGGCAACCTCGACGAGTGCGAGATCGCCACCGGAGTACGCGAACCGCGGGCCTGCGCCCGGGCGCTCCTCGACGCCGGAGTCGAACTGGCCGTCGTGAAACAGGGCCCCAAGGGAGTGCTGGCCGTCCACCGCGACGGCACCGAGGCCGAGATCCCGCCGGTGCCGGTGGAGGTCGTCAACGGCCTCGGCGCGGGCGACGCGTTCGGCGGTTCCCTCTGCCACGGCCTGCTGTCCGGCTGGGAGTTGGAGCGGACCGTCCGGTACGCCAACGCCGCCGGGGCGCTCGTCGCCTCCCGTCTGGCCTGCTCCTCCGCGATGCCGACCGAGTCCGAGGTCGAGAACCTCCTCGCACGTGCTTGACCGGGCGGACCGACGCCACCCCTGAACGGAGCCTGACTTGAGTATCAGCATCCCCGACCTCGTCACGGTGCGCGCCCGGCACCCGGAGGCCTTCGCCGAAGCGGCCGCCCGCCGGGTCCGCCGCCCGCTGATCGGCGACACCGGCCGCCTGATGATCGTGGCCGCCGACCACCCGGCCCGCGGCGCCCTCGGCGTCGGCGACCACCGGCTCGCCATGGCCAACCGCGCCGACCTCCTCGAACGCCTCTGCGTGGCCCTGTCCCGGCCCGGCGTCGACGGGGTGCTCGCGACCGCCGACATCCTGGAGGACCTGCTGCTGCTCGGGGTCCTGGAGGAGAAGGTCGTGATGGGCTCCATGAACCGCGGCGGACTCGCCGGCGCCTCCTTCGAGATGGACGACCGCTTCACCGGTCACCGCGCCGAGGACATCGAGCGGCTCCGCTTCGACGCCGGAAAGCTCCTGCTGCGCATCGACTACGACGACCCCGGCTCCCTCGCGACCCTGGAGGCCACTGCCCGCGCCGTCGACGACATGGCGGCACGCCGACTGCCCCTGTTCGTAGAGCCGTTCATATCCCGCCGGGAGAACGGCACGGGGGCGGTCCGCAACGACCTGAGCGCCGAGGCCGTCACCCGGTCCATCGCCATCGCCTCGGGCCTCGGCGGAACGTCGGCGTACACCTGGCTCAAACTGCCCGTCACCAGCGACCCCGACGACATGGCCGAGGTCCTGGAGGCCTCCACCCTGCCCGCCGTACTGCTCGGCGGAGAGGTCGGCACGGACCAGGAGGGCGCCTACGAGAGATGGCGCAAGGCGCTGCGGCTGCCCACCGTCCAGGGCATGGTCGTCGGGCGTTCCCTGCTCTACCCCGCCGAGGGCAGCGTGGAGACAGCGGTGGACACCGCGGTCGGCCTGCTCTGAACGCCGCCACCACGGCCACCGCAGCGCCGACGATGCCGTCCCGGAGTCACCGTGAACCCCCGTACAGGAGCCCCTCGATGACCAGCACGCACCATCTGCCCGCCGGCCAGGCCGGCACCGACGTCTACGCCGTCGAGGTCACGCCCACGACGGCCGGCTGGGGCCACGCCGCCCTGCGGGTGCTGGAACTGCCGCCCGGCGGCCGGCACACCTTCGACACCGGCGACAGTGAGTGGATCGTGCTCCCGCTGGCGGGCGGCTGCACCGTCGCCGTCGACGGCACGTCGTTCCAACTGGCCGGGCGCGCAGGCGTGTTCGACGGGGTGACCGACTTCGCGTACGTCCCTCGCGACGCGGAGGTCTCCATCGGCTCCCGCGACGGCGGCAGGTTCGCGCTCACCGGCGCCCGCTGCACCCGCAGGCTCCCGGCCCGTCACGCGCCCGCCTCCTCCGTACCGGTCGAGCTGCGCGGCACCGGCAACTGCTCCCGCCAGGTCAACAACTTCGGCGCGGCAGGGGTCTTCGACTGCGACAGGCTCATCGCCGTCGAGGTGATCACACCCGGCGGCAACTGGTCCTCCTTCCCGCCGCACAAGCACGAGGAGCACCGGCCCGGCGAGGAGTCCGAGCTGGAGGAGATCTACTACTTCGAGTTCGCCGCCCACGAAGGCACCCCCGGTCTCGGCTACCAGCGCGTCTCGCCCTCCGGGAACGGCACCGGCACGGACGTCCTCGCCGAGGTGCGTGACGGCGACGTCGTGCTCATCCCGGACGGCTGGCACGGCCCCTCCATGGCCGTGCCGGGACACGACATGTACTACCTCAACGTCATGGCGGGCCCGGACCCCGACCGCGCCTGGCTGATCCGCGACCACCCCGACCACGCCTGGATCCGCACCACCTGGCCCGAGCAGCCGGTCGACCCGCGACTGCCCCTCTACACCGCTCCCGAGAGGTCCTGATGAGCACGACCACCCGCCGTCTGACGACAGCCCAGGCCCTGGTGCGCTTCCTGTCCGCGCAGTACAGCGAGCGCGACGGTGTACGCCACCGGCTGATCACCGGGACCTGGGGAATCTTCGGGCACGGCAATGTGGCGGGAATCGGCCAGGCGCTCCTGGAGGCCGGCGAGGACACAATGCCCTTCCACCAGGGCCGCAACGAACAGGCCATGGTGCACGCGGCGGTCGCTCACGCGCGCCAGCTCAACCGCCTCTCCGCGCAGGCCGTCACCACGTCCATCGGCCCCGGCGCCACCAACCTCGTCACCGGCGCGGCACTCGCGACGATCAACCGTCTCCCCGTACTCCTGCTGCCCGGCGACTACTTCGCGACGCGGCCCGCCGACCCTCTGCTCCAGCAGCTGGAACACCCTGTCGAGGCCGACGTCTCCGTCAACGACACCCTGCGCCCCGTGTCGAGGTACTTCGACCGCATCACGCGCCCGGAATCGCTGATCCCGTCCGCCCTGAACGCGATGCGGGTCCTCGCCGACCCGGCCGAGACCGGCGCCGTCACCCTCGCCCTGCCGCAGGACGTGCAGGCGGAGGCGTACGACTGGCCCGAGGAGTTCTTCGCCCAACGCGTCTGGCCCGTACGCCGTCCCGCGCCGGACCCGGTCGAACTCGCCGCCGCCGTCCGGGCGATCCGCGCCGCGCGGCGCCCGCTGATCGTCGCCGGAGGGGGAGTTCACCACAGCGAGGCCGAGGAGGCGCTCAAGGCCCTGGTGGACGCCACCGGCATCCCGGTCGCCTCGACCCAGGCCGGCAAGGGATCGCTGCGGCACGATCACCCCGCCGACCTCGGCGGCATCGGCCACACCGGTACCGCCGTCTGTGACGACATCGCCCGAACCGCCGACCTGATCATCGGCGTCGGCACCCGGTACAGCGACTTCACCACAGCCTCCAGCACGCTGTTCCAGCGGCCGGACGTCCGGTTCGTCAACCTCAACATCACCGCCTTCGACGCCCACAAACTGGCCGCCCGCACCCTGGTCGCGGACGCCCGGACCGGCCTCGCGGCCCTGACGGAGGCACTGGCCGGCCATCGCGTCGACCCCGCCTACGAGGCCGAGTACCGTGTGGGCAGGGCGCGTTGGGACGCGGTCGTGGAGGCGGCCTACGCCGCGGACGACACCGCGGTGCCCACCCAGCCCCAAGTCCTCGGCGCTCTGGACGCGGTCGTCGGCGACGATGACGTGGTCATCAACGCGGCCGGCTCACTCCCCGGCGACCTGCACAAACTGTGGCGGGCGCGCGGTCCGCGCCAGTACCACCTGGAGTACGGCTACTCCTGCATGGGCTACGAGATCCCGGCCGGCATCGGCGTCCAACTGGCCGCCCCGGGCACGCCGGTGTGGTCCCTCGTCGGCGACGGCACGTATCTGATGATGCCGACCGAGATCGTCACCGCCGTCCAGGAGGGCCTGCCCGTCAACCTGGTCCTCATCCAGAACCACGGATACGCCTCCATCGGCGGCCTGTCCGAGGAGACCGGCGGCGAACGCTTCGGCACCGCCTACCGTTACCGCGCCCCCGACGGCTCGTTCACCGGAGACCCGCTCCCCGTCGACCTCGCCGCCAACGCCGCCAGCCTCGGCATGGACGTCCTCCGCGCCAAGACCGTAGGGGAACTGCGTGACGCGCTCGTCGCGGCGCGCGCCTCGGACCGGCCGACCTGCGTCTACGTCGAGACCGACCCGACGCCCACCGCGCCGCCCGCCGCGGCCTGGTGGGACGTACCGGTCGCCGAAGTCGCCTCGCGGAAGGCCGCGTCGGACGCCCGTGAACGGTACGACAGCCATGCCGCAGAGCGACGACGCCACCTCTGATCCTTCCCTCCCGCCCCCATGAACGGCGGGGGGGGGGGGGGGGGGCCGGGCGCGCCCCCCCCCCCCCCCCCCCCCCCCCCCCCCGCGACCCCGCAGGCAAGGGGCAGGGGGGCCGACCCCCCCCGCCCCCCCCGGG
>NZ_JBEXNW010000067.1:0-17317 GCF_040611295.1 Streptomyces sp. NPDC002935
CTTCCGGGAGCGGGCGCGTGCCTGGCGCACCGCGTTCGGGCACGACGCCGATGTCTTCTACGCGGGCAAGGCCTTCCTGTCGCGCGCCCCCCCCAGGCACCCCTCCCTCCCGATCACCCCCCGTCCGGGAGGGAGGGGCCACCATGCCCGCCCGGCCGGCGGCACGCTCGCGACGCCTTCTCCTCACGGACCTCCAGGCCCGCCTCGTCGGCGCGGACTGGACCGGAGACAGCGAATTCGCCGCGTATGGCCATGGCCTTGACGGCAAGGTGATCGCCGAGCTGCGCCGGTGGCCCCACGGAGTGGGCGGACGACATCGCCGAGCGGCTCATCGGGACGGCTGACCCGCGCGACGGCTGACCGGGGTTCGCTCCGCACAGCCCCGGCACCCGCATCTCCAGGGACCGGCCGTGCCGGATGCGCGCCGGGCCGGGCGGGAACCCCGGGGTACCGGATCGCAGGCCGGCGCCGCGCCGGCACGCCAACGGCACAGGCCGGCAAGGCATACCGGGTTCAGCGTCCGGCGCCCGCGCCGTCTACCGGCCCGCCGCCCGCCGGGCGAGGAGCTGGTCGAAGCGGCGCATCAGGGCGTCCTGTTCCGCGCGGAGCCGTTCTGTGCCGTGTGTGTCGTGCGGGCCGGCCCGCTCACGCGGCGGCCGGCCCGGCCACGGCCGCAGGGACGGCGCCGTCACCGGGGAAGGCGGGGGCGACCTCGGCGGCGAACAGTTCCATGGCCCGCACGGCGCGCCCGTAGGGCAGATGGCCCGGGTTGAACTGCAGGCTCAGACAGATGCCGGAACCGTACCGGGCACGGATCGTCCCGATCTGCGCGCGCACGTCGTCGGGCGTGCCGGCCAGGACCTGGTGGCCGGCCAGCGCCCGGTCGAAGTCGTAGCCGCGCACCGAGGGGCCCGGCGTCCCGGGCAGCGGACGCTGACCGGGACGCGAGGCGGCGGCGGCCGTCAGCTGCGCGCGGTGGTACTCGCCGGCCCGGGCCCTGGCCAGGGTCACGTCCCGGTTCGTGCCGAGGTAACAGGTGTACGTGAGCTGGATGCGCCCCTCGCCCCGGTGGCCCGCGGCGCGGCGCGCCGCCCGGTAGGCCCCGGCCATCCCGGCCAGCTGCCGGCGCCCCGCCGCGGCGGGGGCCAGCTGCAGGTGGTGGCCCAGCGCGCCCGCCCGGGCACACGCCCGGGCGTCCGCCGGCGCCAGGAACACCGGCGGATGCGGGCGCTGGTGGGGCAGCGGGAAACCGGTCACCGGGCCGAAGCGGTGCACGTCGCCCTCGAAGCGGACCTCCGCCCCGCTCCACAGGGCGATGCACGCCTCGACGGTCTCGCTCACCCGGGTGCGGCACTCCCTGACCGGCACACCGAACAGCTCCCGCTCCGCTGCCCGCGCACCGGGGCCGAAGCCGGCGTCCAGACGCCCGTGCGAGAGGTTGTCGAGCAGGGCCAGACGCGCGGCGATCTGCACGGGATGGGCGAAGGAGGAGACGGCCGCACCGGCCACCAGCCGCAGCCGGCGGGTCTGCGCGGCCGCCGCCGTCAGGAACACGACCGGGTCGGGGCTGTAGCCGCCGCAGGCGGAACCGTAATGCTCGCCGGCCCGGACGTGCTCGAATCCCAGTTCCTCGGCGAGCTCGACCAGCTGAAGACTCTCGTCGTAATAGGTGCCCGCACTCTTCCGCGCCGGGTCGACGGCCGGGAAAAAGTTCACGCCGAATTCCATGGGGCTCCGTCCCGTGATCCTTTCCGGCTTCCCGGAAAACCCTGAAAACCTCTTCGGTCACCGGACCATAGACGGATCGGGGCGACTGCGGGACAAACACGAGCGGGCCTCGAGGAACCGTGTGCGCGGCCTCGAGGCCGCCCACCGCCCACCCCGCACGGGCGGGGGAGCACCCCGCCGACGCACGGCCGGCCCCCGCCACCGGGACGGACACCGGCCCCCGCCGGCCGGACGGACTGCCGGCCCCCGTCACCGGGACGGACGGCCAACTCCCGTCACCGGGGCTGACGGTGAGCCCCCGTCACCGGGGCGACGATCGGCCCCCCGTCACCGGGGCGACGGCCAACTCCCGTTACACCGGGGCAGACTGCGAACCCCCCGTCATCAGGGGCAGACAGCCAACTCCCGACACCAGGACAGACGGTGAGCCCCCGTCACCAGGGCGGGACGGTCAACTCCCGTCACCGAGGCGGACGACGGTCAACTCCCGTCGCCGGGGCGGGTGTCAGCTCCTGCCGGCGGCCGGGTGCGGGACGGCCGTCAGCTCGGGAAAGCCGACCTCGGTCCCGCGCCGGTGCCACGCGGCCAGCAGCCGCAGCGTGCCGGCCGCATCCGGCCCGCACCCGCACCCGCCGTCGCTCTCCTGCTCCTTCGCCCCGCCGCCCGGACCTTCCAACGGCCCAGCCCGCGCGGTACGGGCCGCCATCTCGCGCAGCACCTGCCGGGTCAACGGATCCGCGCCCGCCTCCGCACCGCCCTGCCCACGATTGTCCATGGAAGAGGAAGCTAATAGCGTCCCGAATTTTCCGGAAGGCCCTGCGGGACACCCCTAAGAAAGGGTCAGCCCGATGTCAGCACCTTGTCAGGAAGTGATGTGTGGAGAACTGCTCGAAGGCGTCTGGAGGATGACGCCGCGAAAGGCTGAGAGAGGCTACGGTTCGTCTCGCCCCCGGCTTGTGAGGAAAAGACAGGAATTCTATCGGCGGCGCAAAATCGACGCTCAATTGGATACCAGTACGGAGGAGACCATGAAGATTCAGGTTCTGGGTCCGTTGAGTGCCGCCGTCAACGGGATGTCGATCGTTCCGACGGCGGGCAAGCCACGGCAGATCCTCGCACTGCTCGCGCTCTACCCGGGACGGGTCGTGCCCGTACCCACCCTCATGGAGGAGATCTGGGGCACCGACCTGCCGCAGAGCGCGCTCACCACCCTGCAGACCTACATCCTCCAGCTCCGCCGCAGGCTGGGCACGGCCATGGGACCCGGCGCACCCGGCGCCGCCAAGGACGTACTGGCCACCCGGCACGGCGGCTACCTGCTCCAGATACCCGGCGAAGCCGTCGACGTACGCGAGTACGAACGGCTGGTGACCCAGGGACAGCAGGCCCACGACGAGGACGAACAGGCCGCCGGCGCCTACCGGGCAGCCCTGGACCTGTGGCAGGGCCCCGCCCTGGTCGACGTGCGCGTCGGCCCCATCCTGTCCATCGAGGTCATGCGGCTGGAGGAGAGCCGCCTGGTCACCCGCGAACGCCGCATCGACGCCGACCTGCGCCTGGGCCGGCACGTCGAGGTCATCGCCGAACTCACCGACCTGATCGCCCGTCACCCGCAGCACGAGGGACTGCACTCCCAGGCCATGGTCGCGCTCTACCGCTCCGGCCGGCAGGCCGCCGCCCTCGGCGTCTACCAGCGGCTGCGCAGCCGGCTCATCGAGGAACTCGGCGTCGAACCCGCACCGCAGCTGCAGCGCCTGCACCACGCCATGCTCGCCGTCGACCCCAAACTCGACATCCTGCGCGGACCGCACCGCTCCTCCACGTTCGACCTGTACGCCGCCTGAGAGACGTCCGGTTCAAGCCGTTCTCCAGAGGAGTCGGCAACGCTTCGACCATGGACGTAAGGCTGTACTGCTTCGCGCACGCCGGCGCCGGGGTGTCGGGCTTCGGCCGCTGGCAGCACCACTGCGGCCCCGGCATCGACATCGTCCCGCTGCCGCTGCCGGGGCGCGGCAGCCGCCGGCGCGAGCCCCGCACGACCGACCGCGACGGGCTGCTGGCCGACCTGCTCGGCCCCCTCGCCGACGCCGCCGGCCAGGGCCCGTACGCGCTGTACGGGCACAGCCTGGGCGCCATGGTCGCCTACACCCTCACCCGTGCCCTGCTCGACGCCGGCCGGCCCGCACCCGCACTGCTGGCCCTCGGCGCCTGCCCCGCCCCCCACACCCCCGCCCGCACCACCGCACCCGACGACATCAGCGACACGCAACTGCTCAGCTTCGTCGGCACACTGGACGCCGCCCCCGGCGGACCGCTCGCCGGGGGCGGCAGCATCTGGCACCGCACCGTCCTGCCCGTGCTGCGCGACGACCTCACCCTGGCCCGCGCACTGCGCGCCGCCGCCGTCGACGACGACGCCGCACGCGGCCCCCTGCCGGTGCCCGTGCTCGCCGTCGGCGGCCGCGAGGACCCCGTGGTCGGCCCCGCCGCCCTGGACGGCTGGCAGCAGTGGACCAGCGACCGCCTCGTACGCCGTACGGTGCCGGGCGACCACTTCTTCGTACACCGCCCGGAACTGCCCCGCCTCCTCGGGCAGGCCTGCCGCGCCGCACACCGCGCGGCACAGCGTGCCGCGCCCGCACCCCGGCCGGCCGCAGGACACCCGTGAGCGCGCCCACGACCCGCCCCGCACCCGCCCTTCGCCCCCGGCCGCCCCACCACCGGCCGCCCTGAGCGCCCGCCGCCCCCGCCCGCTGCCCCCCGCCCGCCGACCCGCCCGCACAACCGAACGGAGAGATCATGAACCGCCTTGAACTCAGCGACCTGAAGACCCTGCTGCGCGAGTGCGCCGGCGAGGAGGAAGGCGTCGACCTGGACGGCGACGTCATCGACGTCCCGTTCATGGAACTGGGCTACGACTCGCTCGCCATCCTGCAGACCGCCGGCCACATCGAGCGGGACCACGCGATCACCCTGGACGAGGACGCACTCGAGGAGGCCGACACACCCCGCGCCTTCCTCACCCTGGTCAACGGAGCACTGTCCGCCGCCCAGGCCGCCGCCTGAACCACGACCGGCCAGACCGGCCAGACCGGGAACCGGGCAGGCCGGGAACCTGCCCGGGCCGGGCAGGCGGGGCACAACACCCGCACCCGTGTCCGGGCCGGCACCCGCGCCCGCGCCCGCATCGGCGTCGGTGCCCGTGCCGGTGCCCGTGCGACGGTCCGCCTGCCGTCGCAGGCCGCGGCTGCCCGGGCGGGGTCCGGGACCCGCCCGGGCCTGTGCCTGTGCCTGTGCCTGTGCCTGTGCCGGAGTCTGCCGGCATCGGCGCCTGCGTCTGCGCGGGCATGGCCGGCCCCGGCGTCCTCACCCCACGGACCGCCCCGGATCCGGCCCCCTTCACCGGGGGCGGATCCGTTCAACCGCCGCTGCCGCTCGCGCTGTTGCTGCCTTCAGCTCTCGGCGCGGGAACGCCAGCGGATGTCCAGCTCCCGGACCAGGGCCAGTTCCAGCGAGCTGAGCGGCACATCCGGGCGCAGCCGCTCGGGGTGGCCCTCGGGAGGCCGCGCCAGCGGCGCGTGCGGTGCACGCGCCCGGTTCATCTCACTCGCCACGTAGTGCGTTCCCGCGGCGGCGAGTCCGGACCAGACCCGCCGCAGCAGACGCGACGGCCATCGGCGCTCGCTCATCCTGGCTCCCTCGCCCGGTGGACCGGCTTTGGCGCAACGCTCTTAGGCAACGGTCGACAACCGCTCGAGAGCCGCTCGCGCGCGCCGGGTTCGGCCGCTGTCCACCGCGCCGCGAGGCGGACACGGCAGGCTCACCGGACCGAGAACTGCGTGAGGAGACCGGCGTGCGCCCCAGCCCCCCTGCCTGCACCCCGGTGACCGCCCCCGCCCCGGCCGGCCGCGTCACCGAGATCGCCGAAGGCGTGCACGCCTATCTCCAGCTGCCCGGCGGCTGGTGCCTGAACAACGCGGGCATCCTCGTCTCCGGCGGCCAGAGCGCCCTCGTCGACACCGCCGCGACCGAGACCCGGGCCCGCCATCTGCGGGCCACCGCACTCGACCTGAACCCGGCGCCGCCGCGCACCGTGGTCACCACGCACTTCCACGGCGACCACGCCTTCGGCAACTTCGTCTTCCCCGAGGCCCTCGTGATCGGCCACGAGCGCACCCGCACCGAGATGACCGCGGCCGGGCTGCACCTGAAGAGCCTGTGGCCCCACGTGCAGTGGGGCCACATCCGCCTCGCGCCGCCCACCGTGACCTACCGGGACCGCCTCACCCTCCACGTCGGCGCGCTCCGCGCCGAACTGGAGCACATCGGACCCGCCCACACCTCCAACGACACCGTGGTCTGGCTGCCCGGCCAAAAAGTCCTGTTCACCGGCGATCTCGCCATGAACGGAGTGACCCCCTTCTTCCTGATGGGCTCGCTCACCGGATCCCTGGCCGCGATCGAGCGGCTGCGCGCCTTCGGCGCCACCACCGTCGTACCCGGCCACGGACCGGTGTGCGGCCCCGAGGTGTTCGACGCCGTCGAGGGCTACCTGCGCCTGGTGCACCGGCTCGCGCAGGACGGCGTACGGGCCGGCCGGACCCCGCTGCAGACGGCGCGGGGCGCACACCTGGGACGCTACGCGGACCTCCTGGACCCCGAGCGGCTGTCCGCCAACCTCCGCCGCGCCTACGCCGAACTCCAGGGACTGCCCGCCGACGCCCCGCTGCCCGTGGCCGAGAAGCACGCCGCACTCGAGGAGATGACCGAGTTCAACGGCGCCCCGCTCTGCTGCCTGGCCTGAACAAACCCAGCCCCGCCCCCTGACCGCGGGCCGCCCCGACCCCTGGCTCCGGGCCGCCCCGACCCCTGGCTCCGGGCCGCCCCGATTGCCCCTGCGGGCTGGCCCGGGCAGCCCGTTGCCGACGCCACGCACCCGCATGTCCGCGCACCCGCATGTCCGCGCACCTGCATGTCCGCGGGCCCACGTGTCCGGGCACCCGCATGTCCGCGCGTCCCGCGCACTCGGTGCGTACGCCAGAAGCCGCCGGCCACCGAGGCGTTGACCGTCCCGCAGCGCACACCCCGCAGCCCCGTCCGGGCGCCCCACCACCTCGCACAACGCCCCTGCCGCGCCCTGCCCTGCCGCGCCCTGCCGCGCCGTGCCGTGCCGGTACGGCGAGGGCGGCGTCCTCGGTGAAGGTGTCCGCCCACCGAGGACGCCGCCCAACGCGCAACGCCCAACGCGCAACGCCCAACGCGCAACGCGCAACGCGCAACGCCCATCGCGCAACGCCCATCGCGCATCGCCCGCGGCCCGGCGCGCCCCCGAGCCGTCCGGTCCGGCGTGCGCTGCCGCCTCCGCGCGGGCCGGGCGGCGCATCCGGACGGGCAGGGGTGCGGGGCGAGTTCGCCGGGCTCGGCCGGGGCGGCTGCCCGGTGGTGAGGCGGCGGTGGGCTGTGCCGGTTCCCGTCACGTTCTGCGGCCGGGATCGAGCGGGTTTCGAACATCTCTCGAGCCGCGGCGCCGAGCGTGGGGCGTACCACCACGTCAGCCAGCCCGTCGACCCGCCGGAGTCGACCCTCGGAGAGGGGCCGCACGCCGTGCCGCATTTCACGTGTCCGCAACTGCCGCTGGACGGACTCCTGCGCCGCGCCGCCGCACGCGCCCCCCGCGCGCCCGCCCTCACGACCGGGCGGGGCACCGTCACCTTCGGGCAGCTCGACGCCCACGCCGACAGGATCGCCCGTTTCCTCGCCACCCGTGCGGCCGGCCGTAGGGGAGTGGTGGTCGGGGTGGCCGCATCCCTCGATGCCTGCTTCCCCGCCGCCGTCTACGGCACGAGCCGCAGCGGCAGCACCGTCGCCCTGATCAATCCGCTGGCCGACGAGAGCACCCTGCACCACCTGTGCGCCGCCGCCGGCATCGAGATCGCCCTGGTCCCGGCAGCCGTCGCCGGGCGGCTGGCGGGAATCCGCGCCCGGCTGCCCCTGCTGCACACCGTCCTGGTCACCGACGCCGACCCCGACACCGATGCCGGCGGGCTTCTTCCCGAGGGCACCCTCGCGCTGCACACGGCCCTGGACGCGGTGTCCGCCGACCTCTACGAACAGGCACCCGACCTGTCCGCGGTGGTCTGCCTGCAGTTCACCACCGGGACCACCGGCCGCCCCAGGGGAGTCCGGCTCACCCACCGCAACCTCGTCGCCAACGCCGCCCAGACCGCCCTGGCCCAGCGCCTGGGACCCGGCTCGGTCACCCTCAACCACCTGCCGCTGTTCCATCTGATGCACCTCAACTCCGCGGTGTACGCGGGCGCTTCACAAATCCTGTGCCACGACCCGGACCCGGTGGCCTCGCTCGCCCTGGCCGCCCGGGCGGGCGCCACCCACTACTACGGGCTGCCCGCCCGGCTGCACCGCCTCGCCGCCGACCCGCGGCTGGACACGCCCAGGGAGGGAATCCCGGCGGGCCCCCGGCTGACCGCGGTCATGTCCGGCGGCACCGCGCTGGCACCCGAGGCAGCCCGCCGCCTGGGGCAGGCACTCGGCGTCCCCGTCGTCCAGGGCTACGGCCTGGCCGAACTCTCCCCGCTCTCCCATATGCAGCGCCCCCACGACCCGGCCCTGCCCGGCGCCGTCGGCCCGCCCCTGCCCGGCACCCAGTGCCGGGTCGTGGACCTCCGCTCGGGCGAGAGCGCCGCGCCACGGTGCCCGGGTGAAGTGCAGGTGCGCGGACCCCAGGTGATGGCCGGCTACCTGGACGACGACGAGCCGTCCCCCATCGACGCGCAGGGCTGGTTGTCCACCGGCGACATCGGCCTGCTCGACGAGGACGGCCGCCTGTACCTGGTGGACCGGATCGGCGACGTCTTCACCTGCGACGACCAACTCGTGTCGCCGACCGGCGTCGAGCGGGTCATCAACGAGGACCCGCGGGTCGCCGACTGCGCCGTCGTCGCCTGGCCGGACGCGGAGCACGGCGCTGTCGTATGGGCGGGCATCGTCCTGAACGATCCGCCCGATCCGCACACCGCGCCCGGCACCCCCGGCCGCCCCGGCACGCTCGGCACGCTGGAGTCGATCGCCGAGGACGCCAACCGGCGGCTCGCCCCCGGCGAGCGGATCCACCGGGTCGAGGCCCTGGGCGCCGTGCCCCGCACCAGCACCGGCAAACCCGAACGGCAGGCGCTGCGGCACACCGTGCGCGCCCGCGCCGCCGCCGAAGCCGCCGCCCACGCCGCCGCTGCTGCCGGCGCCCGGACCCCGCCCGACGCCCCTGCCCGTCCGTCCGACAGGAGACCCGCCATGGTGACCTTCGCGCACGAGCCGCCGCCCCGTCAGGGCGGCACCGCCACCGGGGAGTTCCCCGCCGCAGAGGGCCGCGTGCCGGCCGCCGTGCCGGCCGCGGCCGTCCGGTGACGAGCCCCGGCCCCGCGTCCGCCGCACCCACCGGCCCCGACGGCCCCGGTGTCCCTGCCGGCCCCGACGGTCCCGATGCTCTGGCCGGCCCCGGCGGACACACCGGCCCCGATGCCCACAAGAGTCCTGACGTCCCCGAGGGGCCCGATGCCCACGGGGGTCCTGATGTCCCCGAGGGGTCCGGTGTTCCCGGGGGTCCTGATGTCTGCGCAGGTTTCGACGTCCTGGTCGTCGGAGCCGGGCCCGTCGGTCTCACCGCCGCCCACGAACTGGCCCGCAGGGGCCTGCGCGTGCGGCTCGTGGACGCCGCGCCCGGCCCTTCCCGTACCAGCCGCGCCGTCGCCGTCCACCCGCGCACCCTGGAGACCTTCGACCAGATGGGAACGGTTGACGGGATCCTGCGCCACGGCCGCCGCAACCGGGCCTTCACCATGTACGCCGGCGGCCGGCGCCTGGTCCGTCTCGACGCCGACTACACCTCGATGCCCACCCGCCACCCCTACACCGTCATCATCGGGCAGACCCGTACCGAGAGCGTGCTGCGCGAGGCCGTCGCCCGGCTCGGCGTGCGGGTCGAATGGGGCGTGCGGCTGGCGGGGTTCGAGCAGAACGCGACGGGCGTACGAGCACGGCTGGCCCACAGCCACAGCCACAGCCACAGCGGCAGCCACGGCGGCAGTAGCAGTCACGGCAGCAGTGACAGCGGCGGCGGCAGCCACGGCAGCAGTGGCAGCGGTGCCGGTGCCGGGGGGAGCGGGCGGCGCGAGGAAGTCTGTACGGTGCCCTGGCTCGTGGGCTGCGACGGCGGCCACAGCACCGTCCGCAAGACCCTCGGCCTGCCGCTGATCGGCGAGAGCCGCGACACCTGGATGCTCGCCGACGCCCCCGTCCGCACCGACCTCGCGCCCGACACCATCTACTGGGTCCACACCGGCGGCCAGGCCCTGATGATGGTCCCCTACGCCCGCCCGGGGCACTGGCGCCTGCTCGACACGGCCCCCGCCGGCCACGGCACGCGGGATCCCGCCGAGCGGTTCACCAGCAAGCTCTCCCGGGGCCTGGGCACCGCCGTCGAGGTCGGCGAGCCCGAGTGGACGTCCGTGTTCACCTTCCAGCAGCGCATGGTCCCGCGGATGCACCAGGGCCGCGTGTTCGTCGCGGGTGATGCCGCCCATGTGCACAGCCCGGCCTCCGGGCAGGGCATGAACACCGGCATCCAGGAGGCGTACAACCTCGCCTGGAAACTCGCCGCGGTCCACCGGGGCCACGCCGGCCGGCCGCTGCTCGACACCTACGGACAAGAACGCGTCCCGGTCGGCCGGGCCCTGCTCGACTCGACGCGCACCGCCACCTGGCTGGTCCAGTTCAAGAACACCCTGGCCGCGGTGGCCCTGCCGCTCGTCTTCACCCTCGTACGCAACGCGCCGTGGCTGCGCCGCGCCATCCAGCGCAAGGTGCTGGGCGGCATGTCCGGGCTGCGCCTGCACTACGCCCGGTCCCCGCTGACCACCGGCGCCGCGCCCCGCAGCGTCCTGCGGCGCCGCTCGCCGGGGCCCGCCCCCGGCGAACGCGTCTCCAGCGCGGCGGCGGCCGCCGCCGGCGAGGCACTGCTGCGCGAACTGCGCGACGTGCGCTGGTCCCTGCTGCTGGCCCCCGGCCACGCGCGCACCGGCAGCGTCCCGGTGCGCGCGGCGCAGGCGGCGGCCCGCCGGTACGGGGCCTGGCTGTCCGTGCGCTGCATCAACAGCCGTACGGGACCGGGAGCGCTGCCCGACCCGGACGGCGCCCTGCGCGCCGCCCTCGGCCTGACCGGCGCCGGCTCCTGGGCGCTGGTACGGCCCGACGGCTACCTCGCGGCCCGCGGCCAGGCGCTGACCCCCGGGGCGCTCGCCCGGGCGCTCGCCCCCGTCCACCCCCGCGCCGCCGCCGGTGCAGCACCTCTCGAGCGGCCCTCCGGCGGTCGTCGAGCCGTTCAGGACACGGTCGAGACACACAGCCCAACCGGCGCCACGGAAATGGAGAGAACACGATGACGTCATCCCCGCCCTCCCCCTCGCCCGCCGGGCCGGTCGCCCTGGTCACCGGCGCGACGAGCGGCATCGGCCTGGCCGTCGCCCGCGACCTCGGGCGCCGCGGCTACCGCGTCTTCCTCTGCGCGCGCAACCCGGAGCAGGTCAAGCAGACCGTCGAGGACCTGCGCGAGGACGGCGTCCAGGCCGAGGGCACCGCCGCCGACGTACGCTCCGCCGCGTCCGTGGCCGCGCTCGTGCGGGCCGCGGTCGAGGCCTTCGGCCCGATCAGCGTCCTGGTCAACAACGCCGGCCGCAGCGGCGGCGGCCCGACCGCCGACATCACCGACGAGCTCTGGTACGACGTCATCGACACCAACCTCAACAGCGTCTTCCTGCTCACCCGCGAGGTCCTCAAGAACGGCGGCCTGGCCGGCGCCCGCGGCGGACGCGTCATCAACATCGCCTCGACCGCCGGGAAGCAGGGCGTCGTCCTCGGCGCCCCCTACTCCGCCTCCAAGCACGGCGTCGTCGGCTTCACCAAGGCGCTCGGCAAGGAACTCGCCCCCACCGGCGTGACCGTCAACGCGGTCTGCCCCGGCTACGTCGAGACACCGATGGCCCAGAAGGTCCGCCAGGGCTACGCCGCCGCCTGGAACACCACCCAAGAAGACGTGCTGGAGCAGTTCGAGGCGAAGATCCCGCTCGGCCGCTACTCCACCCCCGAGGAGGTCGCCGGCCTCGTCGGCTACCTGACCACCGAGCACGCCGCGTCCATCACCGCACAGGCCCTCAACGTCTGCGGCGGCCTGGGCAACTTCTGACCCACCGCCCCGAACCGTCCGCCGACCCCGGAAGCGAGGAATGGGACATGTCCGCCGAGCGAGTGCACCGCACGACGCACCAGGTGAGCGTGGCCGCGCCGGCGGGCGTGGTGTACGGGCTGATCGCCGACGCCCTTCGATGGCCGCTGTTCTTCACGCCCACCGTGCACGTGGAGCAGCTCGAGTTCGACGGCGGCCGCGAGCGGCTGCGCATGTGGGCCACCGCCAACGGCCGCGTCACGTCGTGGACCTCGCGCCGCACCCTGGACCCGCAGCACCGGCGCGTCGCGTTCCGCCAGGAACTGCCCGCCGCCCCCCTGCGGTCCATGGCCGGCACCTGGACCGTGGACGCGCTCACCCCCGACCGCTGCCGGCTGACCCTGCTGCACGACTTCACGGTCGACGGCGACCGCCTGGACGAGGTGGCCTGGGTGCGGCGGGCCACCGACACCAACAGCCGCGCACAGCTGGACGATCTGCGCCACCTCGCCGAACGCTGGGGCCGCCTGGACGACCTGGTCCTGTCCTTCGAGGACACGGTGCGCGTGCACGGACCGGCCGAACTCGTCTACGACCTCCTCTACCGGATCGGCGACTGGCCCGAGCTGTTCGAGCACGTCACCCGGCTCGATCACACCGAGGACGAACCCGGCGTCCAGATCATGTCCATGGACACCCGCACCCCCGACGGGCCCTCGCACACCACCCGGTCCGTGCGGATCTGCTTCCCGCACGCCGGACGCATCGTCTACAAACAGACCGCCACCGCGCCGCTGCTGGCGGCGCACACCGGTGAATGGTCCGTCGTCCCCGACGAGCGGGGCGTCACCGTCCTGGCGCAGCACAGCGTCGTGCTGCGCGAGGAGAACATCACCACGGTGCTGGGCGAGCACGCGGACGTGCACCAGGCCCGCCGCCATGTGCGCCAGGTGCTGGGCCGCACCAGCACCACGATCCTCGGCCTCGCCCGCCGCCACGCCCACAGCGCAGTCACGCTCCTGTGAGGGCCCGGCCGGCCCCCCGGACACCCGCCCCCGCCGACGGCGCCGCCGCCCCTGGTACCGGTACCGGTGTTGCCGGTACCGGCGGCGGCGTGTCGTCGGACGGTGCCGAACGCGCCGCACGCATCGAGGAACTCCTGGGCGATCCGGCCGACCCGCGCAACCCGCACGGCCACCGCGCCCTCCTGGACGCCGACGAACGGCGCCGCACACCCCGGGCCACCGAGGCCCTGCTCACCGACGCCGAACTCGCCGCCGAGTTCGTCCCCCACCAGCTCGGCGGCCGCCTCGCCCGCCCCGACACCCTGGCCCGCGTGCTGCGCCCGCTCTTTCGCCGCGACGTCGCCCTCGGCTTCGGCTACGGCATCACCGCCCTGTTCGGCGCAGCCGCCGTCTGGGCCGCGGGCGACACACACCAGCGCGAACGCACCGCCCGCCACCTGCTCCACGGCGACGGCGGCGGCGGCCGGGTCACGATCCTGCACCACGAACTGACCCACGCCAACGCCATCCTGCGCGACGAGTTCACCGCACGCCCCGCCCCGGGCGGCGGCTTCGTCCTCGACGGCCGCAAGGACGTCATCATCAACGCCGACCGGGCCCGCGCGTTCGTCATGTACGCCCGCACGGCCACCACGCCCGGCCCGCACAGCCACTCCGTGCTGCTCCTCGATCCCGACCGGCTCCCGCCCGCCCGGCTGCACCGCCTGCCGCGCGTGGCCACCCCCGGCATGCGCGGCAACCGTTTCACGGGACTGGAGTTCACCCGCTGCCCCGTCCCCGCCGACGCCCTCGTCGCCGGCACCGGCGACGGACTCCCGCTCGCCCTGCGCACCTTCATGGTCAACCGCTGCCTGATCCCCGCCGCCCTCGTCGCCGGCGTCGACAGCGCCCTGCGGCTCGCGGTGCGGGCCGCGACCACCGGCCGCACCACCGGACAGCCGGCACGCCGTCACCAACCGGTCCTCGCCGGCGTCTTCGCCGACCTGCTGGCCTGCGACGCCATGGCCGTCACCGCCCTGCGCACCCTGAGCCTGCTGCCCGACAGCGCCCACCTGGCGGCCGCCGCCGTCAAACTGGCCACCCAGGACGTGCTGCGCGAGGACCTGGAGGAACTGGCCACCGTCCTGGGCGCCCACGGCCACGACCGCGGACCCCTGTACGGCGGCTTCCAAAAACTCGTCCGGGACCTGCCCGTCGCCGGACTCGGCCACGCCGGCAGCGCCGCCTGCCAGGCCGTCCTGGTACCGCGGCTGCGCACCCTGGCGCGGACCTCGTGGTTCCGCACCCCCGAACCCGCCCCCGCCCTGTACCTGCCCACCGCCGCCGTCCCCGACCTGGACTACCGCGCCCTGTCCCTGTCGGGCGGCGACGACGTCCTGACCGCCACCCTCCTGGGCGCCGCCCGCCGCCTGGGCCCGCAGCGCGCCGCCGGCCCGCAGCAGGCGGCCCTGGCCGGCCTCGCCGACGCCTTCGTCCAGGAGATGCGCACCCTGCGCGAACAGTGCGGCCACCTCCCCGAAGCCGTCCACGACACCCTCGCCGACCCGCGGGCCTGCACCCTGCTGGACCGCTACGTCCTGGTCCTGGCCGCCGCCGCCTGCCTGGGCGTGTGGGAGGGCCACAGCGCCACCGGCTCCTTCCTCGCCCAGCCGGCCTGGACACTCCTGGCGCTGTCCCGGATCGCCCGCAGACTGGGCATCGCGGCCCCCGAACTCCCCCACGGCGTCACCCAGTCGGTCCTGGAGGAGGTACTCCTGCGGTTCCGCGAGAGCCGCAGCTTCGACGCCTACGACACCCCCGTCGCGGGCTAGGAGGGCAGCCGCCATGGACCAGCCGGGCATCGGCGATCCCACCCACGTCCTGCCCGCCGGACCCTGGCGGCAGGTGCACGAACACCTCTCGGTCCACGGCCACGCGGTCGTCCACACCACCTGGGGCGAATGGCTGCCCGCCGCACTCACCCGGCCCCACCTGCGCCGGCTGCTGGGCCGGCGGGACTGGGACCGCTGCCGGCGCACCACCGACCCCGCGGTCCGCCACCGGTTCGTCACCTCACGCCTGCTGCTGAAATACACGGCCGCCGCCGCCCTGCGCACCGCACCCGAGGGCCTGGACCTCTCCTACCGGCTCGGCGGACGCCCCTACCTGCGCGGCTTCGACCAGATCGACATGAGCCTGACCCACACCGGCGACCTGATGGCCGTCGGGCTCAGCCGGGACGGACGGATCGGCATCGACGCGGAACCCGCCGACCGCCGGATGCGCCTGGACCTGCTGCAGACCCAGATGTGCACCCCGGCCGAAGCGGCCGAACTGGCCCCGCTGACCGAGGACGAACAAAGCGAGCAGACCCTGCGGCTGTGGACGCTGAAAGAGGCCTACACCAAGGCACTCGGCCAGGGCATGCGGCTGCGCTTCACCGAGTTCGGCTTCGGCCTGCGCACCGGCCGCCTGCTCGCCCCGGACGGCACACCCGCCGCTCCCACCGAGTGGGCCTTCGCCACCCACCGGGTCCTTGGCCGCTACCTGCTGAGCACCGCCCGCCACGACAGCGGCCTGGACACCGCCCCCGACACCGCGGCGCGCACCATGCTCGACCCGGGCTTCGCGGCGGTCATGGCGCACTCCTCCTGGACCCCGCCCGCACCCCCGGACCCGCCCGCACCCCCCGCCCCCGGCACCCCGGGCGTCCCGGGTGCTCGGGGCGGCCGGACGGTCCCGGTCGAGACGCGCTCGCGGCCCGACTGACCACCGCTCGGAGCAGCAGCCGCACGTCAGCAATGTCGCGGCGGTCTGTACGACACTCGTGTTCGGACGGTGCGGGACCACCGAGCCGCGGCATGCCCGGCAGCACCCATGCCCCGGAATCCGAGCCAGGAGACACCCGATGACCAAGTTCCAGCCCCACGGCGAGGCGCCCGCCGCGACCGCCGGCCCCGGGACGGACGAGGCGGGCACCGTACCCCTGACCGGGCAGCAGCTGGAACTGCTGCACCGCCACCGGGCCCGGCCCCACGACCCGTCCCTGACCATGCCCGTCGCCATCGACCTGCGCGGTCCGCTCGACGACGGCGCACTGCACAGCGCCCTCGCCCGCCTCGTCGCCCGCCACCCGCTGCTCTCCGCACGGCTGCGCGACGGCGGGACGGGGCCGCCCTGCCTCGACATCGACCCGGCCCGCGCCCCCGGCCTGGAGCGCCGCACCGCCACCGGACCCAGCCACCCGCCCACCCCGGCCGGGGCCGGCCAGGAACTCGACCCCGAGCACGGTGTGCTGCGCGCCGTACTGATCACCCACGGGCCCGCGCACCACACGCTGCTGCTCCTCGTGCACCGCCTGGTCGCCGACGGTGAGTCCGCCGGCCTGCTCCTGGCCGACCTCCTCGACGCCTACGAACACGGCGAGAACCCCGGCGCCGCCCCCCGCGCGGTCGGCGCCCACACCATCACCCCCACCCCCAGGACGGGCAAGAACCCCGACGACGGTGACGAGGGTGACGCGGGTGCGGACGGTGCGGACGGTGCGGACGGTGCGGACGGGTGCGGGCACCGTCACGACACCGGCCCCGCCGCGCCGCAGACCGTGCCGCTCGCACCCCGCCAGCAGGCCCTGCTGCTGGACGCGCTGGCCCACCGTGGCACCGGCCGCTACGTGGAGCAGTTGTTCTGGTACTGGCACGGCCCGCTCGACACCGACCGGTTCACCGCCGCCTGGCAGTCCGTCTTCGACCACGAGACCGTGCTGCGGGCCGCGTTCGACTGGGACGGGGAACCGCACATCGTGCTGCACGACACGGCCACCGCCGACGTGGTCCGCCACCGCGCCGGCACCGCCGACTGGGACGAACTGCTGCGGCAGGACCGGCTGCGCGGCTTCGACCTGCGCGTGCCGGGACTCCTGCGGGCCACCCTCGTGGACCCCGCCCCCGGTACCCCCAGCGTCCCCGACACCGACGCGCCCGGCACCCCCGGCGTTCCCGACCCCGCCCCCGGCGTTCCCGACGCCTCCGCCCCCGGCGTTCCCGACGCCTCCGCCGCCGACGGGCCCGGCGCGCCCGGTGCCGGGCGGTCCGCGCCGGTCCGCGTCCTGATCACCTTCCACCACGTGCTCCTCGACTCCTGGAGCGTGTCCGTCCTGCTCCAGGAGTTCTACCGGGCCTACCTCGCCGACGGCCTGCTGCCGGGCAGCGAACGGCGCCCCGACATCCGCGACTACGCACGCTGGCTGGCCGAGCAGGACACCGCCCCGGCCTCGGTACCGGTGGTCATGCGGGGGTGCCTCCAAGGGCTGGGGTGGGGGTACTGCGTCTTCCCGGGGGCAGGGGGCAGC
>NZ_JBEXNW010000068.1:0-17099 GCF_040611295.1 Streptomyces sp. NPDC002935
CTCTCGGGCTTTCCTCCGGGCGCTTCCCTTCGGTCTTGCGTTTCCGACTCTATCAGACCGTTTCCGTATCCGATTTCCTCGGTGCTTTCCAGGTTCCCGCTTCCGCGTTTCCCTTTCCGGCGAGTCCGACTCTATCAGATCCTTTCGGGCCTGACTCCCAGTCAGCGGGGCTTTGTCTTCGGGCCTTTTAGCGCTTTCGCGTTTCGTGGCCTTTCGACATTCACTACGTTAGCCGATTCCCTCGGCGACTCATAATCGAGTTCCGCGGGTTCGAATTCAGACGTGCAGGCACGCCGAATAAGCCCCCGCTGCGGGGAAGTCGTAGGTAGTGGGTTGGCCGCTCTCGGCTGCTGGCTGAACGCCGTAACCGGTTCAAGCGGCTCGGGCTACATTACGGATCCCCCAGAGACGCGTCAAGTTGAGCGGCGGCGGGGCGCGTGGGCTCGATAGGGGCTCACGGTCGGGTCGTTGGCGATCCAGAAGCGCCAGGGGTGGACGCCTCCGTCGCCGGAGACTCCGGTGCGCGGCCCGTTGCGCACCTGGTCGGAGGGGACGGGGGTACCCCTCAGCAGGGTCAGGGGCGAGCCCTCGGGACCGCAGGCGTCCGTGCCGTCGAGGGATCGGTCCACCCCGAGTGCGGTCGCGAGGCGAGCCGGCCCTTTGGCCAGTTCCTTGTCGTATCGGGCCGAGAGTCGACGTTTGCGGGCGAGATCCGCGCCCTCGGTGACCTCCCCCGCCCGGAGCAGGACTCCGCTCGGCATGCCCTCCGGGCCGCACACCAGGTTCATGCAGTGCCACATGCCGTAGGTGAAGTAGACGTACACATGACCGGGCGGCCCGAACATCACGCCGTTGCGGGCCGTGCGGCCGCGGTAGGCGTGCGAGCCGGGGTCGTTCGGACCGTCGTAGGCCTCGACCTCCGTGAGGCGCAGTTCGATCGGACCGTCCGGGGTGACGCGTACAAGGACGCGTCCCAGGAGGTCGGGGGCGACGTCCAGTACGGGGCGGTCGAAGAAGTCGCGCGTCAGGGGCGTACGGTCAGGGGCCGCGATCATGGCGTACGAGCGTAGTCCAGCCGACCTGACCGCTGCGGAGGAGTCCGGAGCGGTTCGGAGCAGTCCGGACGGATGCTTGCCGGCGGGGTGGTCAAGGGTCCTCTCCCTTGTAAGGGTGAGGACGCGGAACCGGTCGGGGCTGGATCGCGTTTGTAGGGATCAAGGGATCCATACGGACACAGGACGGAACAGGCGTTTCGCCTGGGGAGGAAGTGACGACATGGGGTTCAAGCGGCTGCTTGCGAGCATGGGGGCCGGTGGGGCTTCGGTCGAGACGGTGCTGACCGAGGCCAACACCGTTCCGGGCGGCGTCGTCCAGGGTGAGGTGCGGATCCAGGGCGGTTCGGTCAACCAGTCGATCGAGGGTCTGTCGGTCGGTCTGCAGGCCAAGGTCGAGGTCGAGGGACACGACGACCAGGAGTACAAGCAGGACATCGAGTTCACGAAGCTGCGGCTCGGCGGGGCCTTCGAGCTGCAGGCCGGTGCCGTGCACGCGGTCCCGTTCGGGCTGGAGATTCCGTGGGAGACGCCGATCACCACGATCGACGGGCAGAGCCTGCGCGGAATGCACATCGGTGTGACCACCGAGCTGGAGATCGCCCGCGCCATCGACTCGGGTGACCTCGACCCGATCAACGTGCACCCGCTGCCGGCGCAGAAGGCCATCCTCGACGCCTTCATCCAGCTGGGCTTCCGCTTCAAGAACGCGGACATGGAGCGCGGCCAGATCCGGGGCACCCGTCAGCGGCTGCCGTTCTACCAGGAGATCGAGTTCTACCCGCCGTCGCAGTACCGCGGGCTTAACCAGGTGGAGCTGAGCTTCGTCGCCGACGACCGTGCGATGGACGTCATCCTGGAGATGGACAAGAAGCCGGGTCTCTTCAGTGAGGGCAGCGACTCGTTCCGTTCCTTCCAGGTGGGTCTGCACGACTTCCAGGGCACGGACTGGGCCGGATACCTGAACCAGTGGCTGTCGGAGGTCGGCAGCAAGCGCAGCTGGTTCTAGGCTCGGAGCACGGATTCCGCCGTTCAGGAGGTACTGACGTGACCGAGCTCAAGAGGCCGCCGCTCCCCCACGACTTCCATCCGCCGGTGCCTGCGTTCACGGTCGCCAGTGAGGACGTCGAGCCGGGCGCGGTACTCAAGGACGCTCAGGTCCACGCGGCGGGGAACACCTCGCCGCAGCTGAGCTGGGAGGGCTTCCCGCCGGAGACCAAGAGCTTCGCCGTGACGTGCTTCGATCCCGACGCCCCGACGGGGAGCGGGTTCTGGCACTGGGTGCTGTTCGACATTCCGGCCTCGGTGACGGAGCTGCCGACGGGCGCGGGCAGCGGCAAGTTCGAGGGGCTGCCCGAAGGCTCGGTCCAGGTGCGCAACGACTACGGGTCCCGGGACTTCGGTGGCGCCGCGCCGCCGGCCGGGGATCCCGCGCACCGGTACGTCTTCACGGTGTACGCCGTGGATCAGGAGAAGCTCGGTCCTGACGCGGAGGTGTCGCCCGCCGTGGTGGGCTTCAATCTGCGGTTCCATACGCTGGCGCGCGCCCAGCTCATCGGCGAGTACGCCGCTCCCGCGCAAGACTGACGTTCACTGAACGTTTGCCCGCCTCTGGTCTTGGAAGTGATCAGGGGCGGGCATTTTTTATTGCGTTGTCCATCTCGGCGTGCCCGGCCAGAGTTGATCCCAGCCCGCCGTTGGGTGGGCCGGTGCGCATAGAGGAGGTGGGCTGCATGCGGGACACGCTGGTACTGAACGCGAGCTTTGAGCCGCTGTCGACGGTGACGTTGAACCGAGCCGTCGTTCTGGTGCTGCAGGACAAGGCCGTCGTCGAGCAGGCCCACCCCGAACTGCGCATGCGCGGAGCCGCCCTGGACATACCCGTGCCCCGGGTGATCCGGCTCTGCCGCTACGTCCGGGTGCCGTTTCGAAGACAAGCGCCGTGGTCGAGGCGGGGTGTGCTGGTACGTGACCGGCACAGGTGCGCCTACTGCGGGCGCCGGGCGACGACCGTGGACCACGTCGTCCCGCGCGCCCAGGGCGGTCAGGACTCATGGCTGAACACGGTCGCCTCCTGCGCCGAGGACAACCACCGCAAGGCGGACCGTACGCCGGAGCAGGCCCAGATGCCGTTGCTGCGGCAGCCGTTCGAGCCGACGCCCGCGGACGCCATGCTGCTGGCGCTCGGCCAGGACGACTTCGACGCGCTGCCGGAGTGGCTGGCCCAGCCGGCCGCGTAGCCCGTACGACGATGGGGCCCACCTCCCGCGGGAGGTGGGCCCCATCGTCGTACGGCATCAGTCAGTGATGGACGGCTTCTCGCGGCGTTCCTTGCCGCCGCCGGAGTCTCCGGAGGATCCTCGGTTGCCCGAACCGCCGCCCAGGCCGCCGAAGTTGCCCATGGCGCCGCTCAGACCCTTGAGGGCGTCGCCGATCTCGCTGGGCACGATCCAGAGCTTGTTGGCGTCACCCTCGGCGATCTTCGGGAGCATCTGGAGGTACTGGTAGGAGAGGAGCTTCTGGTCCGGGTCTCCGGCGTGGATGGCCTCGAAGACCGTACGGACGGCCTGGGCCTCGCCCTCGGCGCGCAGGGCCGCGGCCTTGGCCTCACCTTCGGCGCGCAGGATCGCGGACTGCTTCTCGCCTTCGGCGGTGAGGATCTGCGACTGGCGGATGCCTTCCGCGGTGAGGATCGCGGCGCGCTTGTCACGGTCGGCGCGCATCTGCTTCTCCATCGAGTCCTGGATGGAGGTGGGCGGTTCGATCGCCTTGAGTTCGACGCGGTTGACGCGGATGCCCCACTTGCCGGTGGCCTCGTCGAGGACGCCGCGCAGGGCCGCGTTGATCTCCTCGCGGGAGGTCAGGGTCCGCTCCAGGTCCATGCCGCCGATGATGTTGCGGAGGGTGGTGACGGTGAGCTGCTCGATCGCCTGGATGTAGCTGGCGACCTCGTACGTCGCGGCTCGCGCGTCGGTGACCTGGTAGTAGATGACGGTGTCGATGTTGACGACCAGGTTGTCCTGGGTGATCACCGGCTGCGGCGGGAAGGGGACCACCTGCTCGCGCAGGTCGATCCGGTTGCGGATCGAGTCTATGAACGGGACGACGATGTTGAGGCCGGCGTTCAGTGTCCGCGTGTAGCGGCCGAAGCGCTCGACGATGGCGGCGCTGGCCTGTGGGATGACCTGGATGGTCTTGATCAGGGCGATGAAGACCAACACCACCAGAATGATCAGGACGATGATGATCGGTTCCATCGATGCTCCCCGTACCCTTCTCCACTCGGTAATTCCGAAAGATCTTATGGGTGTTTAAGATCTTGCTGGACGAGTGTGACAGAACGTCGTCTGCCACGTGGGGCGTTCGGTTCACTTGCGTTGTACGAGGTCACATGACGATCGCCTTGGCTCCGTCGATGTCGACGACATCGACTTCCTGGCCCACCTCGTAGGCCTGTCCGGCGTCGAGGGAGCGCGCCGACCAGATCTCTCCCCCGAGTTTGATGCGGCCGTCGCCCGAACCGTCCACACGCTCAAGGACGATGGCCTGCTTGCCCTTCAACGCCTCCACGCCGGTGGCGAGTTGGGGGCGTTGGGCGCTGTGCCGGGCGGCGATGGGCCGTACGACGGCGATGAGCGCGACCGACACGGCCACGAAGACGAGCACTTGGAGGACGACACCGCCACCGAGGCCCGCCACGACCGCTCCGGCGACGGCGCCCACGGCGAGCATGCCGAACTCCGGCATCGCGGTCACCACGAGGGGGATGCCGAGCCCGGCCGCGCCGATCAGCCACCACACCCATGCGTTGATGTCGTTCACATGGTCATGGTAGGACCGCACTCCCCCGGCGGACAGAGCGCGCGATCAAGTCGGGTACGCCGGGTGAGGGGTGTGCGTCCGCGTGCTGTGGCGGTTCAGGCCATCGGGAGGCCCTGCGCGGTCCAGCGTTCGCCGACCTGCTCGACGACGAGCGGGAGGCCGAAGCAGAGGGAGAGGTTGCGCGAGGTGAGTTCGAGCTCGAGCGGGCCCGCGGCGAGGACCTTGCCCTGACGGATCATCAGGACGTGGGTGAAGCCGGGAGCGATCTCCTCGACGTGGTGCGTGACCATGATCATGGAGGGGGCGATCGGGTCGCGGGCGAGGCGGCCGAGGCGGCGCACCAGGTCCTCGCGGCCGCCGAGGTCGAGGCCGGCCGCGGGCTCGTCGAGGAGGAGCAGCTCGGGGTCGGTCATCAGGGCGCGGGCGATCAGGGTGCGCTTGCGCTCGCCCTCGGAGAGGGTGCCGAACTTGCGGTCCAGGTAGTCGCTCATGCCGAGGCGGTCGAGGAAGGCCCGGGCGCGCTGCTCGTCGATGTCCTCGTAGTCCTCGTGCCATCCGGCGGTCATGCCGTAGGCCGCGGTGAGGACCGTCTGCAGGACCGTCTGGCGCTTGGGGAGCTTCTCGGCCATCGCGATCCCGGCGATGCCGATGCGCGGGCGCAGCTCGAAGACGTCGACCTGGCCGAGGGTCTCACCGAGGATCGTGGCGGTGCCCGAGCTGGGGAAGAGGTAGCTGGAGGCGACGTTCAGGAGCGTCGTCTTCCCGGCGCCGTTGGGACCGAGAATGACCCAGCGCTCCCCCTCCTTGACCGACCAGGAGACCTGGTCCACCAGAGCCCGGCCCTCGCGGACCACGGATACGTCCACCAGCTCCAGTACATCGCTCATGAGCGCGTTGTCTCCCATTGCAGTCTCGGCCGTCGCTTACGTCTGTGGACGCAGCCCCCAGGGAAAACCTACGCCACCAGTCGGCCACACCGATCCATCGGTCGGTCCTTAGGGTGGGGGCATGCTCTCGGAACCACGCTCAGGACAACTGGCCGCATGGGGAAATGCCCTATTGGCCGGACTTGTTTCTCCGGACGACGCCGTGCTCGCCATCGTCGGCGAGGACGCGGTGCACCGGGTCGAGGGACTGCCGGGCGAGTCGGGGCCCGTCGGGCTCACGCTCGCCCTCGGCCGGCTGCGCGCGCTCGGGGTGACCGGGCTGCGGGTCGCGCTGCCCGCGCCGGGGCATCCCCTCGGGCTCAGTGGACCGCCCGCGTTCAACGCGCGCGCCCTCGACGCCGAGGAGGCCGTGGTGTGCCACGGCGCGGCGCTGGGGCTCGTGCCGGAGGTGTACGAGGCCGGGCCGGTCGGCGATGTGCACGTCGAGGTGGTCTGGCACTGCCTCGCCGTACGCGAGGCGCCGCCCGCCGATGTGCCCTCGCTCGGGGAGGCCGAACGGGAACTGGCGGAGGCGCTCCGCGACGCGACGGAGGTGCTGTCACGGCTGGACGTGGCCGGGTCGGGGCCGGTCGCGGAGGCGGCGATCTCGGCGTACCGGGCGCGGGCCGAGCGGGGACGGGAGGTGCTGGCCCCCGGGTACCCGCCGCGTGCGGTCCGCGTGTTGGAGCTGGCCCAGCGGGTCGGGATGCTGATTTCCGTGGCGTACGAAAGCGGGCACGGCGGGGCGGTGAGCGCGTCGGAGATCGCCGCTCGGGCCGAGGCCCTGCGGCCGGTGGAGCGGACGGCTCGGCGCGCTCAGGTGGCCGCGTTCAACGCGTTCGTGGAGGAACGCGAGCGCGGAGTGCGCTGAGCGCCGCCCGGCACCTCTCGCGGGGCCTCCGGCGCCGGGTTGCGGGCCTGCGACACCCCGGCGCCTCGCGTGACCCGGGTGCACGGGGTGCACGGGGTGCACGGGGTGCACGGGGTGCACGGGGTGCACGGGGTGCACGGTCACGCGAAGCGCCGGGGGCACGGGTGCCTACCCGCTCGGGGCCTGGCCGGAGTCAGGGGCGGCACGGGGAGACGGCAGGGGGAGCGCGTGGCGGTGGGCCCGTCCGGTTCGGTCGGACGATGAGGCGACAGCCCGGCCGGCCTCCCAGGGGGTCCCTGGGAGGCCGGTGGTCGTGATCGTTCCGGTGGGGAACCTCAGCCGTTGAGGCCGAGGTTGCCGAAAGCCGGATTCAGAACGCCGATGACGTTCACGCTGTTGCCGACCGCGTTCACGGGAACGTGGACCGGGGCCTGGACGAGGTTGCCGGAGACGACGCCCGGGGAGCCCGCGGCTTTGCCGCCCGCCCACGAGCCGTCGGTCGCCGAGGCCATACCCGCACCGGCGGCGACCAGCCCACCCGCCACCATCGCGACAGCTGTGACCTTCTTCAGGTTCTTCACTTGTGAAACCCCTCCTCGCGAACACCGCGGCAGACCGCCGCAGCGCACTGGAGAACGGCCGAGCCTCTCGGAGGGTGCGCCATCCGGGTGACATACACACGACGGTATGAATCTCATCCCGGAGCGGAACCCTCCGACTTTCCGACCGGTCGCACGGTCCCGCCCGCCCTCCGAAGGGGTGCGCCGGAGCACGGATCCCCAGGTGAGCGGCCCCTGACGATCAGCCCGCGATCCCGTGCCGCACGGCCCAGAGCGCGGCCTGGGTGCGGTCGGAAAGATCGAGCTTCATCAGGATGTTCGAAACGTGGGTCTTCACCGTCTTCTCGGAGAGGACCAGGGCGCGGGCGATCTCCCGGTTGGAGCGGCCGTCCGCGATCAGGCAGAGCACCTCGCGCTCCCGTTCGGTGAGCGAACCACCTCTCCCCTGGCCCGAGTTGGCCTCCTCCTGGGACAGCAGGACGCCCGCGACCTCGGGTTGGAGAAGGATGTGCCCGGCGTGGACCGAGCGGATCGCTCCGGCCAGCGCGTCGGGATCCACGTCCTTGTACACGTACCCGGCGGCGCCCGCGCGCAGGGCCGGCACCACCGTGCGCTGCTCGGTGAAGCTGGTGACGATCAGCACGCGTGCGGGGTTGGCGAGTTCGCGGAGTTTGCGCAGCGCGTCGATGCCGTCCATCCCCGGCATCTTGACGTCCATGAGGACGACGTCCGGTTTCAACTCCTCGGCGCGGGCGACTCCTTCGGCCCCGTCGGACGCCTCTCCGACGACCTCGATGTCGTCCTGCACTTCGAGGAAGGTGCGCAGGCCCCGACGGACGACCTGGTGGTCGTCGACGAGCAGCACCTTGATTGCGTCAGCCACCAGGGACCTCCATCTCGATCATGGTGCCCTTTCCGGGCGCCGATTCCACGGTGAGTGTGCCGCCGACCCCGCTCGCCCGGTCCCGCATCGAGACCAGGCCGAGGTGGCGGCCGGCGCTGCGTATCGCGGTGGGGTCGAAGCCGCTGCCGTCGTCGGTGACGTGCAGGACGGCGCCGGGGCCGCGCCGGTCCAGGGTGACGTCGACGCGGGTGGCGCCGGAGTGCCGCAGCGCGTTGTGCAGGGCCTCCTGGGAGACGCGCAGCATCGCCTCCTCCTGGGAGGCGGGCAGCGCCCGAACACCGTGGCTGGAGAACGTCACGCGCGCGGAGTGGGCGCGGTCGAGGACCTGGATCTGGGTGCGCAGGGTGGCGACCAGGCCGTCCTCGTCGAGGGCGGCGGGGCGCAACTCGACCACGGCGGCCCGCAGTTCTTCGGTGGCCTCCGCGGCGAGTGCGGCCACCTGCTGGAGTTCGCCCTTGGCACGGGAGGGGTCGCGGTCGACGAGGGTGGCGGCGGCCTGCGCGGTGAGGCGCAGGGAGAACAGCTTCTGGCTGACGGCGTCGTGCAGTTCGTGCGCGAGCCGGGAGCGCTCCTCGGCGATCGTGAGCTCGCGGCTGCGCTCGTAGAGACGGGCGTTGGTCAGGGCGATCGCCGCGTGCTGGGCGAGGATGGTGAGGAGTTCCTCGTCGTCCTCGGTGAAGCCGCAGCCGTCCCGCTCGGGGCTCGGGTGTCCGCCCGCGGGGTGCAGTTTGTTCGCGAGGAAGAGCGCGCCGATGATCTCGTCGCCGTCGCGGATGGGCAGGCCCAGGAAGTCGGACATGTCGGGGTGGGCGGCGGGCCAGCCCTCGAAGCGGGGGTCCTTGCGCACGTCGGCCAGGCGCTCGGGGCGGGCCTCGCGGAGCATCGCGGCGAGGATGCCGTGCTGGCGCGGGAGCGGTCCGATGGCCTTCCACTGCGCGTCGCTGACACCGTCGACGACGAACTGGGCGAAGCCGCCGTGGTCGTCGGGCACGCCCAGCGCCGCGTACTGCGCGTCGAGCAGCTCGCGGGCCGAAGCGACGATCGTCTTGAGGACGTCGCGCACTTCGAGGTGCCTGCTCATGGCCAGCAGCGCGGAGCTCACCGCGTACAGGCCCGACCGGGGTCCGTGACTCATGAACCCAAACTACCGGCGGGGTGTGACACCGCGTATCGGACCCGTGAGGGCGCTCGCCGGGCCATTGGGCCTAGGACGAAGGGCCCCGGATCATTGCGGCCCGCGCACGAGGCGGCCGGACGGGCCCCGTTCCTACCGTGAGGGCATCCGCCGGGAAGGCGGGCCAGGGACGAGGGGACGGATGTCATGCCGGTAGCGATCATCACGGGGGCCTCGAAGGGACTGGGGAGGGCGCTCGGCGCGGCTCTGGCGGAGCGGGGCTGGGATCTGGTGCTCGACGCCAGAACGGCCGGGGTGCTGGAGGAGACCGCGGTGGCACTGTCCGCGTACGGGACGCGTGTGGAGGCCCTGCCCGGGGACGTGACGGAAGCCGGTCACCGTGCCGGGCTGGTGGCGGCGGCCCGGAAGCTGGGCGGTGTCGATCTCCTCGTGAACAACGCGAGCGCGCTGGGCGCCGAGCCGCTGGTGCGTCTGGAGGAGCTGGGTCTGGAAGGGCTGCGGCAGGCACTGGAGGTCAACGTGGTCGCCGCGCTGGGCCTGATCCAGGAGGCGCTGCCGCTGCTCCGGGCGGCCGGGGCGGGCACGGTCGTCGACATCAGTTCGGACGCCGGGGTGGAGGCGTACGAGACATGGGGCGGCTACGGCGCCTCGAAGGCCGCTCTCGACCGTGTCTCGGCCGTTCTCGCCGAGGAGGAGCCGGGCCTGCGGGTCTGGGCCGTGGACCCCGGGGACATGGGCACGGACCTCTATGCGGCCGCCGTACCGGGGGACGACGATCCGCGGCCGGCGCCGGAGAGTGTGGTTCCGGCCTTTCTGCGCCTGCTCGACGAACGGCCGCCCAGCGGGCGCTACGCGGCTCCGGCCCTGCTGGAGGAGCGATGACGACGGCTATGGGGGTTCCTCCGGTCGGGCGCGGCCGGGGGTGGGGAACGGTGCCGGAGGGGCTGTCGGCGCGGGTGCCCGCGGAGCAGCGCGGTCCCGGTCGCGACCGGGATTCCGTACGGCTGCTGGTGTCGCGCGGTGCCGAGGTGTCGCATCACGCGTTCGTGGAGCTGCCCCGGCAGCTGAGGGCCGGGGATCTGCTGATCGTCAACACCTCGGCCACCCTGGCGGCGGCCGTGGACGGGTGGATCGGCCCCGCGCGCGTGGTGGTGCATTTCTCCACGCGCGGCGATGACGGGCGGTGGGCGGTCGAGCTGCGGGATCCCGACGGCACGGGGACCACGCGTGCGCGTGCGGGCGGACCCGCGGGGGCAGTGGTGCGCCTGCCCGGGGACGTACACCTCGTCCTGGAGGAGCCGCTGACGGCGCGCGGTCCGCGGCTGTGGTGGGGGCGGGTGCCGGACACGGACGTGCCGGGGCTGCTGCGGCGGCACGGGCGGCCCATTCGCTACTCCTATACGGACCGGGACCAGCCGCTGTCCGCGTACCAGACGGTGTTCGCGCTGCCGTCCGACGACGGTGCGGGGAGCGCGGAGATGCCGAGCGCGGCGCGCCCCTTCACCTCGCGTCTGGTGGCGGAGCTGGTGAGCCGGGGGGTGCAGTTCGCGCCGATCACGCTGCACACCGGTGTCGCGTCGGCGGAGGCGCACGAGCCGCCGTACCCGGAACGGTACGAGGTGCCGGAGGCGTCGGCCCGGCTGATCAACGCGGCACGGGCCGGCGGCGGCCGGATCATCGCGGTCGGTACGACGGCCGTGCGGGCCGTGGAGTCAGCGACCGGCTCCGACGGGCTGGTCCGGGCGGCGAGGGGCTGGACCGATCTCGTGGTGACCCCGGAGCGGGGTGTACGGGCTGTCGACGGGCTGCTGACCGGGCTGCACGAGCCGGAGGCCTCGCATCTGCTGATGCTGGAGGCGATCGCGGGAGGGGCCGCTGTCGACCGCGGATACGAGGAGGCACTGCGCTTGCGCTACCTCTGGCACGAGTTCGGGGACGTGCACCTCATCCTCCCGGAGGAGGGCCCTCACGCTGAGCATTGCTCTCGCAACTGCCGGTCAGAATGACGTGGGGCCCATGTGAGCCCGCGCATAGGGCCCAGGTCACGTACGAAGGAGCATAGGAGATAAATGGGACAAGGTGAGCAGGGAAGACGTGCCACTCTGCCCCGATTTGCCCCTTCCGCGTCCACTACCTGACTTCGTAGGTCACACCTTTGCCAGGGCATTTTGTGGCCGCTAAGAATTGCGTTGTCGCTCAGCGCCGCGGGTTCCACCCCGCGGCGTTTGTTCCGGAAACACACAGTCCCCCACCGGGACGAAGAGCGACCTCCGCGCTATTCGAAGAGGTCCATCAGTCATGCCCAAGAACATCAACACTCCTGGTCATCGTCCGACGCTGACCAAGCTCCACAAGCTTTCGATCGCCGGTGTGGCCACCCTCGGTGCCGCCGCCCTCGCGTTCTCCCTGGTGCCGGGCAACTCCCAGTCCACCACGAACGACGCCGCCGTCTCCACGGCGAAGGTCGCCTACAGCGAGCAGCAGATCAAGGACGTCAAGGCCAGCGTCACCGACCAGCTGGCCGGCGCCGACCTGAAGGCCCAGGCGATCGCGGCGAAGAAGAAGGCCGCGGCCGACGCCACGGCCGACGCCAAGAAGAAGGCCGCAGACGCCGCAGCCGCCAAGAAGAAGGCCGCAGACGCCGCGGCCGCCAAGAAGAAGGCGGCCGCCCAGGCCGCCGCGAAGAAGAAGGCCGCCGCGTCGCGTGCCAAGGCCGCTGCCGCGAGCCGCTCGACGCAGCGCATCAAGATCGAGACGGTCGCCGCGAAGACGTACGCGAACAACCTCGACGGCTGGATCCGCGAGTCCCTCGACATCATGAAGGCGAAGGGCATCCCGGGCTCCTACAACGGGCTGCACCGCAACATCATGCGTGAGTCCTCGGGCAACCCGATGGCCATCAACAACTGGGACATCAACGCCATCAACGGCATCCCGTCGAAGGGCCTGCTGCAGGTCATCCCGCCGACGTTCAAGGCGTACCACGTGGCCGGCACCTCGTGGGACATCTACAACCCGGTCGCCAACATCACCGCCGCCGCCAACTACGCGGCCGACAAGTACGGTTCCATGGACAACGTGAACAGCGCGTACTGAGGGCTCAGCGCGGAGTTCCCACACAGACGCCGAAGGGCGGCACCCCGATCAGGGGTGCCGCCCTCGCGTCGTTCCCGGGCCTCTACTTGCGCATGACCTCGGGCTCGTGGCGGCGCAGGAAGCGGGCCACGAAGAAGCCGCAGGCGACACCGAGGACGATCAGCGCGATCATGTCGATCGTCCAGGCCCCGGCCGTGTGATCCCACAGCGGGTCCGTGCTCGTCGGGTCGTCCTGGTTCGGGAAGATGTTGTTCAGGTCCAGCGTGGCCCCGGACGCGGCCACCGCCCAGCGGGCCGGCATCAGGTACGAGAACTGGTTGACACCCACCGTGCCGTTCAGGATGAACAGACAGCCGGTGAAGACCACCTGGACGATCGCGAACATCACCAGCAGCGGCATGGTCTTCTCCGCGGTCTTCACCAGGGAGGAGATGATCAGGCCGAACATCATCGACACGAAGCCCAGAGCCATGATCGGCAGCGTGAGCTCGACCTTGGGCAGGCTCTTGAGGATCAGACCCTCGGACGGGACCTCGCGGCTGCCGAAGCCGATGGCGCCGACCAGCGCGCCCTGCAGCATGGTGATCACACCGAGGACGATCACCTTGGACATCAGGTACGCCGAACGCGACAGACCCGTCGCGCGCTCCCGCTCGTAGATCACCCGCTCCTTGATCAGCTCACGGACCGAGTTGGCGGCGCCCGCGAAACACGCCCCGACCGCGAGGATCAGCAGCACGGTCGTGGCCGTGCCGTTCGCGACATGCGCGCCCGACGGCAGGATCTTGTCGTTGACCAGCAGCGTCTTGCCGTTGTCGATGAGCAGGCTGACCGAGCCCAGGACAGCGGGCAGGATCACCGTCAGCGCGAGGAAGCCCTTGTCCGACACGATCACCGAGACATAGCGGCGCATCAGCGTCATCAGCTGGGAGCCCCAGCTCTGCGGCTTCGGCGGCTTCATCGCCTGCGCGGGCGGCATCTGCGTCGACTGCGGAGCCACCGCGTCGATGTCCGCGGCGTACATCTGGTAGTGCTGCGAGCCCTTCCAGCGGCCCGCCCAGTCGTAGTCGCGGTAGTTCTCGAACGCGGAGAAGACGTCGGCCCAGGTCTCGTAGCCGAAGAAGTTCAGCGCCTCCTCGGGCGGACCGAAGTAGGCGACGGAGCCGCCGGGCGCCATCACGAGGAGCTTGTCGCAGATCGCCAGCTCGGCCACCGAGTGGGTGACGACCAGGACCGTACGGCCGTCGTCGGCGAGGCCGCGCAGCAGCTGCATGACATCGCGGTCCATGCCCGGGTCGAGACCGGAGGTCGGCTCGTCCAGGAAGATCAGCGACGGCTTGGTGAGCAGCTCCAGGGCCACCGAGACGCGCTTGCGCTGGCCACCGGAGAGGGAGGTGACCTTCTTCTCCTTGTGGATGTCCAGCTTCAGCTCGCGCAGCACCTCGTCTATCCGGGCATCGCGCTCCTCGCCCGTGGTGTCCGCGGGGAAGCGCAGCTTGGCCGCGTACTTGAGGGCCTTCTTGACGGTCAGTTCCTTGTGCAGGATGTCGTCCTGCGGGACCAGACCGATGCGCTGCCGCAGCTCGGCGAACTGCTTGTACAGGTTCCGGTTGTCGTAGAGGACGTCACCCTGGTTGGCGGGGCGGTAGCCCGTGAGCGCCTTCAGGAGCGTCGACTTGCCGGAGCCCGACGGGCCGATGACCGCGACGAGCGACTTCTCGGGCACGCCGAAGGAGACGTCCTTGAGGATCTGCTTGCCGCCGTCGACGGTGACCGTCAGGTGGCGGGCCGAGAAGGAGACCTCACCGGTGTCGACGAACTCCTCGAGCCGGTCGCCGACCAGACGGAACGTCGAGTGGCCCACGCCGACGATGTCGTTCGGGCCGAGCAGCGCGGAGCCGCCCTTGGCGATCGGCATACCGTTGACGTACGTGCCGTTGTGCGAACCGAGATCGCGGATCTCGTAGCGGCCGTCCGGCGTCGCGTGGAACTCGGCGTGGTGGCGGGAGACCTGGAGGTCGGAGACCACCAGTTCGTTCTCCAGCGCACGGCCGATGCGCATCACACGGCCGAGCGAGAACTGGTGGAAGGTCGTCGGGCTGCGGTCGCCGTAGACCGGCGGCGCCCCCGCGCCACCACCGGGTCCCTGCTGCTGCGGAATGCCCGCCGCCGGCTGCGGCTGCCGCCTTCCCTGCTCCGGCGCCTGCGGTGTCGGCTGCTGAGCCCAGCCGGGTCCGGCGCCCTGCGCGGCGAACGGCTGCTGCTGCGCGACCGAGGCCGCCGCGCCGGACAGGTTCAGGCGCGGTCCGTCCGTCGCGTTGCCGAGATGCACGGCAGAACCGGGGCCGATCTCCATCTGGTGGATCCGCTGCCCCTGTACGAACGTGCCGTTGGTGCTCCCGTGGTCGTCGATGACCCAACTGCGGCCGTTCCAGCTGATCGTGGCGTGACGCCAGGAGACCCTGGCGTCCTCGAGCACGATGTCCCCCTGCGGATCACGTCCGAGGGCGTAAGGCCTGGACGCGTCGAGCGTCCAGGTCCGTCCATTCAATTCCAGTACGAGTTCCGGCACTCCAGCCCCACTGAGTTGTCCCCCGAGCTACCCCCATCACAGGGAGTCTAGGGATGTCGAACATCGTGGGGAACTATTTCAGTAGGAGCCCCCTGACCGAAAGTCGGGCCTTGTGAAGGATGGGTACGGGCGGGTTGCCCGTTTCCGTTGACGGGGTTGAAACCGGACCGGAGAGTGGTAATCCCCCGCGAGGGGGACATACGCGGGGATCACCGCGGCGCGGATCGGGGGGTCTGGCCATGAGTATCGAAACCGTGCACCACGGCGGGAGCACCAAGGGTGTGCCGTGGGGGGATGTGCTGTTGGCCGCGATCGCCTCCGTGAGCTGGGCGTTGATCGGCATGGCGGGCACCGCCGCGCTCGGTCTGCACCTTCTCGGGGCGGACACGACGGCCTCACTCGGCCCGATGACCGCCGCGGTGGTGGCTCTTGGGGCCAATGGTGCGGTGACGCCGTCCGGCGACGTCTCGGCCTTCGGGCTGAAGGGAGCGGAAGCGCACACCGCCATCCAGATCACGCCACTGGGAGTCGGACTGGTCGGCGCGCTGCTGCTGTCGTGGTTCTTCCTACGGTCCTTGCGGGGGGCCGGAGTTGTCATCACGCCGTCCGAACTCCTGGCGCGGGCGGGCTCGGTGGTCGTCCTCTTCGTGGCGACACTGGGCGGGCTCGCCTGGGCCGGCCATGACGTCATCACGATCGACGGCGGCAAGCTCGGGCTCGACAAGGTCACGGGGGGCGGCGGCGGGCTCGGGGACATCACGGACAAACTCCCGGGCGGGCTCGGGGATCTCGGCGGTCTGCTGCCGGACAGGATCGGCGACCTCGTGAACGCGAAGGCGGCCGTCGGCTTCTCCGTCGACACCGCGCCGACGTTGCTCGGCGGGGCCGCGTGGACCGCCGGGGTCCTGCTGATCGCCCTGCTGGCCTCCCGGCGTACGCCGTTGCCCCGCGGCTGGGACGCCGTGCACCGCGTGGTGCGGCCGGCCGCCTCCTCGCTCGTCGCGGTCCTGCTGGTCGCGGTCCTGGCCGGGCTCGCGGCGGCGGTGTACGCGGCGATCGGTGACGACCACCCGAAGCGCATCGCCGGAGCGGCACTGCTCGGTGCGCCCAACGGTGTGTGGCTGGGCATCCCCGTCGGGCTCTTCGTGCCCTGGGACGGCAAGGCCACGGGCGAGCTCGCCAAGCTGCTGCCCGATCCCCTGGACAAACTGCTGACCTTCGACACCGACCGGCCCGTCACGCTGGGACGGCTCGCCGAACTCGACGGCCGCGTATGGCTGTTGGCCGTCGCGGCCGCCCTCATGATGCTGTACGCGGGCGTCCTGACGGCCGCGCGTACGCCATTTGTACGGGCGGGGGATGCCGTCGCCGGGGGAGCACCGGGTGCCACGGATGTACGGGGCGAGGGTGCTCTGCGGTTCGCCGGGCGCTGCGCACTTCGGCTGGGCGTCGTGACGGCGCTGACACTGCCGCTGCTCGCGTGGTTGACGGAGGTGTCGGTGGACGCCTCCCTGTCCGTGCTCGGGTTCGACGCGTTCGGGGCGGGGATCGAGTTGCACGGGCGGTTGGGGGTCGCGCTGCTGCTGGGTGCCGTGTGGGGGGCGGGGGCCGGTGCGGTGGGGGCGTTGCTGGCCTGTGCGAGTGGGGCTGCGGGGCGGAGGGCTGCGGGGTTGGCACGGGGTGCCTTGGGGGGTGGGGGGCTTGGGGGGCTGGGCCGTGTTGGTGCGAGCTCCGGTGCGGGTTCGGGTTCGGGGGCTGGTGCTGGTGCCGGGGTCGGTGGGAGTGCTGGGCCGTACCGGCCTCAGGGGTCGTACCGGGCGCCCAACCCCGACACCAATCCGTATCTGAGGGTGCCGGACGAGTTGCGGGAGCCGGAGGATCGGGGGCCGGCGTCGGGGGGTTCTCGGGCACCTGGTGATGTGTACGGGGCGCCTACCGTGGTGGGGCCGATCGGGCTCCCGCCGAAGCGGAGGCCGGACGGGGCGCCGCCGCTGCCTCCTCCCCCGCCGGACGAGGGGCCGCCGCCGCGTCCGCGCAGGCCTCGGCGTTGAGAATGCGCTTGCGCCGGGGCCGGCGTCCGGGTGCGTTGTGGGTCGGGGCCGTGCCGGTACATCCGCCCGTCGCCGTTGGATCAGACGTGGGTTTCCGAGGGAGCCGCTGC
>NZ_JBEXNW010000069.1:0-16251 GCF_040611295.1 Streptomyces sp. NPDC002935
GTCGGCGCCGCCGGTTCCGAAGCCGCCGTCGCCGAAGCCGCCGAGACCGCCGTCGGCGCCGCCGGTTCCGAAGCCGCCGTCGCCGAAGCCGCCGAGACCGCCGTCGGCGCCACCAGCACCGAACCCGCCATCGGCACCGCTGTCACCGAACCCGCCGAAGCCACCCAAGCCGTCGTCGGAGCCGCCCTCGGCGCCCCCACCGAGATGCCCCCCGAGCCCGCCGAGGTCCGTCCCGTCCTCGTTCCCGAACCCCCCGAAGCCACCGAACTCACCAAGTCCGCCGCTCACGTCGACCGGCGACTCCTGGACCAGCCCCCCGCCGAGCAGGCTCTGGGCGCCGGTGGCGGAGACGTCGAAGCCGCCCGCGCCCTCGTGGCCGTCAGCGTGAGATGACAGGTCGGGCGCGTGGTCGACGGAGGCGTGGTCACCGGAAACGTGGTCGGCCGAGACATCCGGAACGTCATGGTGCGCCAGCGTGTGTGCCGCGCTCCCGAAGAACAGGGACGACTTGGACAGCCGCGGGTCGAGTGCGGCTGGTCCCCCGGCGGTGCCGGACTCGACGCGGAGGGCGCGGAGCTCGCCGACCTGCGCGGGTGTCAGGCCGAGTCTTCGGGCCACCTCCTCGGTGTCACCGTCGAGTTCGGCCCTGAAGGCCGGGTCGACGGCAAGGCGGGTCATGGCATCGCGAAAGGCGTTGTCGGTCATGTCCTCGGGTCTCCGTGGGTCTGCGTACGCTGTTGTCTGATCCCGGCGGAGCTGAGGATCCCCCTGGCCGGCAGCAACTGCGTTTTCCGGCCATCCCCACCGATGCCTGCACGGACGGTTATAAGGGGCATGGCATGACCCGCGCAAGGCCGGAGCAGGGCACCCTGGGCGAATATGCCTCCGGAAGGGTCGGCCATCTCGACCGCGCACCGATCGGATACGGCCACCGGTGAGGCCGTCCAGGCGACTCGCCTCACTGGCCGGGGGGACGCCGTGGCCGATGACGCCACGCATGTCGCCGACGCCGAGGACCTGAGCGATCCCGCGCACCCCCGTACCTGCGCGGCAGCCTTGAATGGTTCTGCCCAGGCGACGTCCTCATCGACAGGCCACTTGAGGTGGTGTTCATGACCAGGCGCTCCGCAACGGCACCCCGTCAGAACACCACCGCAGATTGGACGTGGACCGGCACAAGCGTCGATGGGCACCGATCAACTGCTTCGAGCTTGACCACCACGCAGTCATCATTCGAGAGTCGCTCTGTAGCCAAGCACCTTCGCCAGGACGAAACACGGTGATTCAGAACACGGTGATTCAGAATGCGGAGTTGGCGAACCAGTGGGCCAGCAGATGCTCGTCGCCTTCGTGAGTGAAGGTCTCTGAGGCGTGGGGCAGGCGGCCGTAGACGAGCAGGAGCAAGTCGGCCGCGGTTCCCCGGACGGTCGCGTCAGCGGTGTCCGCAGTGGGGCGGGTCATGTCGAGCCCGAAGTCGTCCGGCCGCAATCGGACGAGCCAGGCATCGTCGCCGTCGGTGGTGCGGAAAGCGATGGTCTTGTCGGCGCCGCGCAGGTTGGCCACCGTGGGGGCGAAAGACGTGGCGAGAGGCAGATTGGAGAGAAACTCATCGATCCCGTCGACCGCGACCGATCGGTCGATCGCGGGCCGCAGGCCGAGTGCGATTTCCGCATCAGCCCGATGCAGCAGGGTCTCGAAGAGCATCCGGCGTGCCCAGAAGCGCGCGTGCTGGTCGGCGCCCCACGCCCACATCGGCAGGTTCGGGTCGGTGGCTGCGAAGGTGTCGGCAGCCACGGTCGCACTCTCGTCCAGCCACTCGGCGTATCCGCTTTCCTGGTCCGGGAGCCGCAGATCCACTTCACGCGTGCGCGGGCGCTCCTGGACGCGCGCCCGCAAGACGGCCGAGAACCAGCGCTGGACGCTGCCGGTGTGCTTGACCAGGTCGGCCAGCGTCCAGCCGGGGCAGGTGGGCACGGGTGTGGCCAGGTCGGTGTTCTTGACCGTGGCGACGAACCGGGCGGTCTCCGCCGCGACTGCCGTGCGGTGGTCGACCGGGGTGTGGACGCGGCCGCTGCCGGAGTGGTCGGAGGTCGTCATGGATGAGCTGCCTTTCGAAGAAGATGCGGGACGGACGCCAGGGGTGGTGATCACACGAGTTCCGCGTCGGCTCCCGCTTCGGCGAGTGGAGGCGTCCCGGAATCCTTTACCTTCCTCGGCACTGTCGTACGAGGCGCGTGAGCCGCCTTGATTCCGAGCAGGGCGACGACCACGACCAGCAGGAACGCCACCCCCGCGATCGCAAAGCTCAACGTGAACTGGCCTTCTTGCGGCAGTGCCGGCATCCCATGCGGCAGCGGAATGGTTTTGGACGCCAGCAGCGAGGTGATCACCGCGCTCGCGATGGCGCTGCCGACCGAACGGGAGATGGAGTTGATGCCGTTGGCGATACCGGTCTGATGGGCCGGGACGCTGGCAACGATGAGCGCGGGCATGGAGGCGTAACCGAAGCTGATGGCCAGACCGATGACCATGCCCGCGCCGATCACCGAGGCAGGGGTGTCGTGCGCGGCGCTCAGCCAGGTGAAGCCGAGCACGCCGAAGCAGGCACCGGCGGCCAGCGTGCCGCGCGCGCCGAGCCGCCGCACCAGAACACCGCCGAGCTGGGCACCCACGAGCGAGACGAGGGTGGTCGGCAGCAGGTACACGACGGAGGCGCGGAGCACGGAGGCGCCGAAGCCGTAGCCGGCGATGTCCTCGGGCATCTGGACGAGGTAGGAGACGCCGATGAACTGGGCGAACATCGCGAAGCCCAGCAGTAGCCCGGCCAGGTTGGTGAAGAGAACGGGACGGTGGGCGAACATCTTCATGTCCACCATCGGTTCCTTGACCCGGCGCTCGATGACGACCCACCCGACGGCCATCACGACCGCGCCGGCGAAGGCGCCGAGCGTACGGCCGGACGTCCATCCCCACGCGTGCCCCTGTGAAATGGGCACCAGAAGCAGGACCAGCAGCACCGCCAGGTTGACCGCACCCAGCCAGTCCGTCCGCCCTCCGGTTTTCGTGCGGGAGGCGGGCACCGCGACCAGCACGCCTGCCAGCGCCACCACCGCGAGCACCACGGCGAGCCAGAAGACCCTGTGGTAGTCGGGGTCAAGGCCTCGGGTCAGCAACCCCGCGCCGACCAGTGCGAGCCCGCTGCCGAACGCGAGTGTGCCACTGACCAGGGCCATGGCGCCGTGCAGTTTCTCCGGCCTGATCTCCTCGCGCAGGATGGAGAGGGCGAGCGGAAAGATCGCGGTTGCCGCTCCCTGCATCACCCGGCCGACGATCAGCCAGGTCAGCGACGTCGTGGTGGCGGCGAGCACCGAGCCCGCGATCATCACGAGCAGTACGCCCACGAGGGTCGGCTTCTTGCCGTGCTGGTCGCCGAATCGTCCGAGCAGCGGGGTGAAGACGGCGGCCGACAGGAGCGTGGCCGTGGTCACCCAGCTCACGTTCGCCGTCGTGGTGTTGAGGTCGTTCTGGATGATCCCCAGGATCGGGACGACCAGGGTCTGCATCATCGAGACGACCATGGCGGCAAGCCCGAGCACCAGGACGACCGCGGTGTCGCCCGCGGGTCGTCGGGTGACCGTGTGCTGTTGGTGAGACACGCGGAGTATTTCCTACCTTGAGAGCTGACGGAACTACTTGAGAACATCGATGCTTGAGGACTTCAAGCAATGTGGACGGTAGTCATCAATATTTGAGATCGTCAAGTTTCCTGGCGTAGGGTGACGAGCGTGACTGGTACTCCCCGCAGCGACCCCGCCCAGCTCATGGAACTGCTCTCGGTGTCCCTGGCCGCCTACTACGGCGACTTCACGGTCGCCGCCGCGAGCGAGAACCTCACCGCCAGCCAGGGCAAGACACTGAACGTGCTGCGCCGGGGACCCGCCTCGATGAGCGCGCTGGCCACCACGCTGACCTGCGACGCCTCCAACATGACCGGGATCATCGACCGGCTGGAGAAACGCGACTTGGTACGGCGCGAAGCGAGGCCCTCCGACCGACGCGTCAAGGACGTGGTCCTGACCGCGGAGGGGGAGCGCGTCATCGATGTGATCCGGGGGAAGATGCACACCACGCAAGCGGGCCTGAACAGACTCGACGAGCAGGAGCGGGACACCCTGTACGCCCTGCTGGAGCGCGTCTTCACCTCCCAGGGCGCTGCCACCCATCCCTGAGATCGCCTGCGGACGGGCGCGCCGGGGCGATCGGATCCTCGTATCTCACTCCCGTCGGCGCACCAGCGTCCGGGGCCGGTCGTCGGTGGGAGGGGCCGTGGCGCGGAGGTCGTGGCGAGGGTGACCACCTCCCGGCCCCCGTTCGTCGGGTTGACGATCAGGACGGAGAGTGCGAAGGCGCTGGTCGCAAGTCCGTCGGCGGCCCGGAACCGGGTGAGGCGCTCCAGAATTGCCCGGCCGCGCTCGACCGGCAGCAGATAGGCCAGGGTGTACACGGTGCCGGGGTTCTCCATTCCAGGGTCCAGTGTGTCGAGGACTCCGGCGAACCAGGTGCGGACCTCGATGTCGGCGCCGTCCATCCAGCAGCGCGCCGCCGTTGTCCACAGGAGTTGCCGAGCGAGATCCGATTCGCCGATGTCGTGAACGGTGAGCGCCTGCCGGACAAGGGTGCGTACGAAATGCGGGTCGCCCGAGGGACGCAGGCCGGCCAGGTCCTCCAGGGGGCACGTCGGGGCGGTGGCGAGCGGCGACCTGAGTGTGGCAGCCGGTGTCAGCAGCACTCATCTGGCGCAGCGGTTCAAGGAGCTCATCGGCGTCACGTCGAAGCGGCTGGCCCGCACCTACGGCTTCGCCGCCAGCGTGTCCGCGATCGACCCGCCGGACCGATCGACCGGGGCGACCTCGCCGGTGGCGCAGGCTACTTCGACCAAGCCCACTTCGGCCACGAGTTCCGGACGTTCACCGGGCTCACGCCGACCCGGTACGTCGAAGTCCGGCAGCGGTTCCTGCGCGAACATCCCGGCCACGCGCTGGACGGCTGGCCGCTGCCGGCCGATTGAAGGTGTCGCAGACGTCCTACGATTACACCCGGCCGTACTGGGACCAGATCGGGGTGACAGTCGTCGGCCGCCACGTCTTCGACCTGACGAACGGCTGGGACGGGAAGCCTCCGGGCGGGATCGACCACGTGGTCGTCGTGACGCACCGGCCGGAGCCCGAGGGCTGGGACCCCGAGGCGCCGTTTCACTTCGTCGACGGCGTCGAGGCAGCCGTGGCCAAGGCGCAAGGGCTTGCGGGTGACCGCATGGTCGAGGTCGCCGCCGGCGACGTCGGTGGCCAGGTGCTTGCCGCGGGTCTGGTCGACGAGGTGCGCATGGACGTCGTACCCGTGGTGTTCGGGTCCGGCAAGCGCTACTTCGGGTCGGTCCACGCGCAGCACCTGTTGGACGATCCTGACGTGGTGATTCAGGGCAACCGGGTGCTTCACCTGCGCTATCGGGTGCTCCGTTGACCGATCTGAGCGGGTACGCGAAGAAGTCCGCTGCGAACGGTGACACAAGCTCGGGCTTCCGGCTGCGTTTGCGGATCGCTGTCCCTGGTCGGGCAGCCGACGCCGATCCGCCCCGGTACCTCACCTGCGGCAAGTTCAACTCAAAGTCACTGGTTGCCGGATTCCGTCGTATCTTGGCCGACCCCCAGGAAGAGCGGCTCTTCACCAATGCAGGGTGTGGACGGGGTCTGAATTCGCCTGTCTCGAGTAGGGATCGGGCGATGTAGTTGGTGAGGTTGCAGAAGCCGAGGGCGGAGCCGCGCAGGTGCGCCAGGCGGCCGTTGATCGCTTCGGTTGGACCGTTGCTGGTGCCGGGCCGGTCGAGCACGTGAGCGGGGCCTGGTGCGTGCAACTGCAAGGCGGAGGAGGGCGTCGATGCGGAGCATCGGCAACCGACGACAACGCAGCAGGTGGGCGTGCCAGGCCCCGCGTCTCCGGCATGATCCGCCGGACAGGCCCTAGCGTCAGGCACATCGAGGTCTTCCAGATGGGCGGCGTGCAGGAGCAGTGGCAGGCCGACCACAAAGCCTTTCGGTGAACGCGACCCGACCGGATCCGACCACGTTCACGTCTGGGCCGACCGCATCCACCTGTGCATCCGCTAGTCGGAGGCCAGGTCCTGCGTCCTCGTCACCATGGGCGTGCGCGCGGACGGCACCAAGGAACTGAGCACGATCGCCGACGGCTACCGCGACTCCGCCCAGTCCTGGGCACACCTGTTGCACGATGCCGCCCGGCGCGGCATGCGCTCCCGTCCTGGCGGTCGGCGACACCGCATTCGGCTTTTGGAAGGCCCTGGCCGAGGCGTTCCCCGACACCCGCCATCAGCGGCGCCGGGTGCATAGAACGGCCAACGTCGTCAACGCCCTGCCGATGTCCGCGCAGGCCGGAGAGCGCAAGGCCCTCCAGAAGATCTACAACGCCGCCGGGACACGGCCTGTGGCATCTTCGCCCGGGAATCCCGCGGGAGGGTGCCGGCCGGTTCGATTCAACGTCCGCCGTTCCTCGGCAAAACAAGAAAGTCCTGGGACCTCATCAGCGGAGGAGAATTCGGGAGGCCGTATGAACTCCAGTTCTCCCACAGCTGTCCCTAGGGTTCTCCTTAGACATGTCCTTGGCTGCCAATGCTCGTGCACGTCGACCATTGGGGATTCCCCTAAATCTGATCCACTGCAGCGGCGGAGCGCGGCTGCGGGACCGAAACTAGGGTCACACCGCAATTTGTTGCCGCCCGGTCGTGCCCGTCGTTTGTGCCGTGGCCGTCACGGTGCGGTGCCTTTTCATTATCTGTGTGGGTGGGGGAGCGGAACATGGTCGAGTCCGAGCTCAACGGAATGGGAAATCGGGCCGGTTCGGCTTCGGCGGATTCGGACGATGGCATAGCTGTCATCGGCCTGGCGTGCCGACTGCCGGGGGCCGCCGACCCGGTCGCTTTCTGGCGGTTGCTCAGCGAGGGCGCGGACGCGATCACCGAGGTCCCCCCGGACCGGTGGGACGGGGCCGCGGTGAGTGACGCCGACCCGTCCGCACCAGGCAGGACCGACATCCGCTGGGGCGGATTCCTCGACCGTATCGGCCACTTCGACGCCGCTTTCTTCGGGCTCTCCCCCAAGGAGGCCGCCGCCATGGACCCGCAGCAGCGGCTCGTACTGGAGTTGGTGTGGGAAGCGCTGGAGGACGCGCACGTGCGCGCCGAGACGCTGCGCTCCACCCGCACCGGAGTGTTCGTCGGCGCCATCTGGGACGACTACGCGACCCTGCACCACCGCTCCGGACTCACAGCCATCTCCCCGCATACCATCACCGGCTTGCACCGCAGCATCATCGCCAATCGGGTCTCGTACTTCCTCGGTCTGAACGGCCCCAGCCTGACCGTGGACTCCGGCCAGTCCTCATCCCTGGTCTCGGTCCACCTGGCCTGCGAGAGCCTCCGCAAGGGCGAATCGACGATCGCCCTCGCGGGCGGCGTGAACCTCAACATCGTCCCCGAGAGCACCCTGAGCGCGGCCAAGTTCGGCGGCCTGTCCCCCGACGGCCGATGCTTCACCTTCGACGCCCGCGCGAACGGTTACGTCCGCGGCGAAGGCGGCGGCATCGTCGTCCTCAAGCCTCTCGCCCTGGCCGTCGCGGACGGCGACCCCGTCTACTGCGTGATCCGCGGCAGTGCGGTCAACAACGACGGTGGCGGCGACGGCCTGACCGTACCCCTGCAGTCCGGGCAGGAGCAGGTGCTCCGGCTCGCCTACGAACGGGCCGGGATCGACCCTGCCCACGTCGACTACGTGGAGTTGCACGGCACCGGCACCAAGGTCGGCGACCCCATCGAGGCAGCCGCGCTCGGCGCGGTGCTCGGCACGGGACGCGAGCTCGGCCGCCCGCTGCGGGTCGGCTCGGCCAAGACCAACGTCGGCCACCTGGAGGGCGCCGCCGGCATCACCGGCCTGCTGAAGGCGGTCCTGTCTCTCAACCACCGTGAACTGCCCGCCAGCCTCAACTTCGAGACGCCGAACCCGGCGATCCCGCTGGACCGGCTGAACCTGCGGGTGCAGACCGAGCACAGCGAATGGGCCGCCGAGGAGAGCCGCCCGCTGCTCGCCGGCGTCAGCTCGTTCGGCATGGGCGGCACCAACTGCCACATCGTGCTGGCGGAACACCAGACGGCGGCGGCGGCGGGCGCGGCTGCGGAGGCGGGTACAGGTACAGGTACAGGTACAGGTACAGGTACAGGTACAGGCGAGGCTCCGACCTTTTGGCCGTTGTCCGCCAAGACCGCATCCGGGCTGCGCGCCCAGGCCACGGCCCTGCTTGCACACGCCGAGGCGTGCCCCGGTCTCGCCCTGCCCGACGTCGGCTGGTCGCTGGCCACCGGCCGCACCGCCTTCGAACACCGAGCGGTCGTCGTGGGCGAGGATCGCGACGCCTTCTTGCGCGCTCTGCGCGAGCTGTCCACCGGCGGCATCGACGCCACACTCACCACGGGCCGCACGGGCTCGCGCGGCGAGCTCGCCTTCCTCTTCTCGGGCCAGGGCAGCCAGCGAGCCGGCATGGGACGCGAACTGGCCGAAGCGGTCCCGGCGTTCGCCATCGCGCTGGACGAGGTGTGCGCACACCTCGACCCGTTGCTGCCGCGGCCGCTGCGCGAGGTCATGTTCGCCCCTGAAGGCACCGAGGAAGCGGCCGAACTCGACAGGACCCTCTACACGCAGACCTCGCTGTTCGCCCTCGAGGTCGCCCTGTTCCGGCTTCTGGAGAACTGGGGCATCACCCCCGGCGTGCTCATGGGCCACTCCATCGGCGAACTCGCCGCCGCGCATGTGGCCGGCGTCCTCTCGCTCGCCGACGCCTGCGCCCTCGTGGCCGCGCGCGGTCGCCTGATGCAGGCGCTGCCCGCCGGCGGCGCCATGATCGCCGTCCAGGCCGCGGAGGACGAGGTCCGCGCCCACATCGGCGACCGCACGGACCGCGTGAGCACTGCCGCGCTGAACGGCCCGGACTCCGTCGTCGTCTCCGGCGACGAGGACCTCGCCACCGAGATCGCCGACGCCTTCGCCGCCTTGGGCCGCAAGGTCAGCCGGCTGCGGGTCAGCCACGCCTTCCACTCCCCGCACATGGAACCCATGCTGGCGGAGTTCCGCGACGTGGCCGAGGGACTGACCTTCCACGCCCCGCGCATCCCGATCGTGTCCAACGTGACGGGCCGACTCTCCGAGGAGCCCTCGGGGTACGAAGGGTGCACGGCCGAGTACTGGGTCCGCCATGTGCGCGAGGCGGTCCGCTTCGCCGACGGCGTCGCCCGCCTCGACGAGCAGGGCGTCCGCACGTACCTGGAGCTCGGCCCCGGCGGCGTGCTCACCTCCATGGCCCGCGCCGGCGCTGACAACGAGTCCCTGTTCGTCCCCGCCCTGCGCGCCCGTCGCCCCGAGGCGCAGGCCCTGCTGGCGGCGGTCGCCTCGCTGCACGTCCATGGCGTGGAGCCCGACTGGGACGCCCTGTTCAGCGGCGGGCGAGGCGCACGCCGCAAGGTCGCGCTCCCCACCTACGCGTTCGAACGGCAGCAGTACTGGCTGGACGGCGACACCACGTTGCCCGGCACCACCACCGGCTGGACCCCTGCGGCTCCGCAGCCGGACACCATCGCCATCGCAGAGACCGACAGTGCGCCGGTCGGAGCCCTGGGCCGGCGGCTGGCCGGACTGCCCGAGTCCGAACGCGACGAGGCTGTGCTCGACATGGTCCGCGCACACATCGCCGCCGTTCTGGGCCACGCCGAAGCCCGCCAAGTCGAGACCGAGTGGACGTTCAAAGACCTCGGCTTCGACTCGCTCAGCGCGGTGGAACTGCGCAACCAGCTCAGCGAGGCCACCGGCCTGCGCCTGCCCAGCGGGCTGCTGTTCGACCACCCGACCCCTGCCGTGCTCGCCCGCCACCTCGCGGCCCAGTCACTGGGAGGTGAGGACGCGGCGGCCTCCGCGCCCGCGACGGTGGCCGACCCCGACGAGCCCATCGCCATCGTGGCCATGAGCTGCCGCCTGCCCGGCGGCGTGAGCTCCCCCGAGGACCTGTGGCGGCTGCTCGCCTCCGGTGGCGACGCCATCTCCGGATTCCCGACGGACCGCGGCTGGGACGCCGAAGCGCTCTACGACCCGGAGTCCGGCACGCCCGGCACGTCCTCGACGCGGCACGGCGGCTTCCTGCACGAGGCGGCCGAGTTCGACGCCGGCTTCTTCGGCATCAGCCCCCGCGAGGCCGTTGCGATCGACCCGCAGCAACGGCTGGTCCTGGAGACCGCGTGGGAGGCCTTCGAGCGGGCCGGCATCGACCCGGCCACACTGCGCGGGAGTCGGGCGGGCGTGTTCATCGGCGCAACGGCGCAGGACTACGGCCCCCGGCTGCACGAGCCGGTCGACGGCGTCGAGGGCTACCTGCTGACCGGCACGACGACCAGCGTCGCCTCCGGCCGCGTGGCCTACTCGTTCGGCTTCGAAGGCCCCGCGGTCACGGTGGACACGGCGTGCTCGTCGTCCCTGGTCGCCCTGCACCTGGCCGTCCAGGCGCTGCGGAGCGGCGAGTGCACGATGGCCCTGGCCGGCGGCGTCACCGTGATGTCCACGCCTGGCATGTTCGTGGAATTCAGCCGTCAGCGCGGCCTGTCGGCGGACGGTCGGTGCAAGCCGTTCGCGGCCGGCGCGGACGGTACGGGCTGGGCCGAAGGCGTCGGCATGCTCCTGGTGGAGCGGCTCAGCGACGCCCGGCGCAACGGCCGTCAGGTGCTGGCCGTCGTGCCGGGCAGCGCGGTCAACCAGGACGGCGCGTCGAACGGACTCACGGCGCCCAACGGCCCCTCCCAGCAGCGCGTCATCCGCCAGGCCCTGGCGGCCGCCGGACTCGCGCCCTCGGACGTCGACGCGGTGGAGGCGCACGGTACGGGCACGCGGCTCGGCGACCCGATCGAGGCGGAAGCCCTCATCGCCGCGTACGGCCAGGGACGGGACGGCGACCGGCCGTTGTGGCTGGGTTCGCTGAAGTCCAACATCGGTCACACGCAAGCCGCGGCGGGCGTGGCCGGTGTGATCAAGATGGTGCTGGCGATGCAGCACGGTGTGCTGCCGCGGACCCTGCATGTGGACGAGCCGACGCCGCACGTGGACTGGTCGGCGGGCGCGGTACAACTGCTGACCGAGGCCGTGGAGTGGCCTGCGAGCGACGGGCCGCGCCGGGCTGCGGTGTCGTCCTTCGGCATCAGCGGCACCAATGCGCACGTCATCGTCGAGCAGGCCGCGACGAGCGAAGAGCCCGCCCGCGGGACGGCCGTTGCGGGACCGGTCCCATGGGTGCTGTCGGCGAAGAGTGATGCGGCGCTGCGGGAGCAGGCGGGTCGGTTGCTGTCCTTCCTGGACGTTGAGGGCGTCGAGGGTGGCGGAGGTGTCGGGGGTGCTGGGGTTCGGTCGGAGGACGTGGCGTTCTCGCTGGCGACGTCGCGTGCGGTGCTGGAGCGCCGTGCGGTGGTCGTGGGGGAGGAGCTTGGGGAGTTCCGGCGGGGGTTGGAGGCGCTTGTTTCCGGCGTTGCTCCGGTGGGTGGTGCCGTCGGGGGCAAGGTCGGGTTCTTGTTCTCGGGTCAGGGGTCGCAGCGGATCGGTATGGGGCGTGAGTTGTACGCGGCGTATCCGGTGTTCGCCGCGGTGTATGACGAGGTGTGCGCGCTTTTGGACGCGCCGGTCGACGTCGATGGGGAAACGCTTCATCAGACGGGTTCGACGCAGCCGGCGTTGTTCGCGATCGAGGTGGCGTTGTTCCGGCTGCTGGAGTCGTGGGGCATCCGGCCGGATTTCGTGGCCGGTCATTCGGTGGGTGAGATTGCTGCCGCGCATGTGGCCGGGGTTTTGTCGCTGGAGGGTGCGGCGAGGCTGGTGTCGGCGCGGGCTGCGTTGATGCAGGCGTTGCCCGCCGGCGGGGCGATGGTGGCGGTGCAGGCGGCCGAGGACGAGGTGCTGCCGTACCTGACCGACGAGGTCGGTATCGCGGCGATCAACGGCCCTCAGTCCGTGGTCATTTCCGGTGCGGAGGACGCGGTTTCGGCGATTGCCCAGGTGTTCGCTGCTCAGGGTCGTAAGACGTCCCGGTTGAAGGTCAGTCACGCGTTCCATTCGCCGCTGATGGATCCGATGCTGGAGGAGTTCGCGGCGGTCGTCAGCGGTCTTGCCTTCAACGAGCCGCGGATTCCCGTCGTTTCGAATCTCACCGGTCGGCTGGTTGAGGCGTACACCCCCGAGTACTGGGTGCGGCACGTCCGCGAGGCGGTGCGTTTCGCCGACGGCATCGAGACCCTGCACGAGCTGGGTGTGACCACTTTCGTGGAGATCGGCCCGGGCGGCGTGCTGAGCGCCCTCGTCCAGGGCTGCTTCGACGACGACACAGACATCGTCACCGTCCCCGCCCTGCGCGCCGACCGCCCCGAGCCGTACGCGCTCGTCACCGCCGTGGGGCAGCTGCACGCCCATGGCGTCTCGCCCGACTGGCAGGCGCTCTTCCCGGGCGCCCGCCGTGTCGACCTGCCCACCTACGCCTTCCAACGCGAGCGCTACTGGCTCGATGTGCCTCAGGCAGCGACCGTCGGCGCCTCGGAGGCGATGGACGCCGAGTTCTGGGACTCCGTCGAGAGCGAGGACCCGACATCTCTCGGTGCGCTCCTGGGACTGGAGCCCGCCGAACTGGACGTGGTCGCACCCAAACTGTCCGCCTGGCGCCGGAAGCGGCGCGAGCAGTCCACCACCGACGACTGGCGCTACCGGATCACCTGGCAGCCGCTCGGTGACATGGTCGGTGCCGCTCCGTCGGGGACGTGGCTCTACGTGGTCTCCGAAGAGACCGCGTGGACCGAGGCGATCCGCGCCGGGCTGACGGAACTCGGCGTCGCGCTCGTACCGTTCGCCGTGGGCGATGACACCGACCGCGAGGCGCTCGCCCGGGCCTTCGCCGAGGCCGGGCACGAGCAGGCCGACGGCGTCCTGTTCGCCGCAGCACAGGGCGAAGCGGGGACGGACGCCCTCCAGCGGCTCGTCCTGCTCGTCCAGGCCCTCGGCGACGCCGGGATCGAGGCCCCGCTGTGGTGCCTGACCAGCGGCGCCGTGTCGACCGGCACGGCGGATCCGCTGACCGACCCCGTCTCCGCCCAGCTCTGGGGCCTGGGCAGGATCGTCGCCCTGGAACAACCTCAGCGCTGGGGCGGGCTCGTCGACCTGCCCGCCGAACTCGACTCCCGCGCGCTGGGGCGACTGGCCGGCCTCTTGGCCCAGGCCGACGAGGACCAGCTCGCGGTACGCGCCTCCGGAGTGTCCGGCCGCCGCCTCGTGCGCGCGCCGTGGAGCGCGGCACCGACGGACGCACCCTGGGCGCCGCGCGGCACCGTGCTCGTGACCGGCGGTACGGGTGCGCTGGGCGGACACGTGGCCCGCTGGCTCGCCGGTGCCGGTGCCGAGCACCTGGTGCTCACCAGCCGCCGGGGCCCCGACGCCCCGGGCGCCGCCGAACTCAAGGCGGAACTGGAGGAGGTGGGCGCTCAGGTCACCGTCGCCGCGTGCGATGCGGCCGACCGTGACGCGCTCGCCGAGTTGTTCGGCCGGCACACCGTGAACGCCGTGGTGCACACCGCAGGCGTACTCGACGACGGCCTGGTCGAATCGCTCACGCCCGAGCGCCTCAGCCACGTGCTGCGCCCCAAGGTGGACGCAGCGCTCCACCTGCACGAGCTCACCCGGGACCGCCAGGATCTCGACGCCTTCGTGCTCTTCTCCTCGATGACCGGTGTCTGGGGCAACGGCGGCCAGGGCGCCTACGGTGCCGCGAACGCCTTCCTCGACGCCCTCGCCGAGCAGCGCCGAGCGCAGGGCCTGCCCGCGCTGGCCGTCGCCTGGGGATCCTGGGCGGACGGAGGCATGGCCGACGGCGCCGCCGGTGACCACCTACGGCGGCGCGGCGTACGGGCGATCGCGGCCCTTCCCGCGATCTCCGTGCTGCACGGTGCGCTGACCCACGGCGAGACCTCCGTGACTGTCGCGGACGTGGACTGGGACCGCTTCGTCCCGGCCTTCGCCGGCTCACGCCCCTGCCCGCTGCTGCACGGCGTGCCCGAGGCCCGCAAGGCCCTCGAAGCACGCGCCCTGGCCGCGCAGAGCGCCGAAGTGCCCGCGTCCGCCCTGGTCCAGCGCCTCCTCGGCGCCACGCAGGGGGAGCAGGGCCGCATCCTGCTGGACCTGGTCCGCGAGCAGGCCGCCGCGGTGCTCGGGCACACGGGCAAGGGCGCCTTCGAAGCCGACCGGACGTTCCGCGAGACCGGCTTCGACTCGCTCACCGCCGTCGAACTGCGCCACAGGCTCAACACGGCCACCGGCCTCAAGCTGCCCACCACCCTGGTCTTCGACCACCCGACCCCCACCGCCCTCGCCCGTCACCTGGGCGAGGAACTCCTCGGGCGGCACCGGCTGGAGGCGGACGCCGCGCAGGCGACGGCCGCCGCCGCGGCCGACGAGCCCCTCGCGATCGTCAGCATGAGCTGCCGCTTCCCCGGCGGCGTTCAGTCGCCGGCGGACCTGTGGGAGCTGCTGAGCTCCGGCCGGGACGCGATGTCCGGCTTCCCCACCGACCGCGGCTGGGACATCGACGCGCTCTACGACCCCGACCCCGACCGGCACGGCAAGACGTACTCGCGCGAGGGCGGCTTCATCCAGGGCGCCGACCGCTTCGACGCCGGTCTCTTCGGCATTTCGCCGCGCGAGGCGCTGGCCATGGACCCTCAGCAGCGGCTGCTGCTGGAGACCGCGTGGGAGGCCTTCGAGCGCGCCGGCATCGCCCCCGCGTCCGTCCGCGCCAGCCGCACCGGGGTCTTCATCGGCACCAACGGCCAGGACTACGCCAACGGACTGCGCAACGCGCCCGAGGAGATCGAGGGGTACGCGCTCACCGGCAAGGCGGCCTCGGTCGTCTCCGGACGCATCTCCTACACGTTCGGCCTGGAGGGCCCCGCGGTCACGGTCGACACGGCGTGCTCGTCGTCGCTCGTGGCCCTCCACCTCGCCGCGCAGGCACTGCGGAGCGGCGAGTGCTCGATGGCCCTGGTCGGGGGCGTCACCGTCATGACCACGCCGGACCTGTTCGTGGAGTTCAGCCGGCAGCGCGGGTTGTCGCCCGATGGTCGGTGCAAGGCGTTCGCGGCCGGTGCGGACGGTACGGGCTGGGGCGAGGGCGTGGGCCTGTTGTTGGTGGAGCGGCTGTCGGACGCGGAGCGCAACGGTCACCGTGTGCTGGCGGTGGTTCGCGGCAGCGCGGTGAACCAGGACGGTGCGTCCAACGGTCTGACCGCGCCGAACGGCCCTTCGCAGCAGCGGGTGATCCGGCAGGCGCTGGGGTCCGCAGGGCTCACGCCGGCCGATGTGGACGCGGTCGAGGCGCACGGCACGGGCACGACCCTGGGTGACCCGATCGAGGCGCAGGCACTGCTCGCCACGTACGGCCAGGAACACTCCGACGACCGGCCGCTGTGGCTGGGCTCGGTCAAGTCCAACATCGGTCACACGCAGGCCGCCGCGGGTGTCGCCGGTGTGATCAAGATGGTGCTGGCGTTGCAGCACGGCGTGCTGCCGCAGACGCTCCATGTGGACGAACCGACCGCGCACGTCGACTGGTCGGCGGGCGGCGTCAAGCTGCTGACCGAGGCCGTCGCATGGCCCGGGTCGGACCACCCCCGCCGGGCCGCGGTCTCCTCCTTCGGCATCGGCGGCACCAACGCGCACACGATCATCGAGGAGGCGCCCGTTGCGGCCGTGGCCGAGTCGGCCCGGGAACACCGCCCGGTGCCCGTGCCATGGGTGCTGTCGGCAAAGAGTGAAGCTGCGCTGCAGGCCCAGGCGGAGCGTCTGCTGGCCTTCGCGGCCGACGACGTGTCGCTCGTCGACGCCGGATTCTCGTCGGCCACGACGCGGTCGGCCCTGGAGCATCGGTCCGCAGTGATCGGCAGCGACCCGGCCGAGCTGCGGGCAGGTCTTGAGGCCCTCGCGGCAGGCGAACCGGCGGCGAACGTCGTCGCCGGGCGCGCTCACTCGGCGGGCAAGGTCGGGTTCTTGTTCTCGGGTCAGGGGTCGCAGCGGATCGGCATGGGGCGCGAGCTGTACGAGGCGTATCCGGTGTTCGCCGCGGTGT
>NZ_JBEXNW010000070.1:0-12737 GCF_040611295.1 Streptomyces sp. NPDC002935
TCGGCTTGCGGATGGGATCTGACCAGCAGGTTCCTTGATCCCCGGAGGCGTGTGGTGCCCTCCTGTATCGCAAATAGTGCGAAGTCGGAAGTCGCGGCCTCACGCCACTGCCGCTGGCACCGGTCCACCGATCTCTCAGACATCCGGAGAGCGGACGCGACGGGGCTTCGAACCGACCCACAGCATCCGGCCGAAGCGTTCCCCAGGTTGTTCTCTCGGCACCGGTCGAGCCGCAGTTTTGCGCGGACCTCACGGGGACAGCAGTGCGGCACAGAGGATGCAACGCTCGGCAGGACGGCCCGACATCACCCAATCAAGCTCAATATCAGGATCGGTCAGCGGGGCCTCACCGGTGGGGGTATCACCTCATCTCGCTCTGATTCGTCTTTGATGGCGGCTTCCACCTCTGCGACTCGTGCTTGAACGTGAGGGTTGGCTGCCAAATCCTGTGACATCCGTGTGCGGTAGAGAATGGCTGTCACCAATTGCTCGACGGTTAACCCCTTGGCAACGAGGTAGCCCCGGCGAGGCTCCGTTCGCCGACCAGGTCGTCGAACCGCAACCTTCGCCAGATGGGCCCTCTCTAGGTTCGCTCCCTCTAGGCGCGCCCCGTCCAACCTCGCAGCCTCCAAGTGCGCTCGGAATAGATTTGAGAGCGACAGCCGAGCATTCCTCAGATCTGCGCTATAGAGCCGCGCCCCCGAGAGGTTACCGCGTACGAGACTGGCCCCGGCCAGATTCGCGACAACCAGCAGAGCTTTGGAGAGGTCCGCGCTGTCCAGACGGGCCTCGGCAAGGTTCGCGAGAGTCAGGTTAGCTTTGACGAGGATCGCGTTGTCCAGCTGGGCATTCTGTAGATTCGCCGAGTACAGGTTGGCGTCCTTCAAGAACGCGCCCTCCAAGTTGGTGGCGAACAGGACCGCTCCTTCCAAGTCCGCTTTGAAAAGATTCGCCCCGCGTAGATAGCTGTTACTTAGGTCAAGCGGCAACGGGGTGCCGCCCTGGCTTTGCCTGGGGCGGCGGGCGAGTACTGTTAGCGCGGCTTGGACGTCTGTGGCTGGGGTGGCATCTCGTACTCTGCGGCGCGCCCGTTCCAGCCGACGTTCGCCAGGGGCAATCAGCGACTGAGCGCGCCCGGCGGCCGACGAATTGTTCGGCGCGCGCTCGCGGACGAAGGCAGCCAGCACGTCGCTCATGGCTTGACGATCCCTGGGCGAGTCCCGCATGAGCCGTTCCAAGGCATAGATTCCTCCGAGACGTACCTCGAGCACGGCGGAACCGAGATGCTCCACAGCTTTACTGAAGCGGTCCGTGACGTGACCCTCGCGGCTCAGATGCAGTGTGCGGCCCGTGAAGACCAGCCCAATCACCGCTACTAACGCTGCACCCATCGCCACCACAGCGGTACGGAATCCGCTGATCACATTGGCTGCTCCTGGTTCTAACCCAGACAGATGAGGATCCTCGAAGTACCAAGGACCCGAGATCAGTAGCCAGATAAAGGTCGCCACAGCCGCAAGCCCGCACACAACAAGCAGCAACCATTTGAGGGTCGTGCGAGCCCGACGTTGATCCATCACCCGTTCATGACACCCGCTTGAGGGCCAATCAGCGCGTTGGCTCGTCTGAATGGACTACACCCCGGTGTCGGAAGCCGCACGATAGCGATGGCCGGCGCTGTGGAACGCACCATCAGCTTGGGAAGCTGAGAGCATCTAGGGCTTGCTCCGAGGCTGACCTGCGGCTGAGCGGTCTCGGCGCCTGATGCGAGGTCGGCCGGTTCCCCGGATATCCCCGTGGTTCCCCGCACGATCTGGCACGGGTCTGGCACGACCTCTTCGTCCCGAACTCTCGGCGGGAAGGTCATTGATGGTTCTCGGGCTGCTCAATCAGCCGTGGACGGCTTTTGAGGTACAGCCTTGGTCCCTGAAGTTCCTGTACTTCCGTGCTGTACGGCTTCGGCCTTCTGGCGAGCGCTGGCGAGGTTATGGCGGCTCGTGATGGTGTCGGGGTGGGCGTCGCCGAGGACCTGTTCGCTCTGGATGATGGTGGCTTCATACAGGGGGATGGCTCTGCCCAGATCTCCCGCCGCCTCATACGCGTGGGCGAGATTGTGGCGGCTGGCGAGAGTTTGGGGGTGGGTGTCGCCGAGGACTTGCTCGCTCTGGGCGAGGGTGGCTTCCAACAGGGGGACGGCTCTGCTCAGATCCCCTGCCGCTTGGTATACGCCGGCAAGGTTGTTGCGGCTGGCGAGGGTGTCGGCGTGGGTGTCGCCGAGGACTTGTTCGCTCTGGGCGAGGGTGGCTTCCAACAGGGGGATGGCTTTGCCTAGATCTCCTGCCACCTCATACGCGTGGGCGAGGTTGTTGCGGCTGGTGAGGGTTTGGGGGTGGCTCTCGCCGAGCACTTGCTCGCGCTGAGTGAGGGTGGCTTCCAACAAGGGGATAGCCCTACCCAGATCCCCAGTCATGTAGTAGACGCTGGCGAGGTTGTTGCGGCTGGTGAGGGTGTGGGGGTGGGTGTCGCCGAGGACTTGTTCGCTCTGGGCGAGGGTGGCTTCCAACAAGGGGATGGCTCTACCCAGATCTCCCGCCACCCGGTAGGCGCTGGCTAGATTGTGGCGGCTGGTGAGGGTGTCGGGGTGGGTGTGGCCCAGGACCTGTTCGCGCTGAGCGAGGGTGGCTTCCAACAAGGGGATGGCTCTACCCAGATCTCCCGCCACCCGGTAGACGCTGGCGAGGTTGTTGCGGCTGGTGAGGGTGTGGGGGTGGGTCTCGCCTTGGACTTGCTCGCGCTGGGCGAGGGTGGCTTCCAACAGGGGGATGGCTCTACCCAGATCTCCCGCCACCCGGTATGCGCTGGCGAGGTTGTTGCGGCTGGTGAGGGTGTGGGGATGGGTGTCGCCGTGGACCTGTTCGCTCTGGGCGAGGGTGGCTTGCAGCAGGGGGATGGCTCTACCCAGATCTCCCGCCGACCGGTAGGCACCGGCGAGGTTGTTGCGGCTGGCGAGGGTGTCGGCGTGGGTGTCGCCGAGGACTTGCTCGCGCTGGGCGAGGGTGGCTTCGTACAGAGGGATGGCTCCACCCAGATCCCCTGCCGCCTCGTATGCGCTGGCGAGGTTGTTGCGGCTGGCGAGGGTGTGGGGATGGGTGTCGCCGAGGACTTGCTCGCGCTGGGCGAGGGTGGCTTCGTACAGAGGGATGGCTCTCCCGAGATTCCCGCTGGCTTGGTAGGCGTTGGCGAGGTTGTGACGGTGGGTGAGTGTGTCGGGGTGAGCGTCGCCGAGAGCATGTTCGGAGAGGGCGAGGATGTGCGTGCGTAGTGTGATGGTGTGGGCGTCGCGGCCTTGTCGGTAGAGGTATTGCGCCGCCTGGTAGTAGGTCTCGACTGTTTCAGCGGTGACAGGGTGCTGAAGTGGTGTGTACTCCATGAGGGCTACGACGTGAGGGAGCAGGCGTTCCCATAACGCGGTTGGTTCGGGCTGGGCGTTGTCGGGCGGGGCGGGCAAGGCTTGGCGTATGGCTTGCCCGGCCTCACTGCGGCCTGGGGCCGAGAAGCGGGTCTCGTTCTCTGAGTGGAGGGGGTTTCGGTTGCGTAGGACGGTCTGTACAAGTCGGTGGACGGTGACGCCCTGGCGATCGTCAGTGAAGGCAATCATGTTGTAAGCGTGGAGTTCCCCTAGGGCGTTCCCGAGCGCGATCGGGTCAGGGACGAGGGGCGCAAAGAGGGTACGGGGGATATCGTCGGGGGCCAGCCACGCCATGGTTTGCAGGAGGGTGACGGCTAGGGGTTTGCGGGCGCTGATCGCGGTGAGGGTGTAATCCCAGATCCGAGCGATGGTCCGTTCGGGGTCGTCGACGTCATCCTCTTCGTCCAGGACGAGTCCAAGAGACTGGCGGTAGGTGTCGAGGTCGGTGCCGGTCCGGTAGGCGTAGGCGCCGGCCTGTTCCAGGGCCAGTGGCAGACATCCGAGGTCCGCAGACAGCAGTCGTGCCGCATCCCGCTGCTCACCGGTGGGAACGGAATCCTGGAAGGCGATGGTGCACAGCAGATCGGTGGCCTCGTCCATAGGGAGGAGTCCCAGGGCCATTTTGGGGGCCAGTTTGTGCCAGCCGGTGGCCTTGCGGCTCGTGATTAGGTGGTGGCCATGGCTCAGGGTGCCCAGGTATGGGCGCAAGTGGGTGGGATTCTCGGCGTTGTCGAAGATCAGCAGCCAGCCAGCGTGGGCCTGGAGCCAGGTGATCGCCCACGCCGCGCGGTCGTCCGGTCCGGCTGTCTGAGCCCATTCCGGGCACAACTGCGTTGTGATGCCAGCTAGGCCGTTCACAATCGCTTCGGGGGATTCGGCGGTGATCCACCAAACTAAGGTGTAGGCACTGCGGTAGCGGTCGGCATAGTGCAGGGCAAGAGCACTCTTACCTACGCCGCCCAGCCCGTGGATCGCCCTCGCCCGCGACGGAGAGTATTGCGGCTGAACCACGGCGGCCGATCCCCCGCCGGTCAGCATCTCCCGCAGCTCGGTCAGCTCCCGCTCGCGGCCGACAAAGATCCCTGACACTGACTCCGGTAGAAATCCGGCTTTCGCCGGGGCCTGAACGGTGTGTGCCCAGTGCACGGCCTGCGCCGGCAGGACCACGACCCGCGCATTGTCCCCGCTGATCGCGACCCCGATCGAGTCGGCCCCGATCGCCCGTTCACCGGACGCCTCCACCCCCACCGGCGCCCCCGGGCCCCGCGCACTCACTGTTTCGGTGGGTGGATGGTGGTGTTGTCGCCGGAAGTCGCGATACCGACGTGCTGCGCGCCGATCGCTCGGGTCCCCGACACGTTCACCGTCACTCCACCCGACGCGGGCAGTAACTTCACTAACTCGCGCACCAGTTCCGCATCCTCCCGCAAGGCCCGCTTGAGCTGATGCCGCAACGCTCCCGCCGCATCCGTGTCGTCCGGTTCCTCAGCAGCTGTCTGCACCGCCGACTCCAGGGCCGTCCGGCCTTCCTCGTTCCGTCGTCGCCACACCAGATGGAGAATCCGCCGGCCCAGACCTGCCGTTCCTTCCACCGCGGCACCCACCGCCGCGTCCTCAGCCCGGCCCAGGACCGCCACGCCGTATGTAGTCAATGCGGCTGACAAATACGGCGTGGCCTCTTCCACGAGCTCGACGATCTCTGTACTCACAGGCACTCCTGACCGTGCGCCATCCGGCTATCACAGGTGACCTAGCGTAGGAATCCAAGACACTCCGTGAGCGTAAAACGGCTAAACCACCTGCTGCGGTTCCAGGGTCGAAGCCTCACGACCGCGAGCCCGACGCAACCGGGCTACTTCTTCTTGCCCTGGGTCTTGCCGGAGATCTTGGTGACCTGCGTTTTCGCTGCTCAGGGGCGATGGGCTCTTACGCTTGGCCGTCGTCGTTGGTCGTCATTGGCCGCTGTTGAGCAACGTCGGACGGCCCAGAGACGGCCCAGCTTCAGCCCGCTCGACCGACAGCCGGCACCTTCGACACGCCCCGTCTGAACCTCAGCCGACGACAGTCAGCCACGACGGCGGGTGCGCCGACCGACCACGCACGCGTATGCCTCGCTCCGCCCCCACGAGCCTCAGCCACGCTGTCGCTGCCGTCGACCAGAGCAAGCCGTGCAGGCCGGCGTGACGACAGGTCCTCGACGTGTTGCGGCCAAAGGGCTCGCATACCTTCACGTCATGGACTTCAACATCACCGCAGGGGAGGAAGTCGTCGTGTTCCACGTGGCGAGCCTCGTCCAGGATGGCCTCTCCCCCACGGATGACGACTTGGCGAAGGAACTGGGTGAAGAGGTTCGCCCAGTGCTGCAAGCGCTCCTGGGCAAGGGTTGACTTGTGGTTGACGAGGATCGCGAGCTGGCCTTGTCCACGATCGCACGGCACGTCTGTCCAGCCGCAGGGACGCCGAGGGGCCGCCGGCCTAGCAAGAGAGCTTGCCGTCGCCCTGGTTCGTTCGCCACAGCGCGGACTACTCGTAGATGGTCGCGGCCTGCAGAGCTCGTGCGAAGAAGGTCCAGTCGCCACTGACCGGCAGCTCGCGGCTGGCATTGCCGTACCAGCCATCGGCGTCATCGACCCATGCCGCCAAAGCCTCCAAGAAGCTCGGGAGGTCCGCGTTCTCCCATGAGCTTCCGTCCTCGGCGTGGCTGCGCTGCAACGAGCGAACGAAGGCGGCCAGGGCCTCTCTGCTGTCGACGTGCTCAGGAGAAACAGTCACACGGGGGACCCTACTTGGCCCATCGCCCCCAAGGCTTGGTGAGCACCGCCTTGTAAGTTCGGTTCAATCCGGCTTCGGACGCCGTAGTCGACTGGCGCGACGGCCGGACAGGGTTGTCGGTGTTCCATCCCCGTCCGGCGTAGTTGATGTCAGCCGTGGATGTCAGAACCCTCTGATCCGTAGCTCTAGGGCGATGGGGCGGAGACGGTTAGACAGGTTGCTTGGCGCCCCGCGATGGCCAGTGCGGGGGCTGCCTGCCCCTCGGGTTGCTGTACCTGGCTGCCGTACCGCGACTCCCGGCTCTCACCCCCGTTGTCAGTCCCCCCTGTTAGCTTGCATGGCGGGATGAGACCGGTCAGAGAACCTTCGAGGTCCGCGGTCAAGGGGGGTGGGCACAAAGGTCCCCGGGAGCCACCTCGGGACTATGTTGCAGGCCGCAGACCTCACCCCCCTCATCACCTAGCCAACACGCTTTCCAACTGTGTTGATGGGGTCTTGGGCCGCGTTCGGGGACGTTCACCTGCGTTCATGCGCGGCTGGTCGGCTTGGGGGAGTGGGCTTGTGGTCTCGTCTGAACGTCCGTGAACGGTGGTGAATGAGACGGAAACTGAGACGGTGGCGATTGGCCGGTCGCGTGCTCCTGCCCAGGTGAGCGCTCAGAGATGGCTCGCCAACGCGGTCTCGGCTTCGGCGCGGGTTGGGGGCGAGGCGTGCCGCCGAAGGTGCGTCTGGGTTGTCCTGTGCCACAGGATCTTGACCGTTTGCCATCGGACTTTGACGGACGCGAGCTTGTGTCATCGGAGTTTGATCACCGCAGGTCAGCGACTCAGCGCACCGAAGGTACATTGAGTCGCTGACCTGCACTTATGTACAGTTCCTCGTAAACGTGTAGGTCAGAGCCTTGCGATCGTCATGCAGGCTGCTCGATTTGTGGGGACGGGGGGGTCAGGAAGGCTTGACCGCCGAGACCGGGGTGACGGTCACCTTGTTGTCGCACTCGGCCCACCACCCGTCGTTCAGGGCGACCTGGTGCTTCCCGGAGTGCGGCAGCCCGATGACCATCGTCGGATACGCCGCCGGGGTCTCGCCCGACACGCAGTAGCCGTCGCCCTCCCCCTGGACCTGGACGAAGGTCAGCTTCACCCACGCCTTGCCGTGCGGCCGGACCGTCACGGTGGCCGCCCTGCCAGTGGGAGTGACCTTGAGCGGGGTGTTGTGGGCGGGGGAGCCGTTGCCGGCGCCCGCGACCGTCGGATGGCCCTTCAGGACGCACGTCTTCCGGGAGACGTTGGTGAACTGCACGACCGCCGCCCCGGTCCCGGTCCCGACGGGCGGGTGGGCGGCCTGCCAGGCACTGACCTGGAGGGCGGAGGCCGGGCAGGCGGGCGGCGGGGTAGAGGTGGTGGTGGTGCTCGCCGCCATGGCGGTGCCGGGCAGGATGCCGGTCACCGCCGCCGCGACGGCCGTGACCGCCGTCGTTGCCAGAGCCGCCCTGCGAATGCCGTTGCTGTGACGCATGTTGTCGTCCCCCTGAGTCGTCTCGTCCGCGGGTTTCGGTCGTCGGTTGTTGCCCCGCGGTACGCGTGGTCGTGGTGCGTGAGGGCAGATAGGGCGGGAGAGCGGCAGGGTTCCGTGCGGCGACTACTTGTGACGGAACGGTGACGACAGGCTGTACCCGTGCAGATGGCCGTTGCTGACACACCGAAGGCAACACGCCTTGGAAACAAGGGCGATGCGGCCACTCGATGTGCACCCGTCACGCTCTCAGCTTGGGAAGCTGAGGTGATCTGGGGCTTGCCGGGGGACTGGCCTGCAACGAAGGGCTATCGGAGCACGGCGGGCAAGTTCCTTGGTTCCCCGCCATTCCCCGTGGTTCCCCGCAGGATCTGGCACGCGTCTGGCATGACTTCTTCGTCCTGAACTCTCGGCGGGTAGGGCACTGACGGTTCTCGGGCTGCTCAGTCAGCTGGGGACGCCTTTTGAGGTACAGCCTCGGGCACTGAGGTTGCTGTATTTCCGGGCTGTGCAGCGGCGGCCTTCTGACGAGCGTGGGCGAGGTTGTTGCGGCTTTGCAGGGTGTGGGGGTGGGTGTCGCCCAGGACCTGCTCGCGCTGGGCGAGGGTGGCCTCGTACAGGGGGATGGCCCGTCCCAGATCCCCCGCCGACTCGTAGGCGGCGGCGAGGTTGTTGCGGCCGGTCAGGGTGTCGGCGTGGGTGTCGCCCAGGACCTGCTCAGACTGGGCGAGGGTGGCCTCCAGCAGGGGGATGGCCCGTCCCAGATCTCCCGCCGCCTGGTAGGCGTAAGCGAGGTTGTTGCGGCTGCTCAGGGTGTGGGGGTGGGTGTCGCCCAGGACCTGCTCGCGCTGGGCGAGGGTGGCCTCGTACAGGGGGATGGCCCGTCCCAGATCCCCCGCCGACTCGTAGGCGGCGGCGAGGTTGTTGCGGCTGGCCAGGGTGTCGGCGTGGATGTCGCCCAGGACCTGCTCAAACTGGGCGAGGGTGGCCTCCAGCAGGGGGATGGCCCGTCCCAGATCCCCCGCCGCCTGGTAGGCGTAGGCGAGGTTGTTGCGGCTGCTCAGGGTGTCGGCGTGGGTGTCGCCCAGGACCTGCTCGCACTGGGCGAGGGTGGCCTCGTACAGGGGGATGGTGCGGGCCGTGTGGCCTTGCTGGTGGAGCCGTTGCGCCGCGGACTCATACGCATTGGCAAGCGAGGCGTCGTGGCGTTGGGGCAGCCTGGTGGCTGCGAGGGTGACGAGGTGGGGTGTGAGGCTGTCCCACTGGCCTTCGGTGGGGGCGTCCTGACCCGGCGGCGGTGTCAAGCTGTGGAGGACCGCCTGTTCGGCGCGGTCTCGTCCTTGCAGGTGTCGGAGGGGCTGGGTGTCGTCGGTGTTCGGCCGTAGGACGGTCTGGACCAGCCGGTGGATGCTCAGAGTGGTGCCGGTGTCGGTCACCATGCTGTACGCGGCAAGGATTCCGACGGCTTCGGCGATGTCGTCTGGGTCAGTGCCGGGCGGGGTGAGCAGGCTGTGGGGGATGCCGTCGGGGGCCAGCCAGGCGGTGGTGTGTAGCACCTCCACGGCCAGCGGATCGGCCCCCTCCAGAGCGTGGAGGGTGACGTTCCAGATGCGGGCCAGGGTGCGTTCGGTATCGGTGCCGTGGGCGGTCTTGGCGAGTTTGGTGTCCAGGCGGCGGCGGTAGGAGTTCAGGCTGATGCCGCGGTTCTGGGCCAGGTAGGCACCGGCCTGTTTGATCGCCAGAGGGAAGTACCCCAACTCGGCTGCAAGGGACCGGGCTTCGGTCTGCTGGCGGGGTGTGGGGCTGGTCCCCTTGAATACGAGTCGGCACAGCAGGGTGGTGGCGTCGTCAGGGTCGAGGTTGCCCAGGGTCAGGGTGGGGGTGCTGTCGGGCCAGCCGGTGGTGCGGCGGCTGGTGGCGAGGTGATGGCCTTGGTGGAGGGCGCCGATGTAGGGGCCGAGGTCGTCGGGGTCCTCCACGTTGTCGTAGACCAGCAGCCAGCCTGGATGCCAAGCCAGCCACTGCATCGCCCAAGCGACCTGCGCGCCCCGATCGGCTGCGGTGGCCCAGCCAGGTACCAGTGTGTGGGTGAGGCCCGTGAGCGAGGTCTCGATCTCGTCCGAGGACGCGGCGTTGATCCACCAGATCAGGGTGTAGTCCCCGCGGTGGCGGTGGGCGTAGTGCAGGGCGAGGGTGCTCTTGCCAATCCCGCCAAGACCGTGCACGGTCCCGCTCTGCATGATCGCGCCCTCATGCCTGCTGGTCAAGATGCTCCGCAGCCTGTTCAGTTCATCCTCTCGCCCGAGACAGAGCGCGGTAGGGGACAGATTGGAGGTGCCTGGGGCCGCCGCAACCTTGCCTGGCGCGTGTAGTGCCTCGGCTGGCAGCACATCGCCCGTGAAGGCGTTACCGATCTGCCCGGCGGCGATCGACCTCGGTCCCTTCGCCTCGATCCCCAGCTGGGGCCGGTCCTCGTCGGTACTCACGGCTGTGGCGCGGTGTGACCGTCGCCCGTGATCGCGGTACCGATGTGTTGAGCAGCAATCGACCGCTCGCCGGAAGCCGTGACATTGACCGTGCCCGGCGCAGGGGCGGGCAGTACAGCAGCTAGTTCCTCCCGGAGTACGGAATCGTCCTGCAACGCCTGCCTGAGGAGTCGGCTCAAGACGGCGTTGGAGTACGCGTCGTCCTGCTCATCGGCGGCCTCGTCCACCACCCGTTCCAGCTCTACCTGACCTGCTTCATCCCGGTGTCGCCAGACCAGTTGAAGGATCCGTTGCCCGAGACTGACCGTGGCGTCGGCCGCAGCATCCTGCGCACGGGTCAGCACCGCTACCCCATATGCCCCCACCGCTGCTGTCACGGCCGGAGCCGCCTGCCCGACCAACTGCACAATCTCAGCACTCACTTGATCTCCCGACTTACGCGGCTCCGGAAGAACTCAGCCTAGAAACAACGCCCTGGCCTTGAGGCCAAAACGCCCGAATCATCTGAAGGGGTTCCCGCGAAGCATCGATGGTCACCGGCCCGAGCATGACTGCACCGGAGGCTCGTCGACCGCCGGCCTTGTAAGTTCGGACGGGGACGGCAGCGCTGGCACGAGGGCCCATCGTTGTGCCGCAGCCGGGACCAATGACGCATCTCGACTGCGGCGAACCGTCGTTGACCATAGCCGACCGCACGATGCGGCCTGGCTGTGGCATGTTTCGAACGACTGAGCGCTTAGAAGGCGCTTGGTGCGTCGAGTGGGGCACTGCCTCTGACCTGCGCCGCTCCCCCGCCCCGACTCCCCAGTCGGCCAGTCCTCGACACGCATTCGACAGGGCCCGGGGTTCGCTACGGCCGCCGGTAGACCTCGGGGTCAACTCCCGCCTCGGGCTTCCTGGAGAAGCTCACATAGACGGGGTACACAGAATCGCCCACCTGCATGAGGGCGAACTGATCCACATCGTGGTTAGCGAACCGGTGCAGATACTGGAGGAACAACTCCAACTCCGCTTTGGACAGTGGCTCGTGGTGCCGCTCATTGCGCATGCATGCACGATACGAGCCCAGGTCGCAGGACCCGCGCGGAACCGTCCCGCTAACGGTTGGACGCCGCAGCTGGGGCGGACGAAGCCGGCCGGATTCGAACCGGCGTCCTCGCGATTTTGGAGACCGCGCGCGACTACCTCTGCGCTACGACTTCGCCCGGCTGGGATCCTAGTCCCGCTGGCCATGCGCGAGGCGTACAGGCGCTCTTCGTCAGGACCCCACACGCTTTCCAACTGTGGTGGTGGGGCCTGGGGCTTCGAGCGGGGCCGTCACCTGCGTTCATGGGCGTTCGGCCGTGGGAGCGGCCACCGGCTTCGGTCTTGTCTGAACGACCGTGAACGGTGCTGAATGAGACGGAAACTGAGACGGGCGGCGGGGCTGGGGTCGCTAGCATCGTCGCTGTTGAAGGGGGAGTCATGGCGCTGGTCCGCAGGGGATCGCGACGAATCGTTGTCGACGGCACGGCTTACCGCTGGCGGCTGCGGGGCAGGCCGACGTACTTCCAGGGGCTGGCCTGGTCGCCGTGCACGTTCGCGGTCGAGCATGCGGACACCCCGGGGACGACGCTTGTGATCACCACCGACCAGCCACATCCGAGCAACTGGATCGGCCGCGAGGCTGCGCCTGTACTGCCGTCCACTGTTGCCGCGGCTGTTCGGCTTGCACTGCGTGAGGGTTGGACCCCGACGGTTCCTGGCTCCGCGTTCCATCTCGACCAGTCCGCCGGCTTCACGCCTTCGCACTGAACGTACCGACGGTCTGAAACCACGAGGGAGGAAGCCGGTGTTGTCCGCACCCGAGGTGATCCTGAACGAACTCGCACAGGGGCTCAGACCGACTGCCGAGGGTGTCGAGTGGTTCGAGAGCTTGTCGGAGGATGACCGACGCAAGGTCTTGCATGCACTGGTGCTGTTTTGTGGGCAGGCCCGTGCCTGTGAGGACGATGTGCCAGAGAGCATTGCGCGTTCTGGCATTCGCCCCACTCACACGCCGGCGGTGATGCTCACGAATGGCGCTTCGGGATGGAAGCGCTTCCGGCCTACGAACTCACCAAGTCTTTCCGCCTGCTCGTCGCCCTCTTCAGCATCGCGGATACCCGCAGGAGAACGCTGCATTGCGCCGGGGGGTGTGGTCACGAGTGGCACAATCTGTCGGATCCGCCACGAGATGCGACCTAAGGTGACTTCTTGCCCTGGGTCTTGCCAGAGATCTTGGTGAGCTGCGTTTCCGCAGGTGTGGGCAGTGCTCCCGCATGTCTCAGTGGTCGTCATCGGTCGTCGTTGGCCACTGCCGAGCAGCGTCGGACGGCCCAGACTCGCATCACTGTCGGCCGCAACCACTCTGCCTCAGCGTGCCGGTCACTCATACATCGTGGCTGCCGTGAGCGCGTGGGCGAAGTACGTCCAGTTGCCGTCCGCCGGCAGAACTTCCCCCAAGTTGCGCTCGT
>NZ_JBEXNW010000071.1:0-11493 GCF_040611295.1 Streptomyces sp. NPDC002935
GGTGGGGTCTGGGTTGGTTGGGGGTCGGTCGGGTGTCTGGGTTGGTGTTTTGTGGGGTGTTGGTGGGTGGGGGTTGTTGTGGTGGGGTGGGGGCGGGGTTTATAAAGAACCGTCCACCCGGTTTATTTACGGATCAAGCCGTGCGGACGGGATCAAGCTGTGCGGGCCGGTTCGGGTTGTGCGGGCCGGTTCGGTTGTGCGGGCCGGTTCGGGTCCGGTTCGGGTTCGGGTCTGGGTCTGGGGTCCGGTCCGGGTCCGGTTCGGGTCTGGGGTCCGGTTCGGGTCTGGGGTCCGGTCTGGGCCGGTCCGGGGTCTGGGGTTCGGGGTTCGGTTCGGGGTTGGTTGGCTGGTCGGGTTCGGGTCCTGGTTCGGGCTGGGGCTGGTTGGGGTTGGCCGGTCGTGGTTGGCGGGTGCGGGTGCGGGTGCGGTTGCCCGGTTGGGTTGGGGTTGGGTTGGTGTGGGTGGAGGGGGTTGTGGTGGTGGGTCGGGTGCATGTGGATGTGGTGGTGGTGGGTGGGGGTCCGGTGGGGTTGTGTGTGGCGGCGGAGTTGGGGGGGTTGGGGGTGCGGGTGTTGGTGGTGGAGGAGCGGGGGTCGGTGTCGTTGAGGCCGAAGGCGTCGGTGTTGCATGCGCGGTCGGTGCAGTGTTTGGTGCGGCGGGGTTATGGGGGGGATGTGGTGCCTGTTGGGTGTGGGGTGCCGTCGGTCGGGGCGCTGTCGGGTGGGGGGTTGGTTGGGGGGCCGGGTGGTGTGGGGGGGGGGGGGTCGGTTGTGGGTGGAGCGGTTGTGGGTGGTGGGTTGTCGTCTGTGTTTCATTTTGGGGGTTTGGGGGGGTTGGTGATTTCGGCTCCGGTGGGGGAGCCGGTGCCGGTGGTTCGGTGTGTGCAGGCGGAGTTGGAGGCGGGTTTTGAGCGGCGGGTGCGGGGGGTGGGGGGTTGGGTGGTGCGGGGGGTGTCGGTGGTGGGGTTGGAGGAGGAGGGGGATTGTGTGCGGGTGGTGGGGCGGGGTTCGGGTGGGTTGGTGAGTTGGCGGGCTCGGTTTGTGGTGGGGGCGGATGGTGCGCGGGGTGTGGTGCGGGAGTTGGCGGGGTTCGGGTGTCGGTCGTGGCCGGCGACGGCGCGGGCGTTGATGGGGTGGGTGCGGCCGGGTGGGGTGGGGGGGTTGGGGGTGGGGTGGCATCGGACGGGGCGGGGGTGGGTGGTGGTGAAGGATGCGGGGGATGGTGGGGTGCATGTGCGGACGTTGAACTGTTCGGGTGCGGAGGGGGAGGGGGTGCGGGGGCGGCCGGTGACGCTTGCGGAGTTGGGGCGGGAGGTGTCGTGGATCGCGGGCCGGGATGTGGTGTTGGGGGAGGGGCGGTGGCTGAGCCGGTTCAGTGATTTCTCGCGGGTGGCGGGTTCGTTCCGCAGGGGGCGGGTTCTGCTGGCGGGGGATGCGGCGCATGTGCATTTCCCGATCGGGGGGCAGGGGTTGAGCACGGGGCTGCTGGATGCGGTGAATCTGGGGTGGAAGCTGGCGTTGTGTGTGCGGGGCGGGGCGGGGGAGGAGTTGCTGGACTCCTATGACCTGGAGCGCAGGCCTGCGGCGTTGCGGGTGGTGGAGAGCACGCGGGCGCAGTTGGCGTTGATGCGGCCGGGGGCGGAACTGGATCCGCTGCGTGATCTGTTCGGGTCCCTGATGCGCCGGGGCGGGGCGGGGGGGCTGGGGGAGATGGTCAGTGCGCAGGACACGGTGCTGCCGGTGGCGGAGGGGTCGTCGTCGGCGTGGGAGGGAAGGTTTCTGCGCAATGTTGTGCTGCGGACCGGGTGCGGGGTGAGGGATGTGATCGGTCTGCTGCGGGGCGGGGGGCCGGTGCTGTTGCTGGCGGGCGGGCGGGGCGGCCGGTTCGCGGGTTCTGTGGGTGCGTGGTCGTCGGTGGTGCGGGTGGTGCGGGTGGTGTCGGTGCCGGGTGTGGACTGTGATGCGCTGCTGGTGCGGCCGGACGGTTACATCGCCTGGGCGTCCGACGGCGGGAGGGGGCTGGACGTCGCGCTGAGGGCGCTGCTGGGTCCCGGCGGCACGGCGGTGGCGTGCGCGGGGCCGGTGTCCGCGGTGGCGCCGGCCGGCGCGCGGCGGTCTGCGGGCGGCGGGGCGCGGGGCTGAGGGCGCAGGCGGGGCCCGGGCTGTGCGGGGGGCTGAGGGCGCCGGCGCGGGCTGTGTGGTGGGCGCGGGCCCGGGCTGTGTGGTGGGCGCGAGTCCGGGAGCGGCCCCCGGTGATGCGGGCGGTGCCGGGGGTGCCGGGGGTGCGGGGGCTGGGCGGCGGGTGTGGGGGTGAGGCGCTGCGGGTCCGGCCGGCGGTCGGTGCCGCCCGGGCCCCGGGTGATGGTTTGGGGCGGCTTGGAGCGGCGGGGCGCGGCGCTGGGGGTGCCGGCGGGGCCCGGGCTGTGCGTCCGCGGGACGGCCGGTGCTGGCGCGTCCGCCGGACGGCCGGTGCCTGTGGGTGGCGCCGGCAGGCCTGCGGCGGTCTGCGGGCGGTGGGCGGCCGGGTGGTGGGGCTGGGGGTGTTCGTGGGGTCCGGATTGTGTGTCTGCCGCGGGTTGGGCACCGGTGGGTGTTGCCGGCCGGTGTGCCCGGGCCGGCAAGGGGGGCTGGGTGCGGCGCCTGGGGGGTGTGCGTGGGTCCGGAGCGTGCGGCGGGCGTACGGCCGCCGGTGGGTGGTGCCGGCCGGCCTGCGGCGGTCTGCCGTCTGCGGGCGGCCGGGCGGTGGGGGCGTCCCGGTGGGTCTCGGCCGGGCGCCCGTCTCGCGGCCTGCGTCTCGCGGCCTGCGGTGCTGCCGGCCGGTGCGCGGGGGTGCGGGGTGTGGGGGTGTGGGGGGGGGCTGGTGGTGCGGTGGCCGTGGGGCCGGGAGCTGCGGGCGGGCTGGACCGTTACCGCCCGGGTTGTGGGTGCAGGGGCCGGGCGCGGTGGTGAGGGTGTGTCGGTGCCGGAGGGGGCGGGGCCTGCGGCGCCGTGGCCGGCTTGTGGCGGACGGTGGGGCCGGGTGCGGCGCCGTGGGGGTGTGGGTGTGGGTGGGTTCCGGGCCGTGCGGCGGGGTGCCGGCCCGGGGCGGCTGGTGGCGCGGGCCGGTGCCGGTCAGTTGGTGGCGGGTTGGGGGGTGTCCTGGTGGTGTTGCTGGAGTTCGTTGAAGACTTTTTCGCCTCGGCCGTCGGCGAGGTCGACGGAGGCCAGGACGGAGGAGTGGACGACGGAGGGCAGCAGGTGGCGCAGGAGGTCGGAGATGCGGTGCTGGAGGTCCTGGTAGTCGCACAGGGCCTGGGACATGGCCTGGACGCCGGCGAAGGAGCCGACCATGACGTCGGCGGTGGTGTGGGGCTGGACGTGGGGCAGGAGTTCGCCTTGTTGCTGGGCGGCGGTGAGGGTTTCGCGGATGGACTCGCTCCAGCGGGCGAAGGGTCCGCTGCGGTCCAGGCCCTGGGCCTGCTGGTCCAGGGCCAGGCGCACCCCGGCGCGGACCATGGGGTCGGTCTGGAGGCGGTAGGCGTGGAGCATGCCCATGTCGACGAGTTCCTGGACCTTGCAGGCGCGGGGGATGGAGGTCTGGCCGTCCTGCTGGGACAGGACGCCCTGGGCGAGGTGTTCCTTGGAGGGGAAGTGGAAATACAGGGCGCCCTTGGTGACGTCGGCGGCGGTGAGGATCTCGCTGATGGTGGCGGCCTGGTAGCCGCGTTCCTCGAAGACGCCGGCTGCCGCCGAGAGGATCGACTGCCGGGTGCGGATCGCCCGGTCCTGCATGGCCATGGCGGCCTCCTTCGGTGCTGTTCTTGCTGGGCATATGCCCGGTCCGCCGACCCGGCAAAAGAAACCGTCCAGTTTGTATATTACAGGTTGTCGGGCGTGGGGCCTGCTGTCCTGGCCGATGACGGGGCACGCCGGCACGCCGGATGTCCGGGAGAGCTGTGTCGGTTCGCGGTGAAACCGGGACGGGCCGGGGCGAAACCGGGGCGGGGCGGGGCGAGAGCAGGCCGGTTCGATGCGCCTGGGGCCGGAGGGGCGCTGTCCGGGCCGGGGTGGGGCCCGCGGCGGCCGGGAGGCCGCTCACGCGGACCGTGCTCGGATCACCCGCCCGAAGGGCCCGCCGCCCGGTCCGGGCAGGGGGCGGGATCCTTAAGGCCGTTCGGTGCGGGGGCGGGTGATGCGGGGTGAGAAGCCGGGCGGCCGGTATGCCGGCCGCCCCGGGTCGCGCTCGCTGATCCGCCGGGACCCGCGTGCCGCCGTGGCCCGGGCCCGGGCCCGGACCCGGGCGGGTTCGCGGTGAGACCCGGGCCGGTTCGAGGCGGAGCGGGCCGCGTCGAGGTGGAGCCGGGCCGGATTGAGGTGGAGCCGGGCCGGATTGAGGTGGAGCCGGGCCGGATTGAGGTGGAGCCGGGCCGGATTGGGGTGGAGCCGGGCCGGATTGGGGTGCGGCAGGGCTGGATTGGGGTGCGGCAGGGCTGGATTGGGGTGCGGCGGGTCCGGGGCGGGTCGGTCGGGCTGGGTGGGGTCGGGGCTGTTTCGCGGTGGTGGGGAGGGGTGGGGTTGTGATTTTGGTGACCGGGGCGACGGGGACGGTGGGGCGGGTGGTGGTGGCCGGGCTGGGCCGGCTGTCGGGGGGTGTGGGGGTGCGGGTTCTGGTGCGTGATGCGGGGCGTGCGGTGGGGCTGCCGGCGGGTGTTGAGGTGGCGGTGGGGGATCTGGGGGACGAGGCGTCGCTGGGGCGGGCGCTGGCGGGGGTGCGGGCGGCGTTCCTGCTGACCTGCCGGGTCGGTGAGGGCGATGATGTGCGGTTCGTGCGGGCGGCGCGGGCGGCCGGGGTGCGGCGGGTGGTGAAGTTGTCGGCGGCGGCGGTGACGGATCCGCGGGCGCGGGATGTGGTGACGTGCTGGCAGCGCGGCGCGGAGGAGGCGGTGTGCGGGTCGGGTCTGCAGTGGACGCTGCTGCGGCCGCGGGCGTTCATGTCGAACACGCTGGGGTGGGCGCCGTCGGTGCGGCAGGAGCGGGTGGTGCGGGCGCTGTGCGGGACGTCGCGTAATGCGTGTGTGGATCCGCGGGATGTGGCGGAGGTGGCGGTGTGTGCTTTGACGGGGCAGGGGCATGCGGGCCGTTCCTACACGCTGACGGGGCCGCGGGCGCTGACGGCGGTGGAGCAGACGGCGGAGCTGGGGCGGCAGCTGGGGGTGGAGCTGGCTTTCGAGGAGCTCGGACCGGAGACGGCGCGTGCTCTGCTGGCCCGGCGTCATCCGCCGGCGGTGGTGCAGGCTCTGCTGGACAGTGCGGGCCGGCAGCGGGCGGGGGCCAAGCAGAGGGTGGAGCCCGCGGTGGGTGAGGTGCTGGGCCGGCCGGCCCGCTCCTATGGCGACTGGGTCCGCGACCATCTGGACGCCTTCCGCGCGTCCGGTCCGGCGCGGGGGACTTGGTGACACCCGGCAGGCGTGCAGGGGCCGGCGACGTGCCGGGCAGGTGCGGGCGGACGGGGTGGTCGTGCAGGCGTGCAGGGGGATCAGGCACGCATTGCGTGAGGATGCCTGTCAGGAGGGCGGGGGCCCGGATGCGTCCCGTCTCCATCCGGTTTCGGGGAACTGCTCGAGCAGGGCCGAGAACGACGTTGCCTGGTGGATGGCGGACGGCCAGTCCTGAGCGGCGACGTCGGGCAGGACCAGGGACGGGGGTTCCTGCCGGAAGTCGCAGGTGAGCATTTCGCGGCTTGCGTCCCCGCCGATGACGACGCTCCCGGGGAAGCGTTCCTGGAAGTCGCCGGCCTCATCGACTTCGATGAGTTCTGCAATGGCATTGATCATCAGGAAGGCGTCCGCAGCAGGAACGAACCGGGCCATGCTCCCGTCCGTGGCCAGGAAATGCCGGGAGTCCCCGGGAAAAACGGACTTTGAAGCGGCACTCGGCCTGCGCGATCTGGTCGTCGCCCGAACTCATGAGGCCGTTCTGTCGGGGCCGGTCATGCCGGGTGGCGGTGGCTGCCCTGAGCTGGGGTGAGCAGGACTCGCTTGTGCAGGAGGGGAAGTTCCGCTCGTACAGCCGCCGCACCGTCGGCTCGATCAGTGCTGGCCGATCCCCGACCGTTGTGCCGGCGAGGCTTCTTCCGTATGTGCTGTGCACCCGGTTGGACACCGCCGCGCACCCGGGGCAGGTCGCCTCGGCCTCCCGGGTTCTCGCCGCCAGGCGAATCGCTCCGCCCTCGAAGAACACGCGCTCCACCAGCAACTCGCTGAGGTGCGCAAACAAGTCACCGACGAGCTCATCACACCGCACCACGGTCCCGGATGACGCTGTGCCGCCGAGACGGAACCCCGTTGATCGCTCTCACGGAATGTGTGCCTGATCCCCGGAGAAGGTGACACGGCCAAGGGGGTCCTGGTGCCGCGCGTGGCGGATCGTCAGCCGTCCGGATTTCCTGCCGGCTCGGTCAGCAGGGGAGGGAACGCTGGGGCTGAAGGCAGTGTCTGCCCGGAGCCGGAGGTGAAAGTGACCGTCAGCCGGCAGTCCAGTGCCGAGGCGATGCGCTCCAGGAGGGCCAGTGTGGGCAGGTCCCGCCCTGATTCAATGCGCGAGATCGCGGCTTGCCCGGTCCCGGCGAGCTCGGCCAGGCGTGCTTGGGACATCCCGCGCTGCCGGCGCCAGAACCGGACCAGGCCTGCTGTGTCGTTCACTGCCCGTCCTTGCTGTAACGGGGCAGGCCGGCAGTGTCGATCTTCCAGTCGGCGATGGTGATGGTGTCCGAGAACGTGTAGTGCTGCCTGTTGTCGTACGTGGGCACGCCGCTTCGGTGCACAGGTGCCCAGTGATGGACTGCGCTCCCGTCACGGGGGTCGACGATGAGGTAGTGCGGCACTCCCATGGCCGGGTAGTCGCGCAACTTGCCCTCGTAGTCGTTGCTGGGATTGGACCGGGACACGATCTCGATCACCAGATGGCAGCGGCGGGGGTCGATCGCATCACTGTCGGCCACGGCCTCTTCCTCGTCGATCACGACGAGATCGGGTACACGCAGGATGCCGAGTCCGGCATCTTCCATGTCGGTTTCGAGCATGAGGAGCATGCCTGCACCCAACTGGGGCTCCAACTGGGTGCGCAGGCGGTGAGCAACCAGCTGATGCTGTTTCTTCGGGCTCATCATCATCAGCAGTTGGCCATGGCTGATCTCCGGCCAGGCCAGCGGTTCAGGCCTGTCGAAAGTCTCACGGAACTCACGGAGATGCCGGTAGACGCTCTGTTCCGTCATGCCCTCACCGTACATGACGAAATCGTCATGCAATGGTGAGTCTCGCAGCCGCCGGGAGTCTTTGTGCTGCCTCCCGGGAGGCGAGCGGGAGTACCGTGCCCGCGCCCCGGGCCGGCGCAGCTGTTGCGCCGTGTCCGGTTCAGACACGGCGACTTGGGGGCCTGTCGGGAGAGTTCACGAGCCCCGGGTCGCGGCTCCAGGGCGAGGAGCGACAGCGGCGGCTTCCAAAGGCTCCTGCGATGACCACGGCACGGTCCTCGCCGGGATCCTGCCGGGTTGCCGGGCTGTGGCCGGCGGTCAGGGCGGGTACGGCCCGCAGCGGCACCGGACTGGCCCGCTGTGCCTGCGACGCCGATGGCAGCCTCCTGGTCCGCACCGGTGCGCGCCGCCCTGCGGCAGTCCGTGCCTTCGCCGCGGGCATGGAGGGGCGCACCGGCGCCGGCACCACCGTCACAGCGACCCGGTACTGCACCTCGTCAGCGGGCGGGGTCCGGTGCGGTCGTCCGCTCCGCGTGGACGGACAGGGCGCGGGCGGGATTGCCGGCTGCCCGTGAAGGCGGCCGGCGGGGAGCCTGGGGGTTGTTCCGCAGGGGACTGCGCCCGACCCGCAGGGGACTGCGCCTGCCCGGTGGGGTGGTGCCGGTGCCGGTGCCAGGCGGGCCGTGCGGCGGCTGGGCGGCCGTGTGGGTGGTTGTGGCCTTCAGCTGCCGCGTCGTGCCATTTCGTCGGTGTCACCGTCCTGGGTGCCGTGCCGCCGGGGGGTGGTTTGCATGGTCTGTTCCGGTTCGGGGTGCAGGTGGCGTTCGCGCAGGTCCGCAATGGCGAGCAGCAGTGCGGTCGTGCTGAACCCGACGGCGGTGAGCAGTCCCAGCTGGATGGCGGTGACGGACTGTCCGTGGTTGGCCTGGTGGGCGAAGTACACCGCGCCGACCACGGCGATTCCGGCTGCCGAGCCGATGCGCTGGCCTGTTTGCAGGACGCCGCCGGCGGCGCCGGCGCGGTGCACGGGGACGCGGGTGAGGGTGAGTGTCGTGTTGGGGGAGACGGTGAGGCCGGAGCCGATTCCGGCGATGACCATCGGCAGGGCCGTGGCCCATCCCACGTTCTGCAGGGGTACCAGTTGCACCGCCACGATCACTCCGAGGAGTCCCGCGGCCACTGCGCCGAGGCCGGTGACGACCAGCATGCGTCCGTGGCGCATCACCAGGCGGCCCCCGATGGCGGCGCCGACGGCCGAGGCGGCGGCGAAGGGCAGTACCGAGATGCCGGCGGCCAGCGCGCTGTATCCGACGGTGTTCTGCAGGAACAGGGAGTAGACGAAGAAGACGGTGGTGAAGCCCGCGAAGTAGGTGAGGCTGATCAGGGAGCCGAACGTGAAGGACCGCAGGGAGAACAGGCCCGGATCGACCAGGGGGGCCTGCCCGTGGCGCTGCTGGCGGCGTTCCCATGCCCAGAACGCGGCCAGCAGCAGTGTGCCCACCGGCAGCAGTGCCCACTTCAGCCGGCCGGTCCACTGCTGTTCCTGGACCAGCGGCAGCATGAGCGCGAGGACCGCGGCGCCCAGGAGCAGCACGCCGAACAGGTCGAACTCCTCCTTCTTCTTGCCCGCCTGCGCCGGGAACCGGGGCAGCAGCCGCAGTCCCGCGGCGAACGCGGCTGCCCCGATGGGCAGGTTGACGAAGAACACCCAGCGCCAGCCGTCGCCGGTGCCGGCGGCGTTGATCAGCAGGCCGCCCGCCAGCGGGCCCAGCGCCGTGGAGATTCCGATGACGCTGCCGAGCAGGCCGAAGGCCTTGGCCCGTTCGGCGCCCTGGAACATCTGCTGGATCAGCCCCGAGGTCTGCGGGGCGACCATGCCCGCCGCCGCGCCCTGGACGAGCCGGAACAGCACCAGCCAGGAGGCGCTGGGAGCCAGGCCGCACGCGGCCGAGGCCAGTGTGAACGCGGCCAGGCCCAGCAGGAAGGCCTGCCGCCGTCCGCGGATGTCGCCGAGCCGGCCCGCCGGGACGAGCACCAGTCCGAAGGCCAGGGCGTATCCGGAGACCACCCAGGACTGGGCCGCCTCCGAGGCGGCCAGTCCGTGTTCCATCGAGGGCAGTGCCACGTTCACGATCGAGGTGTCGAGCAGTGAGATGAAGCCCGCCGTCAGACAGACCGCGAGCGCTTTCCACCGCCGGTCGTCAACAGCGGGCCGGGCCTGGACTGTGGTCATGAGGTCACGCTAAGCAGCAACCACAGGCAACGCGTGGAAGGAGCCCTTCCGCGCGCGTCGTGGCCGCCGGGCCCGCTCCCGCGCCTCGAGCATCGGCAAGGGCGGGCCGCACCGCCCCCGCGAACGCACCGCCCCCGCGCCGCCGCGAACGCGCACCGCCCCCGTGGCCGCGCCGCCCCCCGTCGTCGCGGCCGGGCCGCACGCTGTGGTGCGGGCCGGGTGGGACGAGGGATCGGGCGAGGCGGATGGCGTGACCGCCAGTGCCGCCGCCCTGCCCGCCCCGGTTCCGGCTCGACGTGCACGGGACCTTGTGCGGGACCTTGCGGCGGCGCAGTCCGCCGGCCGGTGGTGCGGGTCGTTTGCCGGGGTTGAGCCGCGACGGTCTGCTCTGCGGCCCCGCCCGCCCGGTCCCGGCGGGCCCTGCCCTGGTCACGGACCAGGGGCGTCTCGCGGTGGGGGAGAGCCCCCGGGCCGGCTTGTTTCCGGTCGCCGGGCGGGCCCGCGCGGGCCCGGCCCCGTTCAAACGCCTGATCCGGCCGCGAAAGGCCGGCAGGCCAAGACCCGGCAGCGCCCGTTCGGCAGGCCGGGACCCGGTAGGGGGCGGTACCGGCTGCTTCAGCGCCGCTGCCCCGACCACGGCCGGACGCTTTCATGGAGCATCGGCGGGCATGCGGGCATGCGGGCGCGCGGGCATGCGGGCACTCCCGGCCGCGGCCCGGTCGTCGGCGCCGGACTGCCGTGCTTGTCGCGGCGGCCCCTCGCTCGGGGTGCCCGGCCGGCCGCGGGTGCCGGGGGGTTCGGGGAGCCGGGCGCACCGGCCGGTCACACGCACCCTGCCGGTCATGCGTCGTACGGCCCGGTCACGCGCACCTTGCCGTCATGCGTCGTACGGCCGTCATGCGTACTGCTTGGTCAGGTGTGCGGGCCCGGTCGTGCGGGGCCGGGCGGTGTGTGAGGCGCGGGCGGGTGCGGGTGGGTGCTGTGCGGGCGCCCGGTCGTGCGGGGCCGCCGGTCGTGCGGGCCCGGGCGGTGCGGGTGGGTGCTGTGCGGGGCCGGTCGTGCGGGGCCGGTCGGGCGGGGTGGGTCAGGCGGGGTGGTGGTCGGTTGCGACGGTGGCGGTGAAGACGGGGGTGCCCATCTGGTGGGCGTGTACGAGGATCCGGCGTCCTGCGGGGTGGTGGGGCAGGGGGGTGGTCTCGAGGGTGCAGGGGGTGTCGAGTTCGGTGTAGCGCTCGAAGGCGGCGGCGAGGTGGCGGACGAAGGTGGCCTGGCCCAGGGTGGCGACGGCTGCCTGGCGGGCGGCTTCGAGGAGCACCATGCCGGGGACGTGGTCGACCTGGTGGTCGAAGAGCACGGGGTGGTGGGTGTCGGTGCGCAGCAGCCAGCGGCGGGGTTCGGCGGTGGGGGACAGGACGACGTCGGCGGGTGAGGTGCGGCCCACGTGCTGGGGGGCGAGGGGGGCGGTCAGGGCGGGCTGGCGTCCGGCCGCGGCCCGGCGGGCGCCGCGCAGCCGGGCGTAGACGGCGGGGGTGGTGCACGTACAGGTGCCGCGGGCGCTTCCCACGATCTGGCCGCCGCGCCGGAAGGCCGCCTCGAAGCCGATGGTCGCCGCGGCGCCCCGGCGCCAGGTGATGTCGTGGCAGGTCATGTCGATGTCGATGGTGGCCGGTGCGGTGCCGGTGCCCAGGTGTTCGGGGTGCACGTCGAGGGTGAGGGCGTGCATCAGGAAGGGGTGGTCGAGGGGGACGCCGAACTCGGTGTGGGCGAGCAGGATGGCCGCCTGGCGGAAGGTCTCGGCGGCGATGAGGGGGTCGTGGCGGCCCTGGACGGGGGTGAAGAAGCTGTGCCCGCGCGGCCACTGGGCGCTGACCTCGAAGCGGTTGGTGCCGGTGCGCGCCCAGTTGGTGAGCAGGACCTCGGCGACGCTGGCGCGGTGGACGAGTTCCTTGGGCACCGTGGTGGTCAGGGTGACAACGGCGCGATCTGGTACGTCCGCAACGGCGAGGTCAAGCGCATCGGCAACCTCTCCC
>NZ_JBEXNW010000072.1:0-11443 GCF_040611295.1 Streptomyces sp. NPDC002935
ACGAACCGACAAACTCGCCATCGCCTACCAAGCCGCACTCCACCTCGCAGGCATCCTCATCTGGACTCGACGCTGACCAAAGAGACAGAACCTAGTCGTGCTCTCGTCTGGGGCCTGCAGGCACGGGCTCTGGCGCGTCAAGTACCGCTGATGGCAGGATAGCCTCCATGATGATCACCAGAAAGGCTCATGCCGCGTAAGCGCCCGGGTGCAATCCGCGCCATGCGCGAGCGCCAACCGCCCAAGTGGGCGCGTGAACTGCCCACCATCGACCGTCTGTCGGCTGACACGAGTGCCGCGATTCACTTGGTGGAACATAGCTCTCACAGCTATGCGGTCCAGCCTGGGCGAACCTCACAATTCCTCTACAGCTACCGGAATTTCTTGCGCCAGCCCGGTAGAAAACTGAGGTTGACTGCCTCGGAGTGCCCGGCCTGTCCTGGGTGCCAGTACGACGATGTCGCGGTAGTCAGGGACGCGTTGGAGGACATAGTGGGCATGCTCCCGCTTCCGGCACGCACCGAATTGCGACGACTACTTGCCGGTCTTGATGCGGAATTCCGAAGCAGGACACTGCACGATCCTGATCCAAGCCACTGGGTGGACTGGAGCGGGAGTCCGTACCGATGGTGGCACCGACGGCTTTACGCGGGTGTCTAGGGCGAGGGACCGACCCTCCCAGCGATGCTGACTTCTTGGGCGGCAGTGTCTGTCACGGCTCCGGAGTAGCTACGGAGCGAGTGCGCCCAGGCGCACCGCAATGCCAGCAGATGCATGCAGGCAGCAAAAGCGGGCGTTCTGGAATGAGACAGGTACGAGTCGTATTCCGCCCCACCCGTCACCCCATCCGACCTACATGCCCCAACCACACCGACGATCTCTTCCGCACCACATCCCCGCACTTCGAGAAACTGACTATTTGATGGCAAGGCAGATGAAAACGACCTCTCAGACCGCGTTTGAGATCTGCCGTCTCCCAGGACGGGAGGGGTCGTTGGGCCTTGCCGATACGGTCCCTGCCAGCACCCGGGGCTTCGATGCGGGCAAGAAGGTGAAAGGCCGCAAGCGGTTCATCGTCACGGACACCCTAGGCCTGCTGCTGGCGGTTCACGTGGTCGCGGCGAACTTCCAGGACCGCGACGGCGCGAAGCGTTCGTTGCTGTGGACCCGCCTGGACCATCCGGGTGTTCAGAAGATCTGGGCGAACCAGGGCTTCGCTGGCCGCCTCGTGGAGTGGTCACGCACGATCCTCGGCCGCGAGCTTGAGACCGTGCGCAAGGCCCCGGACCAGCGCGGATTCCAGGTTCAGCCCAAGAGATGGGCGGTCGAACGCACCTTCTCGTGGCTCACCGCCTACCGCCGCCTCGCGCGTGACTACGAGACCAGTCCGGCCCGCTCAGAGACCGTGATCCGCTGGGCAATGATCGGCATTATGGTCCGCCGACTCACCCGTGGCCGACCAGCGACGCGTCCGGGACCGCGCTTGCTTCTGCGAGACGTTCCGTAGATACGTCGGCCTTCTCTTCCACGGGGAGCGTCCCGCGGCGGTGCTCTATGGAGCCAGGAAGCGCTCAACCCTCTGTTGCACATCAGGGGGCAGGCCGGTCAACTTCGAGACGATCACGCGAAGCTCTCGGCCGAGTTCGGGAAACTCGGTCCAGAACCCGGGTTCCTGGTGAGGACCGCGGACAGCAGATCGCCTTCGTACATGTGCCCCTCTGCCATCGGGTTGTCCCGCAGCACCTCCAGTGCCAGTGGCAGGAGGCAGGGCAGGCCTATGTCCTGCCTGATCAACAAGCGCATGTCTTCGACGGTCAGCTCGCCGATCGGCCGACGCCGCAAGGCGAGTGCAGTAGCGACAAGACGGGTGTCGTCGGCTGACGGGGCTGGCCAGCGGTCGCGTTCAAGCTCTTCAAGGGAGCGGTCACGATGCAAGGGGGGCGTCACCGATCGATTGTGCTACGACCAGATCTCAAATGCGGTCTGAGAGATCAGGGAGAATCCGGTGTTGTGAGTATGGGCATCTCCGGCTTCGAGCCGACCTTCCTCGTCGGCTCGAAGCCGTCCGGGAGAATCACGGACCACGCTTGGCGGCGCTTGGTGGGCGGCGCCTGACCGGGTGCGCGCTCGTGCGCTTCGTTGAGGACGGGGAGTGGTTCGCTGATTGCCCGGTGGTGTTGGACTTTGAGGGCGTGCGAGTCGAGATCTGCCACTGGAAATTCGATGAGCTGTCGATCAGCTGGGACACCGTCGACACCAGAGCCGTGATCACCGGCTGGCAGTGGTCCGAGTTCACGCCGGCGTGGTCCAGCGCCGACGAACGGCTTGAGCCGTTCGTCGGCCAGGAACTCCGCGAAGTTTCTCTGCTTGAGTGGCGCCCGTCGGGCCAGGACCTGGCCGATGGCACCATCGCTGTGGAGTTCGCCTTCGATGCGGGTCGCTTCTGCATCGCCAACGGCCTCGACGAGAACAGCATCGAAGTGGGGGATCCCCATCCAGATTTCGTGCGGCATCAGCTGGGCTTATGAGGGTCGGCTGACCACGTTGGCTTCCGGTTGATCTCGACGACTGGCAGCACGGTTGCCCGGGCTGGAAAGCCTATTTGCAGGGGTGTTGGTCCGGCCGGGGTGGGGTGTCGGCGAGTTTGTCGAGGAGGCGGTCGAGCGCGCTCTGGCCGTCGGTGACGGCTGTTTGGTCGTCCTCGGTGAGTGGGATCGAGACGGCCATCTTCTGCAAGTTGCCCTTGGCTTCCAGGAGTTGGGCTCTGGTGGAGTCCTTGGGGGTGTAGAAGTCGCAGCGTGCGCAGGCCATGCGGTGCTGGCACTGCTCGAAGAAGGTGTAGGTGCAGTAGCCGCCGTCCGAGGTCGTAGTGCTGCCAGGGCTCACCGGCAGCGGCGGCGCCGGAGGCGACCGCGTCCCGGTCGACCAGGACCTCGATGGTGCGGACGTTCCTCTCGAACTAGCCAGCTTCGGAGTATGCCTTGGACAGGGTGTTCGGGGTGATCTTCGCGTAGTACTGGGTGGATTGCGGTGATCGGTGTCCGAGCCAGGCTTGCAGTTCGAACAGCGTCATCGGTTCCATGGCGTTGTAGAGCTGGCTGGCGATGGTGGACCGGGTCCGGTGGCTGGTGATGTTCCCGCGGACGTCGGCGGCAGGGACTCCGGCCTTGCGGCAGAGCATCGGGATGACCGTGTTGTTGATGTAGTGCGTGGAGACGCGGCGGGCGCGGATTGCGAACAGCAGGTCGACGTGCTCGCCGGTGCGGCGGTCGGTGAATTTGGGTTGGTCGGGTCGGACGGCCTGCCAGGCGTCGATGGCCTGGCCGAGGATCGGGTCGACCGGCTTGCTGAAGGCGGTGCCGGTTTTGTGGGGCGGGACGCCGAGGAGGCAGACGGAGTCGCGGGCCAAGATCTGATGTGAGTCGCCGGTGATGGGGGCTCCGTCGTGCTGCCAGCGGATGCAGCCCACCCTCAACCGGGCGATCTCGTTGCTGCGCTGACCGGAGAATAGCCAGGTCAGTGTGACCGCGCGGACCAGTTCGAAAGGGTAGAAGTGCCCGGCCTGGGCCTGTGGGAGATCCGCGACTTCCAGGTTCAGGCCCGCCCACAGAAGCTTCGCCAAGATCTCGTCGGCGATCACCCGCGGGTCGGGGCCGAGGAGGGCTGTGATGCTGTGGGGGATTGCCAGCGCGCGCAGTGGGTCGAAGCTGCGGGGCAGCCACTCCCATTCCTGGCAGTCCTTGAAGAACGTCCGCAGCGCGGTGATCTGCCCGGCCTTGGTCGCCGCTTCGAGCGGCTTGCCGAGACGGTCCCCCAGGCCGGCCGTCCGTTGAACGTAGTCACCGACTTTCATCCGGTCCAGCGCGGCGATCCAGGTTGCGCAGGTCTGACGCGTCCAGTCTGTCGGGTCTGCAGCGTCGGGCTGTTCAGCGGCTATCCACCGGCCCACCCTGAGGAGGGTGGAGCGCATGCCGCCGCGGGCGCCTGGGGTGAGCGTAGAGGTGGCGTGCCAGCGATCGACCCACTATTCCCACGTCTTCGCGCCGCCGGTCGCCCGTGCCGAGTGACGGCCTGTGATGGGCTGTAGAGGATCACAGAATCCGAGTTCGGCAACCGCCCGCTGAGTGGCGTGGAGGGTGTATCGCCGTGAGCCGTCCAGCAGCTTCTCGTGGCGGACCCGGTCGAACAGCGAGGTGTCGAGATCCTCAAGATGCGGGCTGCGGTTGAGGAGAAGCAGTAGGCAGACCATCATCGGCAGCGGAGTGTCGTCGTCCCGGCCCAGCTGGTAACCCCACGAGGCGAGGACCGCGCGGATGCGGGCGATCTCCCTGTTCACTCGGTCGCGTCCGAAGATCCGCCAGGACAGGGTGAGCCGTTGGATGCTGCCGAGCGGGTGGAACTCGTTGAAGGAGCCCAGCAGGTAAGCGTGCGCGGCGAGATAGGGGCGGACTTCGTCGCTGGCCCAGCCCGGGGCGTGCTGATGGAACTCGGCCTGGGTGCGGCCGAGCAAATGGATCCACTCCTGCGGGGTCCATCCCCAAAAGGCTCGGCCGGTCTCCGCGCAACGTGTCAGCAGCACCGCGATCACGCCGAGCATGGCACGTCGTCGGTGCGGGGTGGGCGGCGAGTCCAGGGCGGCGTTGACCGCCTCCAGCGGGCCCAGCAGACGGAGGATCACCGGCCACCCGGCGGCGGACGGGTCGTGGTCTTGAGCCGACGCAGATTCCGCACCCCGAGTTCGTTCACTACCAGGGCCTCGGCGGGCCGGACGTCAACAGCGGTGTCGTAGTGGTGCGGGATGATCGGCCAGGACCAGCGTTCGGGCCCATCCTCCGCGGGCAGGGTCAGCCGGGATGCACTCACCGCGCCACCTCCGGCGACGTGCCGTTCGGGGAGGTGAGTGCCTGTATTCGCCACGCGTGGATGTGCTCCATGCCGCGGGCGAGCTTGTAGGCCAGGTCCCGGCCGGACAGATGGATGTACTGAAGCGTGGAGTCGGTGGCCGGCGAAGGACGCGATCGCGTGCAACTCCCAGCCCATCCGGGCCAGATCGGTCAGGCACAGGTGCCGGGTGGTGTGCGTGGAGAACTGCGGGACGCCGGCCGTCACAGCGATCCGGCGTACCACCTTCGACCACGTCCACAGGCTCAGCGGCTGGCCGTAGTTGCGCCGTGATTCGGAGAGGAATAGCGGGCCTCTCGCCCGGCTGACCGTGGCCCGGTGGGCGAGGTAGGCCGACATCAGCACGCCGGTCGACGCCGAGTACGGCACGACCCGTTCCAGCCGGTTCTTCGTCGTCTCCGCGCGTACTCGCAACGTACGGTGAGCCGGATCCAGGTCATCGGTCCGCAGCGAGCACAGCTCTTCGCGACGCAGCGCGGAATCGTAGGCCAGGGCCAGCATCACCCGGTTGCGGATCGGCTCCTTGCGCGCGACCTCCAAGATCCCCAACCACTGCTGTTCGCCGGGAATCCACGGCAGCTTCGTCAGCCGCGGCACCAGACCACGCTGGTGCCCGCCCCACTGGCGGCCCGGCGTATAGCGGCCCCGGCCCACCGGGACTCGCGCAGTCCCTCTTCCATCAGGAAGTCGTAGAACAACCGCACCGGCACCAGCCGCTGCTGGATCGTGGCATTCGCCAGACCCGACCCCGAATCGATCGAGACCACGTTCGCGCCCCGACGGCTGGGCCGTTCAGTCAACTCCCTTACGTAGACAGCGATATGAACACGACCGGCGACCAGTGGGTCGCCGCCCTCTCGTTCGCACACCACCAGGTACTCGGCCAGCCCGCGGGCGTAGGCATCGATCGTCCGAGGCGCACGGCCAAGGTCGCACCACACCTGCAGCCAGCCCGCTGCCCGCTCGTGGCGCCCCAGCACCGGCCACTTCTCCGTCACTCCCACCGCGGCGCTCAAGCTGCCTCCCAAGTTTCGTGGCTACACCAGGGAGACATGATCACCCCGGCAGATTCCACGTAACTTTTTAAGATGCTGAAACGGCAGATGTTCGGCCGGGCCAGCCTCGATCTCCTTCGCAAACGCGTCCTGCTCGCGCGATGAGTCCAGCCCGTCCGGATCACAAGATCGTCGACAGAACCTCGTCATTTGCGATGTTCCTCCGTTGATCCTGATGGTTCGTGTGGGAAACGGCAGACCGGTGTCGTCCGCCGGTCAGCGGACGATGTCGCTCGCCAGCTCCCACAGGCGCTCGGCGTTCTCCGGGTCCAGCGCGTAGGGGGCCACACCGGCGACGCCCAGTTCGGTGGGCCGGGCGTGGACGAGCGGCGCCTCCTCGACGTCCTCGAAGTAACGGCCGCCGACCCCTTCGGCCAGCGGGGAAGCAGCGAGGAACACGGTGGTCGCGGCGCCCTGCTCGACCGTCTTGCGGTAGGGCTCGGGGGTCCGAAGGCCTCCGGTGTGCCGCTGGAGGTTGGTGGCGATGGCACCGGGGTGCAGGGCGTTGGCCGTGATTCCGTCGTCGGACCAGTGGCGCTGTGCCTCGACGGCGAGCAGGACCTCGGCGGTCTTGGACTGGCCGTAGGCGGCGAGCGCGTCGTACGGGCGGAAGCGGAAGTCGATGTCGTCGAAGACCACGGGCGAGTAGAGGTGGCCGGCGGAGGAGACCGAGACCAGGCGCGCCCCGTCGCCTTCGGCGAGAGCGCGGTGCAGCCCCAGGCTCAGGGCGAAGTGCCCCAGGTAATTGGTGGCGAACTGCTGCTCGTGCCCGCCGATGCCCCGCTCCAACTCCGGCGGCATCATGATGCCGGCGTTGTTGACCAGGATGTGCAGCGGGCCCTGCCAGGCGGCGGTGAACGCCCGCACCGAGTCCAGGTCGGCCACGTCCAGGCGGGCGACGTGGATCGAGTCGTTCCCGGTGGCCTCGCGCAGGCCGGCCGCGACCCGCTCGCCCGCTTCCGGGCGGCGGACGGCGAGAGTGACCTCGGCGCCATGGGCCGCCAGAGCGCGGGCGGTCTCGACGCCGATGCCCGAGTTGGCCCCCGTGACGATCGCCCGCCTGCCGGACAGGTCGACGCCTTCGATCACCTCCGAGGCGGTGCTGGCGCGGTTGAACGGGGTGGTGAAGATGTTGGACATATGACGCATTCCTCCAGTCGCTCATACTGCGCTTCCAGACTGCGCCGAGCGCTCGGGGACGCACCAGGACGGGTTGGGACCGGGACTGGCAGGGCCACCCAGAAGCCCGGAAGCGTCCGTACGCTGGCAACATGGCAGCCGCTGGAGACGCGAACGCACTGGGCCGGTATCTGCGCGCCCGCAGGGAACTGGTGCAGCCCGATGACGCCCGGGACCAGGGCAACCGGCGCGTCCCGGGCCTGCGCCGCGAGGAGGTCGCCTTCCTCGCCGGAATCAGTTCCGACTACTACAACCGCCTGGAGCAGGGCCGCGACAGGAACCCCTCGGAGCAGGTCCTGCGCAGCATCGCCCGCGCCCTGCAACTGGACGAGGAGGCGACGGCCTACCTGCTGGAGATCGCCACCCGCAAGAGCCCGCGCCGCAGACGGCCCCGCAAGCCGGAGAGGGTCGGCGACGGCATCCGTACGCTCATCGACTCCTGGCCGCTGACCCCGGCGTACGTTCACGGCAGGTATATGGACGTACTGGCCGCCAACAGCCTCGCCATCGCCCTCTCACCGTTCAACGCGCCGGGGCGCAACGGCATGCTGGCCGCGTTCCTGGAACCGGAGATGCGGGAGCTCCATCAGGACTGGGAGGACATGACCACCCGGATCGTCCCTTACCTGCGCTCGGTCGTCGGCGCGGACATCGAGGACCCGCGCCTGGTCGAGATCGTCGGCGAACTCTCCCTGCGCAGCGAACGCTTTCGCACCCTCTGGGCCCGGCAGGACGTCAGGCACAAGACCAGCGGCATCTCCCTGTTCCGTCACCCCCAGGTCGGCCCACTGGAACTGCACTACGAAAAGCTGCTGCTCCCGGGCACCGACGGGCAGACTCTGATCACCTACCACGCACAGCCGGGCAGCGCCTCCGAAGAACGCCTGCGCCTGCTCGCCAGCATGAACGCCCCTGACCAGGAGGTCGGCGGTACCAGGGCCGCAACCGATCAGACCCGAGCCCCCGGACACCCCACGTCTTGATAGGTCTCCTCCCGGACATCTCGGACCTCTCCCATGGCAGAGTCAGTTTGGCTCCCCGCAGCAGCCCGTTTCACACGTTCCGGCCAGAACCCCGGCCCTCGTCCTTGGAGTGGCCCTGGACAAGCCCGGTCAGCGTCCGCCCACAACGGTCTGAATATCCACTTCCGGCTCCGCAACAGCGTCGAGCGTTACTACGGCTACGCGAAGAACCCACTGCCGAGGGCATCGAGGCCGCGGGCTCCCGCCGCATCCGTGGCAACGCGGCCCAGGCGATACCCCTGGTCTTTCCAGCGCGCCCATGCCAACCGCCGCAAGATCAAGAAATGGCGTGAGCTCTGGCGCTCGGCGGCGAGCACCCCCGCCCGTCGCACCCACCACAGGCGGAAACCAAAGAGCCCGGGACCTGGACACCGACCGGCCATCTGGCACCGGCCGCCTGACCTGGCCGGTGCCACCTCAGCACCACCCGGAGAACAATCAGCAGCACGAAAAGCAGGTCCCCGGCCGTGAGATACCTCTTATGGCGTCCAGGTGGAGAGCGCTCATCCACGTCGCCGTCCGCCGTCCGCCGTCGCCGTCCGCCGTCGCCGTCGTCGGCGCCGGAGCCAATCTGGGCCGTGCCATCGCCCGCCGCTTCGGCACCGCCGACCACCCCGTCGCCCTGATCTCCCGCAACCGGGACAAGCTGGAGGCCGTCGCCGCCTCCCTCGCCGAAGAGGGCATTACCACCGGCATCTACCCGGCCGACGCCACCGACGCGAAGGCGCTGACCACCGCGCTCGACGCGGCAGCCGGCGATCTGGGCCGCATCGGCGTTCTCTCCTACAGTCCTGCTCCGGTGTGGGACCACTCCGGCGGCGGTCTGCCCGACCTGGCCGCGAATCAGCAGGGTGTCCAGGTCCTTCCTCGCCGGGTGATCTTGGACGCCCTGCTTGCCGTCCCTGGACGCGGAGTTGGGCAGGATGCCTATTTCTGGTGGGCGGTGCTGTGTTGCGCAGTGTGCCGTTCGTAGAAGACGTTGCGTTCCAAGGGACGCCGGCCGGGATGACGCCGTTCCTCCGCCGGGTAGCCGACGGACACGAGCAGTGCGATGGCCAGGTCGTCGCGGTTGTCGATCCCGATCGCCTTCTTCACCTTGTCCTCGTCCCAGCCGTTCATCGGCGATGTTGCCAGGCCCGCCTCGGTCGCGGCGAGCATCACGAACGAGGCCGCGATCATTGCGTCCTTGACCGCGTACTCGCGGAGCAGGCCGCGCTTGTCGAGATCTTCCTGGAACGTTGTTGATGCCGCGGAGAACATGGTGGTGAAGTCATCGCTCCATGCTCCGACCCGCCGGGCCCGGTCGTAGATGTCGCTGTGGTCGTCACGCCAGGACTGCGGCTCCGCGACGAAGACCAGCACGACGGGGGCTTCCTGCGGCTGCGGCTGTCCACCGGTTGCCCAGGCGAGCCTTTCGCGGCCCTCGTCGCTGGCGACCACGACGATCGACCGGTCTTGCAGATTCCAGCTGGTAGGAGCTTCGACGGCGAGTTCGAGCAACGATGACAGGACGCCTTCCGGGATCGGATCGGGCTGATAGTGGCGCACGGTGCGGCGTGTGCGGATCGCGTCCGCGACAGAGAGCATGTGATTCGTCATGGAACTCACTATTGGAGAGAGGCTCTCTATTGGGAAGAGGGCACCTTTTGGTGCGCTACTCTCCCGGTATGAAGACCGTGGTGGAATCCTCCGGACTACCGGCCGACGCCTACTCTGCGAAGTGCCCGACGCGCCAGGTCCTCGACCACATCGCCGGCAAGTGGACGATCCTGGTCGTCGACGCCCTCCTCGAAGGCACCATGCGCTACACCGACTTGAGTCGGCGGATCGAGGGCGTCTCGCAGAAGATGCTCACCCAGACACTGCGCAGCCTCGAAGCTGACGGCTTCATCACCCGCACGGTGCACCCGACCATCCCGCCCCGGGTCGAGTATGACCTGACCACGCTCGGCCAGAGCCTTGCTGAGCCCATCACCGCACTCCGGCAATGGACGGAAGCCCACATCAACGAGATCGAAGGGGCCCGAGCTCGTGTCACCGCCGAAACCCCAGCCGGTGATCTGCTGCTCCGAATGCGGTGACACTCACGGGGAGTTGTCACTTCGGTGACTCCCCGCCCCAACATAGGACTTGATCGTCTAGGTGCGCTCGAGCTGGTCGAGCACGTGCAGCGCGAATCGGCAGGCTTCCTCGGGCCGGCCGGCGGCGGCCTCGACGGCGGCCAGGTCGCCCAGGACGACAGCGCGCTGCTCGTCCTCGCCCCTATCGAGGGCATCGAGGGCGCCGAGTTGCCCGCGGCGGCCAGCGACCAGTTCCACGAGCATCGTGATGGGGTTCCGGCGCCCGGCAGCATGAACAGCGCACCGCCGCCTGCGACGCTTGGTTGGCGATCGAGGCGAGCGGGGCAGCCCTTAGCGTTGGGCTGCCGACGCTGGGGTTTCGGCGTAGCGAGTCAGCCACGAGGAGCGAAGACATGCCCGGTTTCCCGAACGTGCGTTGGCGTGTGGGCCGTGACCGCCTGTCATCGCCCCGTTCGGAACCGCGGGCGGGAGCGCCAGCACGCGCGTGCTGCTTGCCAAAGAGGGCGTCAAAACCATCAGGTGGTCATTGACGCCGACAGTCGCTTGGTCGTCGTGATCGGCCGACCGCTCCCCGGCAACCGCAACGACTGCAAGGCATGGGCGGAATCCGGCGCCAAGGCCGCTGGGGGCCACGCGGTCACCATCGACGATGGCGGCTACCAGGGCACCGGGCTCCTCATCCCTCACCGAGGTGAAGGAGGGAAAGTCGAGCTCGCGGCCTGGAAAGAGGCGCACAACCGCTCGCACAAGCAAGTCCGCTCCCGTGTCGAGCATGTCTTACCCGCATGAAGAACTGGAAGATCCTGCGCGACTGCCGCCTCAAAGGCGAAGGCGTCCACCACTCCAACCGCGGCGTTGCCCGCCTGCACAATCTCGCCCTCGCCGGGTAGGGCGACGACTGCGCTTAAGCTGCGGCGTCGTCTGGGCTGGGCACGGGGAACGCGCTGAGCTGCGCTCGGGGTAGTGGCGGTGACGGGGCTGCCGAATCTGCGGCTGCCCCGGGTGGTCCGCTGAGAAGCGGGTGGTCGGCGGAGAGCTGAGCGGGACCGGCCGCGCCGGTACGGCAGCGGGGCCCCGATACGGCAGCAGGGCCCGGACCGCGCGCGCGGTCCGGGCCCTGCCCCGGGGGGTGCCGCCCGGGGGCGGCCGGGGGGGTGGTCTGTTTGGTGTGGGGGTCCGCCGGCCCGGCGCCGTGAGCAGTGGC
>NZ_JBEXNW010000073.1:0-10595 GCF_040611295.1 Streptomyces sp. NPDC002935
TCCGCCTTGCAGTTGGACGCACCAGGCCCCGCTCACGTGCGCTGATCAGGCGCCGCAGGTTTCCTCCGACTTGATCCGCCGGACAGGCCCTAGTCGTGTCCCGGAAGCTGCTCGAACTCCGCCAGGGCGTGGGTCAGCCACTGGGTCCAGAAGGTCTCCAGGTCGATGCCGGCCCGCAGGACGAGGTGCCGCAGACGATCCTCGGGGGTGTCCTTTCCCGGCGGGAAGTCCCGCTCCTGGATTCCCTGGTACTCGGCCAACTGGAGCCGGTGCAGGGCGAGATGGCGGCGCAGGTCCGCTTCGACGCCCTCGGTGCCGACCACGGCCGCGGCGCGCAGGCGCAACAACATCGTGTCGCGCAGCGGCTTCGGGTCCTGCGAGCCGGCGGTCCAGCGGGCGAGTTCGTCCCGGCCCGCGGGCAGGACTTCGTAGCTCTTCTTCTGGCCCCGGGCATGCTGCTCCGGGGGCAGCGCCCTGATGTACCCCTCGGCCTCCAGTTTTCCCAGCTCGCGATAGATCTGCTGATGCGTCGCCGACCAGAAGTAGCCGATCGACTTGTCGAACCGCCGGGTCAGTTCGAGGCCCGACGAGGGCTTCTCGAGCAGGGCGGTGAGGATCGCGTGCGGGAGTGACATGTGGTCATCCTAAGGAGGGCCGCAGGTGCTGCCCGGTGCCCGGCCGTGGTCGACCGGACACCGCGACAGCTCTCCCGCGTTTCGGTTCTCGCGGTGCGTCAGAGCGCCGCAGCGAGTTCGGTGCCCTGCTTGATGGCCCGCTTCGCGTCCAGCTCGGCGGCGACGTCGGCACCGCCGATGAGGTGGACACCGCGGCCCGTGGCGCGCAGCGCGTCGTACAGGTCGCGGCGCGGCTCCTGGCCGGTGCAGAGCACGATCGTGTCGACCTCCAGGACCTGGCTGTGCCCGTCGACGGTGACATGCAGTCCGGCGTCGTCGATCCGGTCGTACTGGACGCCCGGGACCATGGTGACGCCTCGGTGCTTGAGCTCGGTGCGGTGGATCCAGCCGGTGGTCTTGCCGAGTCCGGCGCCGACCTTGGACGCCTTGCGCTGGAGGAGGTGCACGGTGCGCGGCGGGGCGGGCCGTTCCGGAGCGGCGAGACCGCCGGGCGCCCGGTAGTCCATGTCGACGCCCCAGCTGCGGAAGTACGTGGCCGGGTCCTCGCTCGCCTTGTCGCCGCTGTCGGTGAGGAACTCGGCGACGTCGAAGCCGATCCCGCCGGCGCCGAGGATCGCGACACGGTCGCCGACGGGGGCTCCGTCGCGCAGCACGTCGAGGTAGCCGACGACGCTCGGGTGGTCGACGCCCGGGATCTCCGGGGTGCGCGGGCTGACGCCGGTGGCGACGACGACCTCGTCGTAGGCCTCCAGCGTCTCCACGGTGGCCCGGGTGTTCAACCGGACGTCCACGCCGTGCAGTTCGAGCTGGGTGCGGAAGTAGCGGATCGTCTCGTCGAACTCCTGCTTGCCGGGGACCTTGCGGGCCACGTTGAGCTGGCCGCCGATCTCTCCCGCGGCGTCGAAGAGGGTGACGTCGTGGCCGCGTTCGGCGGCGCTGACGGCGCAGGCGAGTCCGGCGGGCCCGGCACCCACGACGGCGACGCTCTTGCGCAGCCGGGTCGGTGCGAGAACCAGCTCCGTCTCGTGGCAGGCGCGCGGGTTGACCAGACAGGAGGTGATCTTGCCGCCGAAGGTGTGGTCGAGGCAGGCCTGGTTGCACCCGATGCAGGTGTTGATGGCCTCCGGGCGTCCGGCTTCGGCCTTGGCGACGAAGTCGGGGTCGGCGAGCATCGGCCGGGCGAGCGAGACCATGTCGGCGTGACCGTCGGCGAGCAACTGCTCGGCGATCTCGGGGGTGTTGATGCGGTTGGTGGTCACCAGCGGGATCGAGACGGAACCCATGACCTTCTTGGTCACCCAGGCGTAGGCGCCGCGCGGCACCGAGGTCGCGATCGTGGGGATGCGGGCCTCGTGCCAGCCGATTCCGGTGTTGATGATCGTCGCCCCGGCGGCCTCGACGGCCCGGGCGAGCGTGATGACCTCGTCGAGCGAGGAGCCGCCGGGCACCAGGTCGAGCATCGACAGACGGTAGATGATGATGAAGTCTTCGCCGACCGCCTCGCGTACACGGCGGACGATCTCGACGGGGAAGCGCGTCCGGTTCTCGTACGAGCCGCCCCAGCGGTCGTCGCGCCGGTTGGCCTGCAGGGCGATGAACTCGTTGATGAGATAGCCCTCGGAGCCCATGATCTCGACACCGTCGTAGCCCGCCCGCCGGGCGAGCCGGGCGGCGCGCGCGTAGTCGTCGATGGTCTGCTCGATCTCGGCGTCGCTGAGCTCGTGCGGCACGAAGGGGCTGATCGGGGCCTGCAGCGCGCTGGGGGCGACGAGGTCCTGGTGGTACGCGTACCGCCCGAAGTGCAGGATCTGCATCGCGATCCTGCCGCCCTCGCGGTGCACCGCCGCGGTGATCCCGGCATGCTGCTCGGCCTCGGCCTCGGTGGTCAGCTTGGCGCCGCCCTCGTAGGGCCGGCCCGCGTCGTTGGGCGCGATACCGCCGGTGACGATCAGGCCGACGCCGCCTCGCGCGCGGGCGGCGTAGAACTCCGCCATGCGCTCGAAGCCGCGCTCGGCCTCTTCCAGGCCCACGTGCATGGAGCCCATGAGCACGCGGTTGGGCAGGGTGGTGAAGCCCAGGTCGAGCGGGTTCAGCAGATGCGGGTAACGGCTCATCGGGCCCTCCGTGCGCGGTGTCGTACGTCTGTTGTAGACGACGGGCCGCGCTTTGTGCAACTAGTTGCACAATGAGGAGGATCACTTGGCGCTGGGCTCCCGGATCGTCCCGCGCAGTGCCGATGATCACCCACCCCGGTACGGAGGATCACTCGACGCGGGGTGGAGGACGGCCTGGCGCAAGGCCGGAGGATCGCCTTGCGCGAGGCCGGCGGAGCGCTCAGCCGAGAGCCACCCGGGCGACGAGTTCGGCGACCGGTACGGGCTGGTCGACCATCACCAGGTGGCCCGCGCCGGGAACGGCAACCATCGTCACGTTGGGACTGGCCTCGAGCCCGGCCCGTTCCTCGTCCGTCAGACCGATGTCGTCGTGGTCGCCGCGCACGACCCAGGCGGGCACTCCCGAGTCACGGAGCCGGGAGACCAGGGGTCCGTACCGGTCCAGGTAGTCGAAGTAGTACCGGATCACCTGGCGGCAGAACGCCGGATCGTTCTTCTCGAACTCGGCGGTCAGCGCCTCACGACGGGCCGGAGGCAGGCGGCTCACCATGGCGCGGGGCGCCAGCTTGACCAGGCCGGACCAGGCCAGCGCACCGACGCCCGGCACCCGCCCGAGGCTGTTGGCGATCGCGAGCGCCTTGTCCTCGTCGGACGCCGAGAACGTCGGGGAGAGCAGGACGACGGGCCCGGAGAAGAGCCCGCCGGCCGCCATCTCCAGGGCGACGTTGGCACCGATGCTGTGGCCGACCACAACGTCGCACCCCCGCTCGGCGGCCAGGGCGCCCGCCAGAGCGGCGTAGTTCTCCATGCTGAGATCGTGCGGCGGCGTGGTGCCCGCGTGGCCCGGAAGCGTCGCGGCCACCAGCCGCACCGGCGCGGTGGCGAGCGGCGGTGCGGCCATCAGGTCGTCGTAGAACGCGGTGCTGCACATCCCGCCGGGCAGCAGCAGCACCGTCGCGCTCGCGTCGGCGGGCCCCGACTCCTGGATGTCCCATGCGTCGAACTTCTCGGGGGCACTGCTCACGTTCGGGCCTCCCTCTGGCATCTGCGGTCAGCCAGAGTGTGGCGCGTGAGGCGGGACAATCAGCCGATCAGGGACCGAACGCGGCATGTCGCCCGCATCGCCCCGCCCCGTCAGGGCTTCACACCGATCACCACATGGGCGTAGAGCTCCTCCGAGACGGCCGGCCGGGCGACCAGACCGCAGCGCGCGAAGACCTCGACGGCCGCGGGCGCCTGGTGCTCGCTCGTCTCGACGAGGAGGCAGCCGCCGCGGGCCAGCCAGACCGGTGCCTCGGCGGCGACCCGGCGCACGAGGTCGAGCCCGTCCGCGCCTCCGTCGAGGGCGACCAGGGGTTCGTGGTCACGGGCCTCCGACGGCAGCAGGCCGACCTCGCCGGTGGGGACGTACGGCACGTTGGCCGCCAGGACGTCGACCCGCCCGCGCAGGGTTTCGGGCAGCGCCGCGAAGAGGTCGCCCTCGTGGACCTGGCCGGCGAACGGCGCGACATTGCGGCGGGCGCAGCGCACCGCGGCCGGATCGATGTCGGCCGCGTGCAGTTCCGGCCCGTCGAGGGACGCCGCCAGCGCGGCGCCGACCGCGCCCGAGCCGCAGCACAGGTCCACGACGACGGATGCGCCGCTCGCGAGCGCGACGGCCTGGTCGACGAGGAACTCGGTACGGCGCCGCGGCACGAAGACGCCGGGTTCGAGGGTGATGCGCAGACCGTGGAACTCCGCCCAGCCGAGGACGTGTTCGAGGGGCAGTCCTGCGACGCGCCGGTCCACCATCGCGGCGGCCTCGTCCGGGGTGCGGGCGGTGGAGAGGATCAACTCCGCCTCGTCCTCGGCGAAGACACAACCGGCGGAGCGGAGCGCGGCGACCATCGGGTCGCCCGCACCAGGGACATCAGGGGAGAGAGGAGGCATGAAGCCGAGAGCCTTTCGACGAGCCGAAGGGCGCTCTCACGGTCACCTGGATACGGTGACCGCGTTGTCCGGAGAGGAGAGCACCCGACCTGACACAGCGGTAATGGGTCTCACCTCCTCGACAACTCATCGGCCGAGACGGTCCACGGCCGGGACGGTCACCCTACAGGAACGATCACACGCCGATCGACCCCTTCGGCACTCTCTCGCAGCCTCCGGAAACGCGGGATCCGATGCCCGGCGCGAGGTCGAGTTGTACTATGCAACCAGGACAGGAAGGAAGTCCTGTGATGGCATCCGAAGAGGCCGGTGAGGCCGTGGCCACCACCGGGACAGCGACCGCCGCAGGGGCCGGCGATGCTTGCACCGCGGAGACGGCGGTCGGCAGGACGGCCGACGCGGCCGTGGAGACCATCCAGCGCGAGATGACCGTATTCGCCCGGCGGGCGCGCGCGTCGGCGGGACGCATGCATCCCGAGCTGTCCCTGGTCTCGTACACCCTCCTCGGTCATCTGGAGGAGGTCGGCGGCTGCCGTGCCACGGACCTCGCCGCGCACTACGCGCTGGACAAGTCCACGGTGAGCCGTCAGGTGGCGGCGCTGGAGCGGGCCGGGCTGATCGGACGGCGGATGGACCCCGAGGACCACCGCGTCCAGGTGCTGCATCTGACGGAGGCGGGTACGGAGATCCTCGCCCAGGTGACCCGCAGCCGGCGTGTCGCGTTCCGCGAGCGGCTCATGGGCTGGTCCGAGGAGGACCTCGCCCGCTTCGCCTCGTATCTGGTGCGCTACAACGCCACCGCGCCGGCCACCGCCGCGGAGAAGCGGGTCGGAGGGCCGCCGGGGGACTGAACCGACGTCCCCGCGGCCTCCCCGCCCCGCACACTCAGCGGCGCGGTGTCATCCCACGCCCACGGTCCGGTCGTCGCCCAGGTGCTCGGGCACCCGCGCCGCCATGAAGCGGGTCGTGCGGCGCAGCCCGAAACCGAGGGACTCATAGAGGCGGATGGCGTTGGCGTTGCCGGCGGCGGTGTGCAGGAACGGGGTCTCACCGCGTTCACGGATGCCGTGCGCGACGGCCAGGATCAGGCGCGTGGCCAGGCCTTCGCCCCGGTACGCGGAGTCGGTGCACACCGCGCTGATCTCGGTCCAGCCCGGCGGATGGAGCCGCTCCCCCGCCATGGCGATCAGGGCGCCGTCCCGGCGGATCCCGAGATAGGTGCCGAGCTCGACGGTGCGCGACAGGAAGGGGCCGGGCCGGGTCCGCTCCACCAGGTCGAGCATCTCCGGCACATCGGCGGGGCCGAGCCGCACCGCCTCGGCGTCCGGTGCCGCCGCCAGTCCGTCGTCGACGAGCTGGACGCCGTCGAGGCTGAAGATCACCTCCCAGCCGTCCGGCGTGCGCCCGCCGAACCCGGCCAGCGGCACCTCGCCGCCGGGCCCCACCAGGGCCGCCAGATCCGCCCAGTCGCTCACGTCGGGCTCGTCGGGCAGGGCCAGCCACGGCGACACGTCCACGGGGTAGCGCAGGACGCGTCCACGGCGTTCGGCGAAGTGGGCGTGGGGCCCGGTGAGAGAGCCGAGGGCCGGGTTGTCGAGGGGGTGACGGCCGGGAGGCCTCTCCGACAGTCCGGCGGCGAGCGGGGGCCGGCCGTCGAGCGAGGTCGTTCGGTCGACCGGTGTGGTCCGCGGGGGCTGCGAGATCTGCGGGGCCTGCGTGGTCCGCGGGGGCTGCGTGGTCCGCGGGGTCTTCTCGTGCCGGTCGAGGGGGTGGGTGCTCATGCGGTCACCTCGATCACGATCTTGCCGCGGGCGTGCCCGTCCTCGACGGTGCGCAGCGCCTCGGCGGCGCGGTCGAGCGGGAAGGTCCGGGTGACGAAGGGGCGCAGCGTCCCGTCGGCTGCGAGCCGGCCCACCTCGTCGAGCACGGCTGCCGTACGGGCCCGCTCGACGCCCGTTCCGCCGAGTTTCGCCACCGTCTCACGGTCGGCGCCGGTGATCAGCTTCGTACGGTCGGCCAGCTGCGTCGCCGCGGTTTCCAGCACCTCTCCCCCGACGAGGTCGAACACGGCGTCCACCCCGTTCGGCGCTGTCGCGCGCAGCCGCTCGGCGAGGCCCGGCCCCGACGGGACGTGCACGGCTCCGAGCGACTCGACGAAGTCCTTCTTGCCCTCGCTCGCCACCCCGACGACGCGGAGTCCGAAGGCCACCGCGATCTGGGTGGCGGCGACGCCGACCCCGCCGCCGGCGCCGGTGATCAGCAGGGTCGCGCCCGCGGGCAGGCCGAGCTGCCGGATTCCGTCGTACGCGGTCGCCGCCGCGACGGGCAGGGCCGCGGCGTCCGTGAACGACAGCCCGGCGGGCTTGTGCCCCGTGACGGCGACGGGCAGCACGGCGTACTCGGCGTATCCGCCGTCCACCGGGTTGCCGAAGACCTCGTCCCCGACGGCCAGGCCGGTCACGTCGGCGCCGACTTCCACGACAACTCCGGCGACCTCGTTGCCGAACACGGCGGGCAGCGCGCGTCGGGGGCCGCCCGGGCGGCGGTGGCCGGTGCGCTGCTTCCAGTCGACGGGGTTCACACCGGCAGCGCGAACCGCGACGAGGACCTCGCCGGGGCCGGGGCTCGGGCGGTCCCGCTCCACCAGGGCCTCGGTCTCCGGGCCCCCGAACCGTGTGAAGACATACGCCTTGGGCATCTGCTCCCTCACTCTCCTTCGCTGTCGTCACCGGTCGTCGCGGCCCCGCTCACCGGTTGTGCATGTACGGGCCACCGGAGTCGGCTTCAGCAGAAAGGAAGATCGCGGCGCGGCTATTCCCGGGCGCCGGGACAGTTCATACGCCCGCAATGATCAGCGCTCCGCTCCGGCTCGGAGCACGGTGATCCTGGGCGTACGGTTGAATGGTTAAGCAGCACCGGTGCGTGCCCGGGAGCCCGACGCCGGTGTTCGCGCCGATCACGTTCGATCCGCGGGCCGCCGTCCCGGCGGTCCTGGAGGCACCACCCGTATGAACGTCACGCGAGCCTTCACCGGGCGCCCGCGCGCCCACAACCCCGGACTGCCGCCCGGCCAGTACGACGCGGGCGACGACTGGCCCGTCCTGTCCGCCGAGGTCACCCCGGAGCTGGCCCCCGCCGACTGGACCCTGCGGATCGACGGCCTGGTGGCCGAGCCGCGCACGTGGAACTGGGAGCAGGCGCACGCGCTGCCCCCCTCGGCGTACGAGGGCGACATCCACTGCGTGACGAGCTGGTCGAAGTTCGGGGTGCGGTTCGGGGGCGTGTCGCTGGACACGTTCCTGGAGGCCGTACGACCGGACCCGGCCGCCACCCACGCGGTCGCGTACGCGCACACCGGGTACACCGCGAACCTGCCGCTGGCCGACCTCACCGGCGGTCGTGCCTGGATCGTGTGGGAGTACGACGGCAAACCGCTGCCCGCCGAACACGGCGGTCCGGCGCGGCTGGTCGTGCCGCATCTGTACTTCTGGAAGAGCGCCAAGTGGATCGCCGGCATCCGCGTCCTCGACCACGACGAACCGGGCTTCTGGGAGCAGAACGGCTACCACAGCCGCGGCAACCCCTGGGAAGAACAGCGCTATTCCGGTGACTGAGACGACCCCGGCGACGGACACGGTCGCGGTGAAGGCGACGGGAACAGACCGGGAGACGAGTCAGGACTCCGGTGGGAGCGATGGCAGGACGCCGGTGAGTGTGACGGACAGGGCCCCGCTGGGGGCGACGAACAGGACCCCGTCGACGGAACCGGGGACGACACGGATGAGGAAGGCCACCCGGTGACGGCGACCACGACCGTGACCTTCGTACCGCCGACACGGTTCGCCGTGCCCGGGCGCATCGCCGTGAACACCCGGACGGCGACCACCTGGCAGACCGCCACGCTCACCGGGATCCGGCGCGAGACCCCGCACGCGGCGACCTTCCGGTTCGCCGTGCCCGCGTGGGAGGGACACCTGCCCGGCCAGCATCTGATGCTGCGGCTCAGCGCCGAGGACGGGTACGTGGCGCAGCGCCACTACTCCATCGCGTCCTCACCCGACGACACCGGTCACATCGAACTGACCCTCGACCATGTCGACGACGGTGAGGTCTCGGGCTGGTTCCACACCGTGGCCCGGCCCGGCGACTCCGTCGAGGTCCGCGGCCCGCTCAGCGGCTTCTTCGCCTGGCCCGGGGACCGGCCCGCGCTGCTCGTCGGCGCGGGTTCCGGTGTCGTACCGCTGATGTCGATGCTGCGTCACCACCGTGCGCGGAACCTGGACGTACCGCTGCGCCTTCTCGTCTCCGCGCGGAGCCCCGAAGAGCTCATCTACGCACGGGAGTACGGCGAGGAGACCACCGCCGTCTTCACGCGGAGCGCCCCGGACGGTGTGCGCGTCGGGCGTATGGCCGCAGCACATGTGGAGCCCCTCCTGGCCGAGCAGCCGCCCGGTGGGTGGGAGGCCTACGTCTGCGGGTCCAACGGGTTCGCCGAGCACGCCTCGCGGCTGCTGGTGGAGGCCGGACAGCCGGTGGACCGGATTCGGATCGAGCGGTTCGGCTAGGCCGTTTTCCCGTCGCTGCGGACGGCCGGGGCCGACCGGCCCTCGGGCGGGGCAGGCACCGCTTGCCGCTCGTCGGCCGTCGCGCGTCGTCTGCGGCTTGCCGCTCGTCGCTCGTCGCTCGTCGCTCGTCGCTCGAAGTCTGCGGCCTGCCGCCTGCCGCTTGTCCATGAGCGGGAACGAGCGTGCCGACCGGGTTCCCGGACAAGGCATGGCCGCGTCCCAGAGGGCGCACGTACGGTGTGATCATCCGCACCCGTATGCCGAAAGGCGGTCCTCGATGGCCCTGTTCGACCTCCCTCTCGACGAACTCCGCGCCTACCGCAGCGCGTCCACCGAGCCCGAGGACTTCGACGCCTTCTGGTCCAAGACCCTCCAGGAAGCCCGTGAGCACGAACTCGCCGCCCGCTTCGAGCCGTTCGAGACCCCGCTCAAGACCGTCGCGGTCCACGACGTCACGTTCGCCGGGTTCGGCGGGCATCCGGTCAAGGGCTGGCTGACCGTGCCGGCCCGGGCGAACTCGCCGCTGCCCACGGTCGTCGAGTTCATCGGATACGGCGGCGGGCGCGGGCTCCCGCACACGCATCTGCTGTGGGCCTCGGCCGGCTTCGCGCACTTCGTGATGGACACGCGCGGCCAGGCCAGCACCTGGGGCGGCGGCGAGACCCCGGACCCGGTGGGCAGCGCGCCCGCCTTCCCCGGCTTCATGACACGAGGGATCGAGGACCCGGAAACCTACTACTACCGGCGCCTGTTCACGGACGCCGTGCGCGCCGTGGAAGCGGCCCGTTCACATCCGCTGGTCGACGCGGCGCGCGTCGCGGCGCTCGGCGGGAGCCAGGGCGGCGGCATCACCATCGCGGTGGGCGGTCTCGTGCCCGACCTGGCGGCGGTCTCCCCCGACGTGCCGTTCCTGTGCGACTTCCCGCGCGCCACGGTGCTCACGGACCGCACCCCCTACCGGGAGATCGGCAACTACCTCAAGACCCACCGCGGCCGCACCGAACAAGTGCTCCGCACCCTCTCCTACTTCGACGGGGTGCACTTCGCCGCGCGCGGCCGGGCGCCCGCCCTGTTCTCGGCGGCTCTGGAGGACCAGACCTGCCCGCCGTCGACGGTCTTCGCGGCGTTCAACGCCTGGGCGAACGAGGAGAAGCAGATCGAGGTGTACGACTTCAACGACCACGAGGGCGGCGGCCCCTACCAGCAGGCGGCCCAACTGCGCTGGCTGCCCGCCCACCTCTGAGGCCGGCGTGGACCCTAGGGCCTGTCCGGCGGATCATGCCGGAGACGCGGGGCCTGGCACCCCCTCCCCCAAGCTCTTCGAGCAGGGGGGACCCCCAGCGGCGTTGTCG
>NZ_JBEXNW010000074.1:0-10237 GCF_040611295.1 Streptomyces sp. NPDC002935
GGCCGCCGACCGGGCCCGCGGCATCGACCCCCGCCCCGTCGTCCCCCGCACCCTGCCCGCCACCGCGAGCGTCAGCCGCACCTTTCCCCGCCACACCCTGGACGGCGCCGCCGTCCGCGCCGCCCTCCTCGACACGGTCGTCACCCTGGCCCTCCAGCTGCGCCGCCGCGGTCAGGCGGCCCAAGGTCTGACCCTGACGCTGCGTTTCGCCGGGGGCACCAGCTGGGAGAAGACGCGCCGCCTTCCGGAGGTCTCCGCACATGACGACGACCTGCGCACGATGGCGTACCGGCTGATCGACGCGGCAGGACTCCAGCGCGGCCGGATCACCGTCATCACCCTGAAAGGCGAAGACCTGATCGCCGCCGACCGGGTCGCCGAACAGATCAGCCTCGAGCAGGCACGCGAAGCCCGCCTCGTCGCCGAAGAGGTCAGTGACCGCATCCGCGCCAAATTTGGCCCCGCTGCGATCCGTCCCGCCACCACCCTGCTGCGCGTCTCCTGGCAGCCTGTTTCTGAGCCCAGGCCCACTTTGCGTTGAGGCAGTCAGCTTTCTGTGGTGCTGGGAGAGCCGGTGAGGAGTGCGAGTCCCAGTGGGGTGCAGGAGTGCCAGATCGTCTTGCCGTCGCGGTGGGCGGTGGTGAGGTGGGCGGCGCGGAGGGCTCCGGTGTGTTCGGACACGGAGGACTTTGCCAGGTCGAGTTGGCGGGCGAGGCCGGTGGTGGTGCGTGGTCGGGTGAGCTGTTCCAGGATGGCGGCGCGGGTGCGTCCCAGCAGCGTGGTCAGGGCGTTGGTGGTGGGGTCGTCGAGGAGGGGGAGAGGGGTTACGGCCGGGTAGACCAGGAAGGTTGACTGGGCGTATCTGCCGACCAGGGGCCGTCCGGTCCAGAAGACGGACGGCAGCAGGGTGACGCCGTGCCCGTTGAGTGCGGTCTCGACGTTGTCGGTGCTGTCGAACTCGAGGGTGGTGCCCTGCCAGCGTGCCCCCGGGGCGAGGCTGGCCAGCGTCGCGCGGATGCCCTGGGCGGCCAGGAGCTGGACGCGCCAGGCGCGTTCGGCATCGAATCCGGCGCGGATGCGGTCCCATGAGCGGGCCAGAACGCCTGCGTGCGCTGCCTGTACGGCGTGTTCGAGGATCTGCCAGGCTTCCCGGTCGCGGTCGGCCAGAAGTCGGGCCCACGGGACCGGGCGGCGGCCGGCGGCGTGTACGCGGCGCAGTTCGGTGCGGACGAATGGGGTGGGGGCCGACAGGACCTGGTCGAGCCCGTCGTCGAATCCCCGGCTCAGCGGGTCCAGGAACAGCGGCCCTTTGGCCGTGGCGGGCACAAGTTCCAGCAGCGGCCCCGCGGAGCGCGGCAGGGTGTGGAGCGTCCGCCGCCGCCAGAGGGTGAACAGCGGGTCGGGCCGCTGCAGCGCCGCGATGGCGAGTGTCAGCTCGACCATGGGTGCCGGCTCGTCGGCGAACGTCACTTGCAGCAGGTCCTCGGCGGTGAAGCACAGCCGCAGCACGGTTCCCCCTCGCCCTGGTGAGTCAGTGCAGGCACCTCACAGTTCGGCCAGGAGCGAATCGAATGCATGAACCACGCTCGAACCCGATGGTGGGACAGCGGTTCCAAGCGTGAGCCGTACGTCAGAGATACGGAAGCGGCTAACCGGCCACAGGACCGCCAAGACTGCTTCCGAAAAGATCGCACCCGGCCATTGCTCGGCCGCCAGAACACCTGTGCCGAACAATGCGTCAGCCGCTGAAACTCGGTGATGCAAGCGCCTAGGGGAGTCCACCAACACCTTCGGGCCGCCGCATCACGAACGAACCGGCAACAACGAAGGAGCAAACAATGCGTATGCGTAATGTCCTGGTGTCCACGGGGTTCGGCGCCGCGCTCGCGCTCGGGACCGTGGCCGTCCCTGCCCATGCCGTCGACGGCGGGCCCACACAGTCGACAGAGTCGTCGGTGATCACCGCCGACCCCTGCCCGAACGGTGGCAGTTACTGGACCGACTGGGTTGGCGGCAAGGGCCGCGGGCACTACAAGTGCGACGGCTTCCGGGTCCGCCTCGGCATCCACTGCACGGACGGCAACTCCTACTGGAGCGGGGGCTCTGGTCAGCCCTACGCAACTTGGCGGCTGAACTACAACAGGGTGGAGTGCCCGGCGGGCTACAGCACGACCGGCACCCCCAGTCTCTACGTGCGGTAGGACGACACATCCCTGCAAGTAGACGGTAGACGCTTGACGGGCCCTGGTACCTACTACGGTGCTGGGGCCCGTAAGTGCCTGATCCTGGTGTCGACATGCCAAGCGTCGGGGGTTGGGGTTCTTGTCGGCCGGTCAGCTCGGTCATGATGGCGGGATGGACGAACGAGACTGGGCGTCATGCGCAGGCGCATCGCGACAGTCATTGGTGCCGCAGCCGCGCAGCCTTCATAGTGACCACGACTACCGCCTCCGCGGACACCGTCATCGTGGACGATCCCGACTTCAAGTATTGGCAGAGGAGCTGCGGCACCCCGGCCCAACTGCCGCCGGCGTCGGCCTGTTTCGAGATCCGAGCGTGCGTACCTGGTCTACCGGCAGCGCGATTGCCGGGCTGCCGTCCGTTGCGTGGGCGTCGAGCGTCAGCCGGACGATGTCGCCGACGCGTTCGGCCATCGAGGACGGATCGTGGCCGAACTAGGAGCAGCCGGTGTGTGCTGTGTTCGGGAGAGATGGCGAATCCGTGGGCGCCACGCGCGGTTCGACAGACAATCCCGCAGGCGCGGTCGGAGCGTTTCAGCTGGCGGTATGCGCACCCAATGGCGCATCCGCCGACGGCGCGCGGGTCATAGGCGGATGACGACCAAGGCGACGTCGTCGCGGGCGCCGCTGCGGACGCCGAGGTCCTCGAGCAGGGCATCGGCAAGGCCTTCGGGCTCGTGGTCTGGATGGCGGGTTAGCGCGTCGGTGAGGCGTTGCAGGCTGGCGTCGATGTCCTCCCCGCGGCGTTCGATGAGGCCGTCGGTGTAGAGCACGAAGGTGTCGCCGCGGGTGTAGCGCAGGTCGGCATGGGGGTGAGGGACGTGTTCGGGTCGGGCTCCCAGCGGGGGGTCGGTGGCCCGGTCGAGAAGGTCGAAGGTGCCGTCCGGGTGGAGCAGGACGGGGGGCGGGTGGCCGGCGCTGCTGTACATGATGCGGCGAGCGCGGGTGTCGACGACGGCTTGGACGACAGTGGCGGCCAGCGCACCCTCCACGTCGCGTGCGTACAGGCCCAGGACGTCCAGGGCCCTCGCGGGCCGTTCGACGGCCCGGACGACGGCGGACAACGCGCTGCGGAGCATCCCCATGACGGCGGCGGCCTCCAGTCCGTGGCCGACGACGTCGCCGACCGCGACAGCGAATCTGTCCTCGGGCAGGTCGACCACGTCGTACCAGTCGCCGCACACGTTCAGTGATCCGGCAGCGGGCAAGTAGCGCACCGCAGTGTCCCGGTGCCGGGCCAGATGTGGCGAGTGGAGCATGGCCTCCTGCAAGGTGACGGCGACCTGGCGTTCCCGAGCGTGGGCTTGGCGCAGTTCCTCGTTCAGTCGCTTGAGCTCACGCGCCCGTGCGTACAGTTCGACCTCGATCGCCTCTACGTCGCTGAGCGCCCCGCCTTCTCGCAGGCGGGGGTGGGAGCGGATGAACGAGGTCACGTCCTCTCCCCGGTGGAGGATCCACTCCACCTGCCCGTCCGGCCCGAGCACCGGGGTGTTGATCGCGGACCACCACCGCTCCTCGAACACGCCGGGCCGGTCGGCCACGGAAATGTCGTACTTCATCGGCGCCATCGTGTCCGGCTCCTTCGAGCGCAGGACCCGGTCCAGGGAGGCGTGCAGATTCCGTACCCCGTCAGCATCAGGGTCCGCCGGATTGTCAGGGAAGGCATCGAAGAGATACCTCCCGAGCAGATCCTCCCGGGTACGGCCGGTCACCCGGCAGGCCGCCTCATTGATGTCGGCGAGCACCAGATCCGGGCCCAGCACCATGCAGGGGCTGGGAGTGACGGTGAACAGCGCCTGGTAGTCGATCACCGGCCTTGCCACACGGTGCGGCGGTGCATCCTTATCAGGGCTGCTCTCGTGCCTCACCCTTACGTTCTACCGTTCGTCGGCGTCCTCGGCACCTGGGCCCGTCGCCTGCCCTCGGCCAGTAAGCACCTTCCACGTGCCCGCCTGACGACACCTCGCGGGACCGCAACGGCGCTGGCGCAACCGCGCCGAACGATTGCCCGCCCATTTTGCCGATCAGCTCGCCGACTCCGGCGATCACGGCAGGTCGCGTGATCACTCGGTTGGGCTCACCCACCTACGGAACACCCGCCCCCTAATAGAGGGTGTTGCACAAGGTCCTTCTCGGGCAGGCCGGAGTAGTGCTTGACCTGGTATTTCACTCGGTGAGGGCGAGGTCGTGCATGGTGGCGACGGCCTGGACGGCCTGGACGGCGTGGTGGAGGGGGCCGGGTCGGCGGATAAGTCGAGGATCTCCAGCGCGGTGTCGGGCTGGCAGTGGCCGCAGGCGCGTACGCCTGAGGTGAGGAGTTGGCGTGCTTCGTCGCGCGGGACGGGGCGCCTCCGTTTGCCCGCGGCGTAGCAGCCGCCCACGTGCACCTCGATCGGCGGGCGGCCGTTGCCGATGCCGAGTTCGACGACCCAGTCCGGTTCCGCGGGCCGGTTCTGGCGGCCCCGTTCCTGTTCGGCCTCCCGCTCCTCAAGGGCGGCGATCTTGGTGTCGATGCGCTGCAGCCACATGGTGTGCCATACCCGCAGGGTGAGCAGTCGCGCCAGGTCAGGCGCAGATAATCGAACATGTATGCGACTCTGAGTGTGTATGCCGCGGTGTCCCTTGTGCTGGTGACGGTGTGGTGCTTCGCGGGCCGGTTCTTCGCCACCCGCCCGGTCATCGCCAAGGCCCTGGCCCGCTGGGGCCACATCCTGCTACCCCCCTCCTGATCGGCATCGGCCTGCTCATCCTCATCGAGGGCGGTGCTTTCGGCTTGTGATCCGGCATCGTGCCCGGTCACGGGACCACAAGCGATCCGGTCGACACGAGCGATGGGCCGGTGGCGGAGTACCGGAGCGTTCGGTGAGCCGGGAAACCACATCCTGCGTGAACCAGCGGCGAAAGACCTTCACCTCAGCGGGCGTGTGCGGGACGCGCATCGCTGTCCGTGCGTGGACATCGGCCCGATCGAAGCCGGGCCGCCTTCACACCTGCGGGATCCGGATCCAGGTGGCGCTGGCGAAGGATCAGCTCGGTTCAGGAGCGGTTCAGGCTCGGAAGCCGATATCGGTTTCGTCACTTGGCTCGAAGGGGTGCCCGGCATGCGTCGCAGCCCTTGGCGTCGGCGCGCTGCTTGCCGCTGCATGCCCGTAGGCACGGCAGGCGATTCGCGGCCTTCTTCGGTGCCGCAATGGATGATGTTGGCCCTGGTCGGCTTCGCACTGACCGCCCGACAGAGAACGCAACGACGGTCGGCTCCCGCGTTCGCCCGTCAGCTTCCCGCCGTCAGGGTGAGCTGTCGGCGGTGGAAGTCGAAGTGCTGGGTCGGGTAGTGGTACAGGTCCGCGATGGTCATTACGTCGTGGAAGAAGGGGTCCCAGCGGGTGGGGTAGTGCATGCTCAGCGTGAGGTCGGATTCCTGTTCGGCGTCGAGGCGACGGTGCAGGTCGGCGATGACACGGTCGAACACCCTCCCCATCCGGCGGCGCCCGAGGACCTTCGCGCCACCCAGGGGGCCCAGGTAGTTGACGGCGTCGAAGGGCCTGGTGGCAGCGTTCAGGAGCCTGGCGAAGATTCGGCTGGCTCCGCGCGGCAGCCGCCCGAAGGTCCGTAGCAGGACCAGGAGGGGCCGGATCAGGATGTAGCCGAAGAGCATGTGGAACAGCAACTGCTCGTTGGTCCAGCGGGTGCCGTCGGTCGGCCGGCGCAGGTCGGCCTCGGTGGCGTTGTCGAGGAGCTGGTGGAACGCTGCACGGGCGCGCTCCATCTCCTCGTGGACCGCCTCGCGGTCCCCCATGGCGGACTCGCTCACCGAACCCACCTCCCACTCGAGCGTGTTCAGCCTATGGTGCCGAGCATCTGCCCCAGCGCGGCGACCACCGACGGCTCCACCCGGTAGTAGACCCAAGTGCCGCGCCGTTCGGAGCTGAGCAGGCCGGCTTCCTTGAGCTTCTTCAGGTGATGCGAAACGGTCGGCTGAGACACGCCCACGTCGGAGATGTCGCACACGCAGGCCTCGCCGCCCTCGTGCGAGGCGACGAGGGCGAAGAGGCGCAGTCGCACCGGATCGCCTAGGGCTTTGAACATCGCGGCGGTCCGCGCCGCCTCGTCGACGGTTAGCGGTCGCTCGGTCAGAGGTGGGCAGCACGGGGCCGCCATCCCGGCGACCTCAGGCTCCAGCAGCGGCAGCACCCTCGTATTCGACATGCATCTATGTTGACACACATCGAACCAACCCGGTGAGGACCGGATCGGCCGCCTTGAGCCACCCTCGCCCGATGGGTGAATTCGATGAATGTCTATGTTGACGCTCATCGAATCAGGTGCCATGCTGGCACCGCAAGCCATCGACAGATGTCGAAATAATGAGGAGTCGACCGTGAACGCGCCTGTCACCACCGATCTGCCCGTCGTCGTGATCGGAGCCGGCCCCGCCGGACTCGCTGCCGCCGCCCACCTGGTCGACCGCGGTCTCACCCCGCGGGTCCTGGAAGCCGGGCCGGCCGCCGGCGCGGCGGTGCGGGAGTGGGCGCACGTCCGGCTGTTCTCCACCTGGGGCGAGGTCACCGACCCGGCTGCCGAGAAGCTGCTGGCCCCCATGGGATGGGTGAAGCCGGAAGCGGCCACCTACCCCTCGGGCGGGGACTGGGCCGAGCAGTACCTCCAGCCGCTCGCCGATGTCCTGGGCGAGCGGGTCCGCTTCGGAGTCACGGTCACCGGTGTCTCCCGTTCGGGCCGGGACCGGATCGTGGACGCCGACCGTGAGGCCCAGCCGTTCGTCGTCCACGTCACCCACGCCGACGGCCGTGAGGAGCGGCTGTTCGCCCGCGCGGTGATCGACGCCTCCGGCACCTGGACCACCCCTGGCCCGGCCGGCGGCAGCGGCCTGGCGGCCCTCGGCGAGAAGGCCGCCTCCGACCGGATCACCTACCGCGTACCCGACCTCAAGGACCCGGCCGTCCGCGCCCGATACGCGGGCAGGCGCACCGCGGTCATCGGCTCCGGCGCCTCTGCCTTCACCGCACTCGCCCACCTCGCCGACCTCGCCAGGTCCGACGCCGGCACCGGCACCGGCACCAAGGGCGTCTGGATCCTTCGCCGGGGCATCTCCGGCTCCACCTTCGGCGGCGGCGAAGCCGATCAGCTCCCCGCCCGCGGCGCCCTCGGCCTCGCCGCCAGGGCCGCCGTCGACGACGGGCACGCCGACGCGGTCACCGGCTTCCGCACCGACGCCATCGAGCGCGCCGCCGACGGCCGCCTGGTCCTCGTCGGCGAGGACGGCCGCCGCCTCGACCCGGTCGACGAGGTCATCGTCCTCACCGGCTTCCGCCCCGACCTGTCCTTCCTGTCCGAACTCCGTCTCGGCCTCGACGAGCGCCTCCAGGCACCCGTCGAGCTGGCCCCGCTCATCGACCCCAACCAGCACTCCTGCGGCACCGTCTACCCGCACGGCGTCAACGAGCTGTCCCACCCGGAGAAGGACGTCTACCTCGTCGGCATGAAGTCCTACGGCCGCGCCCCCACCTTCCTGGCCATGACCGGTTACGAGCAGGTCCGCTCTATCGCCGCCGCCCTCGCCGGCGACCAGGAAGCCGCCGAGCGGGTCGAGCTGACCCTGCCCGAGACCGGAGTCTGCGGCGGCGCCGGCCTCTTCGACGACCCCAACGCCGCCCAAGACAACGCAGGCGGAGGCTGCTGCGCGGCCCCGACCACCCTCCAGATCGGCATCGGCACCCCGGCCACCTCAGGCGGCTGCTGACCCACCACCCCACTCATCACCAGCAGGAGGCTCGCCAGGTCCCGCGTCCAGCTCGCCCTCCGCGTCCCCGACCTCGCCGCGTCCATCGCCTTCTACACCAAGCTCTTCGGCACCGAGCCCGCCAAACTCCGCGACGGCTACGCCAACTTCGCCATCACAGAGCCCCCGCTCAAGCTCGTCCTGATCGAAGGCCCCGCAGGGGAGGCAACGCGCATGGACCACCTCGGGGTAGAGGTGGAGACGACCGAAGCGGTGCGCGGCGCTACCGCCCGCCTGGCAGAGGCAGGCCTGGCCACCGACGTGGAGAACGACACCACCTGCTGTTACGCCCTCCAGGACAAGGTCTGGGTCCACGGCCCGGGACAGGAACCCTGGGAGGTCTACGTCGTGAAGGCCGACGCCGACACCCTCACCGAACAACAGGGCAGCACCTGCTGCACCGGCCCGACCGAGGACGCGTCGGATGCATCGACGGTCTCAGCGGCAAGCTGCTGCTGACCGTTGACGACCAACCTTCAAACCAGCGGGGCCGCGACCGGAACGGGGGACCGGTCGCGGCCCCGCGCCGCGTTGCCTGCCCTGTGCCTCACCCAGATCACGAGCTGGGGCATCGTCTACTACGCCTTTCCCGTACTGAACCCACAGATCACAGCTCAGACCGGTTGGCCAGCCGGAGCGACCATGGCGGCGTTCTCCGCAGGACTGGTCGTCTCCGCCCTGGCAGGAATTCGGGTGGGGCACATGATCGACCAGCGTGGTCCGCGTGGTGTCATGACCGCGGGTTCGCTCCTGGGCACAGTGAGCCTTGCCATCGTGGCCTCCGCGCCCAACTTGCCGGTCTTCTTTGCCGGTTGGCTATTGGCAGGCTTCGCAATGGCCTCGACGTTCTACCAACCTGCCTTTGCCGCGCTCACCCGCTGGTGGGCGCCGGACCACGTCCGCGCGCTGACGATCGTCACCTTGGCCGGTGGCCTTGCCTCCACTGCTTTCGCGCCCCTGACCGCGCTCCTTTCCAACTGCCTCACCTGGCGGGGCGCATACCTAGTCCTGGCCACCGTCCTGGCGGCCGTCACGATTCCGGCCCACGCCTGGGCTCTACGCGGCCCATGGCCCGAGGCCCCGCCGCCTGCTTCCACTCATATGGCCGGCGGTGTGGCAGAGATCGCGCGCACCCGAACATTCTGGTTGCTCGCCGCAGCGTTCACGCTTTCGGCGTTCGCTATGTACGCCGTTGTCCTCGCCCTGATCCCGCTGTTCCTCGAACGCGGCTACACCACTACTCAGGCCGCCGCGGCTCTCGGTCTCGGCGGCGCTGGACAGACCCTCGGGCGCACCTTGTACGCCACCCTTGCCCGGCGTTCCGGAACCACCGCCCGAACGGTCATTCTCACCGCGCTGGGCGGCGCAACCACCGCTGCCTTCGCATTCGTCCCTGGTCCGTATGCCTTGCTTGTCGCCCTATCCCTCGCGGCCGGAATCGTCCGCGGAAACCTCACCCTGCTGCAGGCCACCGCTATAACTGACCGGTGGGGTGCGACTCACTATGGGCGCCTCTCCGGCTTGCTTGCCGCTCCCGCAACTACCGCCGCTGCCGTGGCCCCATTCGCAGGTGCCGCTATGGCCGCGCCACTCGGCAACTACAGCCACCTGTTCATGCTCCTGGCCCCCGTCTCCTTGGCCGCTGCACTTGCTGCCGCATGGACAAAGCCCTTCATCGCGAAGCGGTCCGCATAGTCCTCCGCGTATGGGTGCTGTATCGCCTGCGAGGTACGGGCCAACTGAGACAGCGAACTCTGCCTAACACGGGCGCACTGCGCTACCACGGCGTGGACGCCGCCCGGCTGGGGGAAGTGCTGCGGGTGCGGACCATCTCGAGGCTGGGCGTCGACGTCCGCGTCGGGATCGGCCCGTCCATCACCGTCGCAGCCACTGCCTCCGGCCAGATCACCGGCCCCGGCGGCGTCCTCGCCGTCACCCCCGACCAGGTCGCCGACTGGCTTGGGCCCCTTCCGGTCGAGGCCCTGCACGGCATCGGACCCCACCAGGCCCAGGCCCTCCATGACTACGGTGTCCACCGCATCGGCCTGCTCGCCGCGATCCCGCCCGCCACCGTCCAGCGCCTCCTGGGCGGCTCCGCCGGACGGCAGGCCGCCGACCGGGCCCGCGGCATCGACCCCCGCCCCGTCGTCCCCCGCACCCTGCCCGCCACCGCGAGCGTCAGCCGCACCTTTCCCCGCCA
>NZ_JBEXNW010000075.1:0-9313 GCF_040611295.1 Streptomyces sp. NPDC002935
AGCGACAGGGCTTCGGCAAGGGTGGACTTGCCGGATGCGGTGCCGCCTGCGACCGCCAGTACACCCGTCATATCGGGCGCTCCTCATGTGCTCAAGGGGGATAGACGAAGCGGCCGGACAAGCCGGGTGCAGGGAATGTACGGCGGCGTGATCGCCCATGGCAAGCAGGGAAACGCGGCCCGGTTCACTGGAGGCCCCGGGGGCCGCGACCTCGGTCGGCCTGCGCACCGGTCTCGGCTATGCCGCGGACCTTCAGCGTGGCGTATCGGCCCTTGGGCGCGGGCGTGACGTCGACGCGCGGGAACGAGTAGTCATGCATCCGACTCGGCGTCTGCTCACCATGGCGGCCGCCGTCGCCGCCGTCCTCGCGACGTGCCGGAGGCACGCAGGTTTATGGATTTCGCCCCGACGCGAAGCCGCCGACCGCATCCTCATCACCGGAGAACGCCACCCGGCGCCTCGTCATCGACCAGTACGCCGACCACCACGACAAACACTGGCTGCACCGATCACTCGGCCCCGACGGTGTGGGCACGCCCGACCCACCCGCCGCCGATGACCAATCCGTGCCATCCGGGCGCGATCGCCTCGTCGGACCCATCCACAAATGCACGCATGTCGCATAAGGTGACAGGGTTTTCGGCGCGCACACGGGCCTCTTGCGGCAGCCCGGCTCTTCATCACCACAGCCCAGTGAAAGGCCGCCCATGAAGCGAACGTTCACCTTGATCGCCGCGCTGGTCGTCACTGTGCTGTCGCCGACAACCGCACACGCCACGGTCAAGAAGGCCAAACCCCCGCTCAGTTGCGAGTCCCGGACGTTCACCTCCGCCCCGGGCCCGCGCTTCAATGACCCGGAGGACCCCGACGCCCAGATGAAGATCATGGGCCCGATCATCGAATCGATCAACAGCGCCGGCTGCGGGCAGACCATACGCGTCGCCATGTACTCGATCAGCAACGCACAGCCAGGCCCGGACTTCGCCAACGCCCTGATAGCCGCGCACCAGCGCGGCGTCACTGTCAAGGCTCTGATGGACGCTCACAGCAGCAATACACTCTGGCAGTCGATGGTCACCGAGCTGGGCAACGACCCGCGAGCCTCCAGCTTCGCCGCGCTGTGCCCGGGCGGCTGCCTGACCCACTACGCCGGCTCCGCCCTGCACGCGAAGTATTACATGCTCAGCGGCGGGAGCGACGCGAACAGGACAGTGATCGTCAGCAGCGCCAACCCCACCTCCACCCAGGCCAGCATCGCGTGGAACAGCAGCGCCACCGTCAAGGGCAACGTCGCCCTGTACAACTCCTACGTCAGCTACTTCACCGCCATGGCGAAAGGGGCGCTCAACGGCCCGGGCCCGCTGGCACCCGACTACTACAACTCCACCAGCGCCACCGCCGCCAGGAAACTGTCCCCGCCCTCCTACCAGTGGCCCAAGGCACGCACCAGAAGCGACACCTGGGTCGACTTTCTGAGCAACATCAAGGCGCCGGCCACGATCAATATCGCCATGTTCCAGTGGACCTCTCACGGGCAGCCGGGCGACCCGAACTATCTGGAGCTGCCGAAGAAGCTGGTGAGCCTGGCACGAACCGGCGTCAAGATCCACATTCTTATCACCGCCGGCCAGGTCGATGACAGCGTGCAGAACTACCTGAAGAACCGGCCGAACATCGACGTGCACGACACCAGCCACGGCACCGACGCGAACGGCAACGCTCTGTACTACACGCACGACAAGTACATGATGGTCAGCGGCAGTTACGCGGGTGCGACCGACTCCAGGCTCGTGTTCGTCGGATCCTCGAACTGGACGAGCAACGGCGTCTGGCACAACGACGAGTCGGACCTGAAGCTCAGCGACCGGTCCAGCTATGACATGTTCATGGCGGACTGGCAGAACCAGTACGACCGCTGCTGCGGGACCGCGGCACAGCAGTTGAGCGCCGAGGCGCGCGCCGAGAACACGGCACGAGAGATTCCGATCGACCCGAGGCAGGCCCAGGAATAGGCCCTGCACGGCATCGGACCCCGCCAGGCCCAGGCCCTGCACGACTACGCCGTCCACCGCATCGGCCTGCTCACCGCGATCCCGCCCGCCACCGTCCAGTGCCTCCTGGACGGCCGCGCCGGACGCCAGGCCGCCGACTAGAGTGGACTGTTGCTCACTGCCGGCGTGTTGGTGCGATGCAGCATGACCGGATTCGGTGATCGTCGGGAGTGCCCGTCGGTCAACTCCGTGAGGCTGAGGTCGTAGTCCTTGACCCGTCCGGTCGGCCAGAGGATGCCGAGCGGAGTTCGGATGACCGCCCACTCACCTGGTGCGGGTACGCCGATGACCTCGACCGGCACCGGCGCTTCGGGGGCGAATGGTGCGGCGCAGCCGTGGACGAGTGGGCTGAAGAATCTGGTGGGCATCGCCAACTGGAACTCCTCCTCAGACCAAAGGGCCGCGCGCTCGAGCACCTGCTGGTTCTTCATCAGCATGCGGTGGACGGGCAGGGGCAGTTGGAGATGTCGCCGCAGGCGGATGGCGAGCAGGAACAGCTTGGCTGAGACGGCCACAACAAGTCCGGACACGAGAATGAATGACGCCAGCACGATGATTGCGGTGGTGCGCACTGCGACGGGGACGGCGCTGTCCTCGGCGCCCGCGGCCAGTTCCACGAGCACCGTGAGGGCCGCGGCCCACACCAGCGTGTAGGCCGGCAGCTTCCAGGTTTTGCTTGCGATCCAGCGGTACACCGGATCCACCGCTGCGAGAGCGACACGGGTGCCGTAGTGCTGGGTGGGGCGGGGGGTGACGGGCCAACTTCCGATGGCGCGTGCCTGGTTCAGGGCGATCAGCTGGTCGGCCGACCAGGACAGGGTTCCCGCACCGTCCGGCAACAGGAACAGCACACCGCCGGCTGCGGTGGTTGTGCCGGTCAGCCTGGCCCGTCTGCGCCGTATGCGAAGCCCGCGCCGGGCGAACCACCAGGCTGTGGGCTCGTCCGCGCACAGCGCTGTGACGAGCTCGTCCCGGTGCACGGTCAGGGTGCCCAGCGACTCGGGCAGGAGGACGTGCACCACCCCCGTGAAGTGAGTTTCGATTCGCGGGCGGTCGCTGACGCCCTGCGCATCCGTGAACAACGGGCGCACGTCGAGCGGGCGGGAAGCGTCCGCCGGCCGGTCAATCGGCACGGGTCTGTGTGCCAGCGCCACTCGGCCGCTCTGCCCCTCTGCCTTGTACTGGGGACGTCGGCCCGAACCGCGCAGCTGCGCTTCCACATACTGGCGGACCGCCTCCACCGTGACGTTGCCTTCGCCATCCACTGCTGCGTGCTGCAGAGCGGCGACGAGGTGGGCGGTGAAGGGGCTCGGTTCACCCTCCTCGGTTGCGTCTTTGGCGGTCTCCCGCTGCCCGCAGCTGGTCAATACGAACCGGCCGCGGCCGGCGAACAGGGCTGCCGCGTCAGCTCCCTTGCCGGAGGCCGCCCGGCCGCTGAAGCAGCAGTCCAGGATCACGACGACCGCGCGGGCGGGACAGTCTTCCATCAGCTCGTTGGCGTACGAGTGCCGAACCGCGCGCGCACGCAGCATCCCGAGCGTCGTGTCAGCACTGCACAGGTACAGCCGACCGTACGCGTCGAGCCAGCCGTGGCCGCTGTAGTAGAGCAGCAACTGCTCCCCAGGCGCGGCCTGTTCGAAGAAGGCGTGCAGCTCGTCCTCGACCTCCTGGCGGGTGGCGTCGATTCGCTCCGTCACCTTCCAGGGCAGACCCACCTCGGGGCTGGTTAGGGCGGCCTTCAGCTTCCTGACGTCGTTCGCCGGGCCCAGCAGGTCTTCCAGTTCCGGTTCGGAGCGGAAATGGGCGTTGCCGATCAGCAGGGCGCGGTAGGGTCCGGCAGCCACTTCAGCCATGGGAGTCGCAGTCCGCCTGCGGGTCGTCTTCCGGCTCGGCGCCGATTGCATGCCGCAGTCCGTGCTCCAGGGCTGTCTGCAGGCTTGCGTTGTCGACGGTTGTGGCGATGACCGTGACCTTGCCTTTCCTGCCGTCCATCTCCCAGGTGAGGTCGATGCGGCGGTCGCGGTCCCGCTTGAGCCAGTCCCTGATGACCGCCACGGCCCCGCCGACCGAGGCCGAGCCGAGCAGCACGACAATGCTTGGCAGTCCGCTGCCCTTCGTGCCCGGAACCCCGGCCGTTGGTCGCACTTCGAGCGGCACCTCCAAGGCGAGACCTTCGTGGAGCAGCCGTACCTGGCGAAGCCATCTGTCGTCGTCGGCATCGAAGCGTTCGCTCGTCGCCGTGACGGACACCTGCAGTTCCCGCATCCGTGTACCACCCCCGGGCGCGAGAGTACCGGGAGTGATGCAGGGAGATGGTCTACTTCGTGGTCTTGTAGCCGGTTTGTTCACAGCCCCGAACCGGCGGCCTCGCGCGGTCGGAACACATATGCCAAGCCATGCCTGATGCGAGCGCCGCATCAGGCATGGGAGTGGTAGCGGGCAAATGCTCACGGGCGCGTGTCCCCGCAGGCAGCCAAGAGCCGGAGCCCATTTCCTCGGCAACCTGCCGGGCACCGGCAGGCGGAGCTGATCGTCATGCGGCGCCCAGGCCGTTTTCGGACGAAGTGAGCTCCGTGGGCCGTCACCGTACGGCAGTGGCCCGGGGATTGACCTCACAGCGATCGATCTCGTCCACGGGCGCGCTGACAACGGCCACCCGGACCTTCGCTTTGCTCTTCGCAGACACCAGCACCTGGTCGTAGGTCTCGCTCATGGTGAAGCCGTGCGCGTCCTTGTAGCTGATTTTCACGCCGAACAGGCCCTGGCGCCCGTTCGGATTCCTGACCTCGACGATCGCGTCCGGGTCGTCCGTGTCCGCGCAGTGTGTGAGCACGGCGGTGCCGTCCTTCAGGGGCCGGGCGGCAGCGACGGAGGGGGACGCTGTGGGGGTGGAACGGTCGGTCGGCCGCGAACGCTGTGTGCCGCCGCTTTCACCGGTACTCGGCCCGGAGTCGGCGCTGGGGGCGCCGGCCGCGCTGCCAGACCTTGCCGTTGAGGCAGGCTTCGGAGCGGACTTCGCTGTGCCCGGCTTTGTAGCACCGCATCCCGACAACGCCATGGCTGCCGCCAAAACCACTGCGGCGGTCATGTGCACCTGCTTGATCATGTCACTCTTTCGAAGAACGGAGCCGCAGGATCGATTCCAGGACGGCCGCGCTGGTCAGCGTGTGCAGAAGCTACCAGCGGGCGGAGATCCGGAACCGGCCACGTGATCATCACGGTCTCCGCCTGCAGCCTGTTGCGCGACGTTGAGACTGTGCATGAAGGCGACGCTGTTGCTGTCGACGAAGCCTGTCGTGGTGAACACGGCGTCGGCTTCGTGCTCACGGTGTCGCGGGGGTCTTGGCGATCGCGGGGCAGTCATGCTGGTGGGGCGGGGGCCCATGACATTGAGGACGGGATCTTCCCCCTCCGGGACTTCGAAGACGAAAACGACGCCGGAGGACGTGGCCTGGACCGCGCATTGGTTGTCGAAGGTCAGGGGCGTGTAGGGCTGCCAGGCGTAACCGGCACGATCGAGAGATTCGATCACGTCGGCGTACTTGAGGTTGCCGGGGAATGCCTCCCTGCCAACCAGGCCGACAGGGAGCTCGATGACCACGGGAAGCAACAGAACGTGCCGGCGCGACGAAGTGAACCCCAAGCGTCACCTGGCGCGCCAGGACTCCAAGCGCTGCGCGACGGAGCATCGAGAACCAGAAGCGCCCGGCATGACCGTCACCACACAAGCGCAGTGATCTCCGGCGCTTCGCGCCTCCAGACCGAGGATCGCATACCCGCCCGGCCTGAAGGCCGGGATTCCCTGCCAAGAACAAGGGATGGATTCCTTCTACAGCGCAGGCCAGTATGTCCCGATTGTGACCCCGAAGTTCTCCGCTGAAGGCGTTCCGGTGGCGTGCTCCCGTGACAGTCGCGCATTTCGTCGGCCCTGCGCCGCGATGGAAAGCGTAAAGGTTTATGTCCTCTCGGTCCGTGTCCTGGGCGGCGCGAGGAGCGGCGCATGCATTCACCGCTTCCGTATCTGTGTCGGGGTGGGTCACTTGGAGCGACGTTGAAGGCAAGATCTGCAAGCGGGTGCGACCGCTGTATTGTTCCATTTTTTCCCTTGTCCCCAGATGTGCCAGCGCATCGGTTCTGGATCTGCCGTTCCTGAGGATCTTCGAGGTGGACACCTAGGGAAAAGTGGGTATCATTCCCGTATGGCTCAGAAGATCGTTACCGTTTACACGGATGACCTCACCGGTGCAGAATCCGACGAAGTGCGGACGCACACCTTTTCCCTTGACGGCGTAAATTACGAGATCGATCTGGTCTCGGATAATTACGACAAACTCTTCGAGGCGCTTGCGCCCTTCATCGACAAGGGCCGCAAGACCGGTCGGGTGAGCGGGACAGGGCGTGCACGCAAGGCGCCGGCCGACGGGCCCAGCGCGGAGGAGGTCCGGGACTGGGCTCGGAAGAACAACTATCAGGTCAACGACCGAGGGCGCGTCCCGTCCAGTATTCGCGAGGCTTATGACAAAGCCCACTGACTGTACAGACCTTCGTTCCGTGCCTCGCTGGCGGCCCGGGGGAAACGTACATAGCTTCCTTGTCGAGACGCTCCTGATCGTTCATGGCGGGAGCGGGAAGTTTGTAAAGATGTACCTGGCCGATGATGTAGGACAGGTATGCTGGGCGATTCTCCGGCCTGCGGCCCGGAGAGGACTCAAGACAGACTCCCTCGACCGGCCGTAATTTTCCATGGACCTGACCGTCACATCGTGTTGAACAGTACGAGCTGCCCTTGCACTTACAACGGCTAACACAATGAGGTGGATCAGTCCTGATGGCCGTGTCAGGGGCCGCTACGACGTCACTCAGCTGATCCCTCTGCTCGATGCGATCCCGTGCTGCTAGGGAACCCGGAACCTCGCGCACGCCGGCCCGCGCTGTGTGAGCGAGCCACACTCGTCCTGGATTCCGTCGCCCGCATTGAGGGCCATGATGCTGATGCCTGCGGCCTGTGGTGGAAGGGACATCGGCATACTGACCTGCTGCTCGACCATGCCCTTGTCGTTGGGTCTGAGCTCACTTGAGTAGGCATCGACCGACTCACCAACAGGCTCGGACAAGTCGGCCCTGACAGCGTTTACAAACACGTCAATGCTGGCCCCGGTCTCGACGCCGTCAGCATGAACATCGAAGCTTAATTTCAGATTGGACCGAGGGCCGTCGACTTTGATGTTGGTGATTGTCGGCCGCCCGTTTCCCCCAGCAGCCTTGGCCGCGCCGATAACCGCCACGCTCAGTGCCGCCATATAGAGAATCACCCCGAGAATGAGTACAACGGTCTCCCACAGGTTGCCCCGCCGTGTGGGGTGGACGAGCAGAGCCACAATGCTGCAGACGATCGCGAGGATGGCGCAGAGCGAGGCCACATAGATGGGCCACGAGTCGTTGTTGAGGGCAACGAACACGACGTCGCTGCTGAGGCCAAGCAGGGTCATGACGCCGGCAACGGCGACGAGGGCGCCAGCCAGGATCTTGGCAACGTCGTCCAGGCGCTTTCCGATCCCGGCCTGGATCTCTTCGTGCGTCGGGCCAGGTTTTTCTTCGCTGCCCCTCGGTACCCGGCTCATTGCGCTCCTCCTGACCGCAGGCTCTGGGCGGTCAGCCGGTCGTCCGGCTGGCGTCCGGCCCTAGTGGAAGACGCTAGGTTCGCGCGAGAACCTCAGCGACCCGGGGTTGGGCCGGACAGAGGAACGATTAGTACGGCGTTCTGGCCGGCTGAGGAGCTGGTGCGGGACCGGGACCGCCTCATCCCCAAGATTGTGGCCTGCTACGAGGCCGCGCACCCCATGGAGAAGGGGCCCTCTGAGGGCGACAAGGATTCGTGGCGGGAGAGCGTCTACGAGTTGGCCACGGCGTTGTCCGATCTCGGGCTCGGGCAGGTGTACGTCTTCGTGGAGTACCGCGTCCATCCGAGCATGAACCCGATCGACGTGGTGCTCGCCGGCGGTCATCCAAACGGTGGGCTCAGCTTTGCCGCGATCGAATTGAAGCAGTGGAGCGAGGTCGAACGCCCTGACCCGTCCAAGACGACGGACGGGCTGTGCGCCCAGTGCAGGAAAGCCATCACGGGATCGCTGTGTGACGACTGTGCCGTGGAGCGCGTTTTTGCGCCTTTCTACGGACGTCACAAGAAGCACCCTGCCCTTTCCAGCAGGCTGGGGAAGAAACTGCCGGTGCGAAGTTTGGGGATCGCCAGGTCCAGGTCCCCGGCCTGCGTGGTCAGTACTTTCTCCCGGTGCCCGTTGCGCATCGTCGTGCGTGTCTCGGTGTGCTCGCCGGCTCCGCGCCGATCCGGACAGTGGCTTCGGCCTCGATGAGTTCCTGCAGGATCCGCTGAGCCAGGACCCTGATCAACTCGATTCCGTCCGCCGTACGCAGTGACTCCATCAGGCGGAGTAAGAGGTCATCTCAGTTGGCGAGTCAGCCGTCGCAGATCAGGGAGCGGGCGGTGGCGGCGAAGGCGAGGAGTGGTCGGCCGTGTCGCATGATCAGATATCGTGCGCGGCCATGGGTGAACTGATAGTGATCAGGCATGGCCAGACTGAATGGAGCCTGTCGGGCCAGCACGCTGGCCGTACCGACGTTCCGCTGACTGACGCCGGCGAGGCCGCGGCGAAGGAGCTCGCTCCGAGGCTGGCACTACGCCGTCTGGTGGCGGTGTTCAGCAGCCCGCTGAGCCGAGCTATGCGGACGGCCGAGTTGGCGGGCCTGGCCGGTGTCCGGCCCGATCCCGATCTGCTGGAGTGGGACTACGGCGGCTACGAGGGCCTGACCGCGGCGCAGATCCAGGAGATGAAGCCGGGTTGGGACCTGTGGCGGGACGGCGTCATTCCCGGCGACGACGATCATCCTGGCGAGCAGCTCCAGCAGGTGGCAGCGCGCACGGACGCGGTGCTGGACCGGATCCGGCCGCTGCTGGAGGACGGCGATGTTGCCGTCGTCGCGCATGGCCATCTGACGCGCGTGCTCACGGTGCGCTGGCTCGGCCTCGACGCCTCTGCCAGTCGGCTGCTCGGTCATCCGCATCCAGGCACGCTCAGCTTCCTGGCCACCGAGGACGGGCAGCCGTTTATCGCCGCCTGGAACGTCCCGTAGCGGTGGTGCTGCTGTCTTAGACGTCGTTTCCTTTGGTGCAGGACGTCGTTGTGTTGGTATGACGAGTCTTGCTGAGCATCTGGTCTCGGATGAGTTGTGGGAGCTGTTTCGGC
>NZ_JBEXNW010000076.1:0-9247 GCF_040611295.1 Streptomyces sp. NPDC002935
CGGCCTTGAGGCCGGCGGCGCCGGGCGCCGCGGGGCCGCGGCGGCTGGTGAGCACCAGGTGCTCCGCACCGGCACCGGCGAGCCAGCGGGCGACGTGCCCGCCCAGCGCACCCGTACCACCGGTGATCAGCACCGTGCCGCGCGGCGACCACGAACGCTCGCTCAGGGCTGCGGGCAGACGCGACAGGCGCCGCACGAACAGCCCGCGGTCGCGGATCGCGACCTGGTCCTCGGCCGACTGGCCGAGCACCGCGGCGAGTCGGCCGACGATCCGGTCGTCGACCGTGTCCGGGAGGTCGATCAGACCGCCCCAGCGCGGCGCGTGCTCCAGCGCCGCCACCCGGCCCAGACCCCAGATTTGGGACTGGTACGGGTCCGTCACCTCGTCAGCGGGGCTCACGCCCACCGCGTTCCGGGTCGCGCACCACAGCGGGGCGCCGATGCCCGTGTCGCCCAGGGCCTGGACGAGCAGGACGGACAGTGCAACGCCGACGGTCAGTGCGGCGGTCGCCGGGGCGGCCTCGCCGTCGGCGGCGAGCAGCGACAGGACACCCGCCACGGTCTCGTCACCGGCCGCTCGGGCGAGCTGCGCGGCCAGGTCCTCACGGCCGGTGGCCGGCTCGACCGGGACCGGCAGCGGGGCCAGGCCACGCTCGGTCAGCCCGCGGAGGCAGGCGGTGACCCAGTCGTCGCCGAGTTGTGCAGCGCTGACCGGAACCAGCCATATACCGATCCGGGCAGGGCCCTCCGGGGCGCGGTCGGGTATCCCTTTCCACGACTCGCCGTAGCGCCAGCTGTCCACGGCGGATTGCTCCTTGCGCTGCCGCCGCCACGACGACAGACTCGGCAGCACGTCGCTGAACGCGTCCCCTGCCCCGATGCCGAGGGTCTCGGCGAGGGCCTGCAGGTCCCCGCGCTCCACGGTCTCCCAGAACTCCGCGTCCACCGGGTCCGCTTCGGCGGCGGCAGCGGTTCGCGGGGCGTCGACCCAGTACGGCTCGTGCTGGAAGGCGTAGGTCGGCAGGTCGGTCCTCCGCGCACCGGCGAAGAACACGTTCCAGTCCACGGACACGCCGTGCGTGTGCAGATGGGCCAGGGCCGTCACGAGGGCCTGCTGCTCGGGGCGGTCACCGCGCAGCACGGGCACGGTGACGGCCTCGTCCATGCAGCCCTGCACCATGCCGCTGAGGACACCGCCGGGACCGATCTCCACGAACGTGGTCACACCCAGCTCGCCGAGGGTCTCGACGCCGTCGGCGAAGCGCACCGCTTCGCGCACGTGCCGGACCCAGTACTCCGGGGTGTACGCCTCGGCCAGGCGCCCAGTGAGGTTGGAGACCACAGGAATCCGCGGCTCGTTGAAGGCAAGACCCGCCACGACCCGGCCGAACTCGTCCAACATCGGGTCCATCAGCGGCGAATGGAACGCGTGACTGACCTTCAACCGGGACGCCTTACGGCCCTGTTGGGTGAAGACCTCCGCGATCTCCAGCACCGCATCCTCGGCCCCGGAGACCACGACCGACCGCGGGCCGTTGATCGCCGCGATGCCGACCTCGTCGGTCAGATACGGCAGCACCTCGTCCTCGGTGGCCTGGACCGCGACCATCGCACCACCAGCTGGCAGCGCCTGCATCAACGCAGCCCGCGCGGACACCAGCTTCACGGCGTCGTCCAGCGACAGCACCCCGGCCACATGAACAGCCGCGATCTCACCCACCGAGTGACCGGCCACGTAATCCGGCCGCACACCCCACGATTCGAGGAGGCGGAACAGCGCCACCTCGACCGCGAAGAGAGCGGGCTGGGCACACCCGGTCTGATCCAGGGTCTCGACGTCAACGTCGACCGGCGCCTCCAGACGCGCACACACCTCGTCGTACGCATCGGAGAAGACAGGGAACGCCGCATACAACTCACGCCCCATACCGATCCGCTGCGAACCCTGACCCGAGAACAGAAAGCCGACCTTGCCTCCCGGCCGGCCCTGGACGACTCCGGGCGACGGCATTCCGGCGGCCAGGTAGCCCAGTCCGCGGCGGAAGTCGTCACAGCTCTCGCCGATGACGGCCGCCCTGTGGCGCAGGGCGCTCCGGGTGGTGGCCAGCGAGAAGCCGACATCGGCCGGTGACATGCCGTCCTCCACGAAGGCCAGCAGTCGTCGTGCCTGGTCGCGCAGCGCAGCGCTGCTCTTGGCGGAGAGCACCCACGGCAGGAGGGCCGGGGCCGGAGTGACGGTGACCTCTTCGGCCGGGGCCGGCGGGGCCTGTTCGATGATGGTGTGGGCGTTGGTGCCGCTGACGCCGAAGGACGACACGGCAGCACGGCGCGGGCGGTCCCACTCGGGCCACTCCACGGCCTCGGTCAGCAGCCGGACGTCACCGGCCGACCAGTCCACGTGCGGCGTGGGCTCGTCGACGTGCAAGGTCTGCGGGAGCACGCCGTGGCGCATGGCCATGACCATCTTGATCACACCGGCGACACCCGCCGCGGCCTGCGCGTGGCCGATGTTGGACTTCAGCGAGCCCAACCACAGGGGCTGTCCTGCGGGCCGCTCCTGCCCGTACGTGGCGAGGAGCGCCTGCGCCTCGATCGGGTCGCCCAGGGTCGTGCCCGTGCCGTGCGCCTCCACCGCGTCGATGTCGGCGGCGGTGAGGCCCGCGGAAGTGAGCGCCTGCCGGATCACCCGCTGCTGCGAAGGGCCGTTGGGCGCGGTCAGACCGTTGGACGCGCCGTCCTGGTTCACGGCGCTCCCCCGTACGACCGCCAGCACCTCGTGGCCGTTGCGCACGGCGTCGGACAGCCGCTCCACCAGGAGCATGCCGACGCCCTCGGCCCAGCCGGTGCCGTCGGCGCCGGCGCCGAACGCCTTGCACCGCCCGTCAGGGGCCAGCCCGCGCTGGCGGCTGAACTCCACGAAGGCACGCGGGGTGGACATGACCATCACGCCGCCGGCCAGCGCCATGGAGCACTCGCCGTTACGGAGGGCCTGGATCGCCCAGTGCAGGGCCACGAGCGACGACGAGCACGCCGTGTCGACGGTGACGGCCGGGCCCTCCAGGCCGAAGGTGTAGGCGATACGGCCGGACATGATGCTCGCCGAGTTGCCCGTGCCGAAGAAGCCCTCGGAATCGTCTATCGCGTTGAAGGCCCGGGCGGCGTAGTCCTGGTAGCCGGAGCCGACGAAGACTCCGGTACGGCTGCCGCGCACCGACTCCGTGTCGATGCCGGCCCGCTCGAACGTCTCCCACGTGGTCTCCAGCAGCAGGCGCTGCTGCGGATCCATCGCCACGGCTTCACGCGGGCTGATCCCGAAGAACCCCGGGTCGAACTCCCCCGCCTCGTACAGGAATCCACCGCGGCGCGTGTACGTCTTGCCGGACGCGTCCGGGTCCGGGTCGTAGATGCCGTCCACGTCCCAGCCGCGGTTCGCCGGGAAGTCGCCGACGGCGTCGCCGCCGGAGACCACCAGGTGCCACAGGTCCTCGGGCGAGCGCACCCCGCCCGGATACCGGCACGCCATGCCGACGATCGCGATGGGGTCGTCGTCCTCGGCGGGCGCGGCGGCCGCTTCCGGAGCGGCCGCGATGGTGAGGCCGGTGAGCTCGGTGCGCAACTGCCGGGCGAGTGCCTGGGCGTTGGGGTGGTCGAAGACCAGTGTGGGGGGCAGTGCGAGGCCGGTCTCGGCTTTGAGCTTGTTGCGCAGTTCTACGGCGGTCAGGGAGTCGAAGCCCAAGTCCTTGAACGCCCGGTCCGCCTCGACCTCGCCGGCGCTGTTGTGACCGAGGACGGCCGCCGCGTGTGTGCGGACGAGGTCGACCAGCAGCGCGTGCTGCTGGGTCTCGGGCATCCTGGCGAGGCGGTCGGCCAGGGGCGAGGCGGCGGCCGTGCCGGGCCCGCCGGCGGTGCTGTCCGCGGTGAGGATCCGCTCGGCCTCCGGGAGTTCGCCGAGCAGGGCGCTCGGGCGGCCCACGGTGAACGGGGGCAGGAACCGCTCCCAGTCGACGTCGGCCACTGTGGCGGTCGCCTCGCCGGAGTCCAGCGCCCGCCGGAGGCCGGCCAGGGCGAGCGTGGCGGGCATCGGGATCAGGCCGCGGCGGCGCAGTCGTTCGTCCGCGCCGTCGGCCTCGGCCATGCCGCCGCCGGCCCACGGGCCCCAGGCCACGGCGGTCGCCGGCAGGCCTTGGGCCCGGCGGCGTTCGGCGAGTCCGTCGAGCAGGGCGTTGGCCGCCGCGTAGGCGGCCTGGTGGCCGCTGCCCCACAGGCCGGCGATGGAGGAGAAGAGGACGAAGGCGTCGAGTTCCCGGCCGGCGAGGAGCGCGTCGAGGTGCAGGGCGCCGGCAGCCTTGGCGGACAGCACGTCGGCGAAGGCGCCCGGCGTCATGGATTCCAGCGGCTCCATTTGGTCCACGCCCGCCGTGTGGACGACGGCGTTCACCGGGTGCTCGGCGAGCAGCACGGCGAGCGCCTCACGGTCGGCGACGTCGCACGCGGCGACGGTGACAAGGACACCCGTCGCCTCCAGCTCCGCGACGAGACCCGCCGCGCCCGGCGCGTCGAGGCCGTGGCGGCTGGTGAGCACCAGGTGTTCGGCACCGGCACCGGCGAGCCAGCGGGCGACGTGCCCGCCCAGCGCACCCGTACCACCGGTGATCAGCACCGTGCCGCGCGGCGTCCACCGCTCCCCGGCCCGCGTGTTCCGGTGGGCGGCGGCGTGGGAGAGCCTGCGGCCGAACACGCCGCGGGCGCGGATCGCGATCTGGTCCTCGGCCGACTGGCCGAGCACCGCGGCGAGACGGCCGACGATCCGGTCGTCGACCGTGTCCGGGAGGTCGATCAGACCGCCCCAGCGCGGCGCGTGCTCCAGCGCGGCGACCCGGCCGAGGCCCCAGACGGCGTTCTGGGCGGCGCTCGGCACCGCGTCCGCCCGGCCGGTGGACATGGCGGACCTGGTCAGCGCCCACAGCGGGGCGTCGATGCCCGCGTCGCCCAGGGCCTGGACGAGCGCGAGGGTCAGCGCGGTGCCGACGGACAGAGCCGGGTGTCCGGCGTGGTGCCTCTCGTCGGTGCCGAGCAGGGAGATCACACCGTCGAACGGGGTCTCCCGGACGGCCTCGCCGAGCTGCCGCAGCAGTGCGCCGCGGTCGGCGGCCGGGTCGACCGCCACCCGGACCAGCCGGGCTCCGCGGGCGGCGAGCCCGTCGGCGACGGCGGCGGTCCACTCGACGGCCTCGGTGTCCTCGGGCACCTCGGTGACCAGGAAGAGCCAGGTGCCCGGCAGTTCGTGCGCCCGGAGGTCGCTGAGCGGCTTCCAGCTCGTGCGGTAGGACCAGCCTTCCACGGCGGACTCCCGGCGCTGCTGCCGGCGCCACGCGGACAGCCGGGGCAGCACCGCGTCCAACTGCTCGACGGGCAGGTCGAGGGTGGCGGCGAGGGACTGGGCGTCCTCGCGCTCCACGGTCTCCCAGAACCCGGCTTCCACGGCGTCGGTCCCCGCGACGGCCGTGGGCGCGGTGGTCTCCAGCCAGTACCGCTGGTGCTGGAAGGCGTAGGTGGGCAGGTCGGCGCGCCGGGCGCCGCGGCCGGCGAAGAACGCCCGCCAGTCGACGGGCACGCCGTGCACGTGGAGCTGGGCGAGAGCGCCGGTGATCGCCTCGGGCTCGGGGCTGCCGGACCGTGCGGAGGCAACGGTGACCGCGCCGTCCAGGCAGCCCTGGGCCATGGCGCTCAGCACCGCGCCGGGGCCGGTCTCCACGAACGTGGTCACGCCCAGCTCGCCCAGGGTCCGGATGCCGTCGGCGAAGCGCACGGCCTCGCGGACGTGCCGGACCCAGTAGTCCGCCGTGTACGCCTCGATGAGCTCACCGGTGAGGTTCGAGACGACCGGTATCCGGGGCGTCTCGAAGCGCAGACCGCCGACGACGCGGGCGAAGTCCTCCAGCACGGGGTCCATCAGCGGCGAGTGGAACGCGTGGCTCACGGTGAGCCGGGAAATCTTGCGGCCCTCCCGGGCGAAGAAGTCCGCGACGGCGGCTACGGCGTCCTCGGCTCCGGAGACCACGACGGACTGCGGGCCGTTGATCGCCGCGATGTCGGCGTCGTCGGTGAGGTGCGGCAGCACCTCGTCCTCGGTGGCCTGGACGGCGATCATGGCTCCGCCGGCGGGCAGGGCCTGCATCAGCGCGGCACGAGCCGTCACCAGTGCGGCCGCGTCCTCCAGCGACAGCGCCCCGGCCACGTGCGCGGCCACGATCTCGCCCACGGAGTGCCCGGCCAGGTAGTCCGGCCGCACGCCCCACGACTCCAGCAGGCGGTGGACGGCGACCTCGTGCGCGAACAGCGCGGGCTGCGTGAAGGCGGTGCGGTTCAGCTCCTCGCCGTCCTCGTGACCGTTCTCGCCGAAGGCCACGTCCCGCAGTGGCCGGTCGAGGTGCCGGTCGAGGTGCGCACACACCTCGTCGTACGCCTCCGCGAAGGCCGGGAACGCCTCGTACAGTTGCCGCCCCATGCCGATGCGCTGCGAGCCCTGCCCGGAGAACAGGAACCCGACCTGGCCGGCGTCGGCGCGGCCGAGGACGACGCCGGGAGCGGGCGCCCCCGAGGCCAGGGCCCGCAGGCCCTCGGCGATCCGGCCGTGGTCGGCACCGACCACGGCGGCGCGGTGCTCCAGGGCGGCCCGGGTGGTGGCCAGCGAGAGGCCGACGTCGGTGAGGGACGGTTCGGCGCCGTCGGCGGTGAGGGACAACAGGCGCTCGGCCTGGGCGCGCAGCGCGGCCTCGGACTTGCCGGACAGGACCCACGGCACGGTCGCCGAGGAGACCTCGACCGGTGCGACGGCGGCCGGTTCGGCCACCGGGGCCTGCTCGATGATGGTGTGGGCGTTGGTGCCGCTGACGCCGAAGGACGAGACCGCGGCGCGGCGCGGGCGGTCCGTCTCCGGCCAGTCGACGGCCTCCGTCAGGAGCCTCACCGCACCCGCCGACCAGTCCACGTGCGGCGTCGGCTCGTCAGCGTGCAGCGTCCGCGGAAGGACGCCGTGGCGCATCGCCATCACCATCTTGATCACACCGGCCACGCCGGACGCCGCCTGAGCGTGACCGATGTTGGACTTCAGCGAGCCCAGCCACAGCGCCCGGGGGCGCTCCTGCCCGTAGGTGGCGAGGAGCGCCTGCGCCTCGATCGGGTCACCCAGAGCGGTGCCCGTGCCGTGCGCCTCCACCGCGTCGACGTCGGCCTCGCTGAGCCCGGCGGAGGCCAGGGCCTGCCGGATGACCCGCTGCTGCGCCGGGCCGTTCGGCGCGGTCAGACCGTTGGACGCGCCGTCCTGGTTGACCGCGCTGCCCCGCACGACCGCGAGGATCTCGTGGCCGTTGCGCACCGCGTCGCTGAGGCGCTCCACGAGCACCACGCCCACGCCCTCCGCCCAGCCGGTGCCGTCGGCGCCGGCGCCGAACGCCTTGCACCGTCCGTCAGGGGCCAGCCCGCGCTGACGGCTGAACTCCACGAACGCGGCCGGTACGGCCATGACGTTCACACCGCCGGCGACGGCCATCGTGCTCTCGCCGGTGCGCAGCGACTGGATGGCCAGGTGCAGGGCGACCAGCGACGACGAGCACGCCGTGTCGACGGTGACGGCCGGGCCCTCCAGTCCGAACGAGTAGGCCACGCGCCCGGAGACGACGCTCGCGGCGCTGCCGGTGAGCAGGTGGCCCTCGACGCCTTCCGGGACCTGCGGGAGGCCCGCGCCGTAGCCCTGGTAGGACATGCCGACGAACACGCCGGTGCGGCTGCCCTTCAGGGAGGCCGGGTCGATGCCGGCCCGCTCGAACGCCTCCCACGAGGCCTCCAGAAGCAGGCGCTGCTGGGGGTCCATCGCGAGCGCCTCGCGCGGCGAGATCCCGAACAGTGCGGCGTCGAAGTCGCCCGCGTCGTAGAGGAAGCCGCCGTCGCGCGCGTACGTCTTGCCCGGGGTGCCCGGGTCGGGGTCGTAGAGGTTCTCGACGTCCCAGCCGCGGTCGTCGGGGAAGCCGGAGATCGCGTCGCCGCCGGACGTCACGAGCTGCCACAGGTCCTCGGGCGAGCCGACGCCGCCGGGGAGGCGGCAGCTCATGGCCACGATCGCGATGGGTTCGTCGCCGGCGGCGGCCGTGCGCTGCTCCTGCTGCGCGACGTCCTGTGAACCGAGCAGTTCGGCGCGCAGGAACCGGGCCAGGGCCGTGGCGTTGGGGTAGTCGAAGACCAGCGTGGTGGGCAGCTTCAGGCCGGTGTCGGCCGTGAGCTTGTTGCGCAGTTCGACGGCGGTGAGCGAGTCGAAGCCGAGGTCGTTGAAAGCGCGGCCGGACTCCACCGCCGCGGTGCCGTCGTGGCCGAGCACGGCGGCCGCGTGCGTGCGGACGAGGTCCACCAGCGTGCGGTCCTGCTCGGCCGCCGGCAGCCCGGTCAGCTTCGCGGCGAGCGCGTTGCCGGCTTCGGCGCCGCCGGGGGCCGGCGCCTCCAGGGCGCGGCGCGCCTCGGGCACATCGGAGAACAGGGCGCTGGGGCGGGTGACGGTGAACGGGCCGATGAACCGCTCCCAGTCGAAGTCCGCGACGGTGAGGGCGGTCTCGCCGTCGGCCAGCGCCTGCTGGAGCGCGGAGATCGCGAGGGCGGGCCGCATGGGGGGCAGGCCGCGGCGGCGCAGCATCTCCTCTCCGTCGCCGACAGCGGCCATGCCGCCCTCGGCCCAGCCGCCCCAGGAGACGGCGAGCGCGGTGCGCCCATGTGCCCGCCGGTACTCGGCGAGGGTGTCCAGGTAGGCGTTGGCCGCCGAGTAGGCGCCCTGGCCGGCGCCGCCCCAGATGCCGGCGCCCGAGGAGAACATGACGAACGCGTCGAGTTCCTGACCGGCCAGCAGTTCGTCCAGGTGCGTGGCACCGGCGGTCTTGGCCGCCACCGTGCCGGCGAACCCGGCCGGGTCGGAGTCCTCGATCATGACGTGGTCGCCGACGCCGGCGGCGTGGACGACGGCGTTGACGGGGTGCTCGGCCAGCAGCGCCCGCAGGGCGTCACGGTCGGCCGCGTCACAGGCCACGACGGTCGCGGCCGCGCCGAGCTCCTCCAACTCCGCGACGAGCTCCACGGCGCCGGGCGCCGCGGGGCCGCGGCGGCTGGTGAGCACCAGGTGCTCCGCACCCGCACCGGCCAGCCAGCGGGCGACGTGCCCGCCCAGCGCACCCGTGCCACCGGTGATCAGCACCGTGCCGCGCGG
>NZ_JBEXNW010000077.1:0-8045 GCF_040611295.1 Streptomyces sp. NPDC002935
GACGCCCTCCTCCGCCTTGCAGTTGGACGCACCAGGCCCCGCTCACGTGCGCTGATCAGGCGCCGCAGGTTTCCTCCGACTTGATCCGCCGGACACCCCCTAAGCTCGAAGCATGGCCAAGTACTTCGACGTGCACCCGGACAACCCGCAGCGCCGCATCATCAGCCAGGTGGTGGAGATCGTCCGCAGCGGCGGGCTGATCGTCTATCCGACGGACTCCTGCTTCGCGCTGGGCTGCGCGCTCGGCAACCGGGACGGCATCGACCGCATCCGTTCGATCCGCCAGCTCGACGAGCGGCACCATTTCACGCTGATGTGCGAGGACTTCGCGCAGCTGGGGCACTTCGTACGGATCGACAACGCGGTCTTCCGCACGGTCAAGGCGGCGACGCCCGGCAGTTACACCTTCATCCTCCCGGCGACGAAGGAGGCTCCGCGCCGGCTGCTGCACCCGAAGAAGAAGACCGTCGGGGTGAGGATTCCCGACCATGTCGTCGCCCAGGCGATCCTCGCCGAGCTCGGCGAGCCGCTGCTGTCGAGCACCCTGCTCCTGCCGGAGGAGGACAAGCCGCTGACCCAGGGCTGGGAGATCAAGGATCGCCTCGATCACGTGGTCGACGCCGTCATCGACTCCGGCGACTGCGGTACCGAGCCGACGACCGTCATCGACTTCTCCGGTGCCGAGCCCGAGATCGTACGCCTCGGAGCGGGTGATCCCGCCCGGTTCGAGTAGGCCCCGCAACGGCGCCGCGCCGTGGGTCGTCCTCGCGGAGGACCCACGGCGCGGCGGTTGCGGAAGGTGTCAGGTAGTGCCGGTCAGTTGGTCGTCAGGGCGGTGTCGTCCACGACGAAGCTGGTCTGGAGCGAGGAGTCCTCGACGCCGCTGAACTTGAGCGCGACGGTCGTGCCGGCGAAGGAGGACAGGTCGAACGTCTTCTGTACGTAGCCGGTGGCCTTGTTGAGGTTCGAGTAGGTCGCCAGCGTGGTCGATCCGGCCGTGACCGTCAGCTTGTCGTACGCGGTGCTGGTGGTCGTCTCGGCCGTGTCGATGTGCAGGTAGAACGTCAGCGTGGCCTTGCAGCCGCTGGGGACGGCCACCGACTGGGACAGCGTGTCGGTGTGGGTCGAGCCGTAGCCGTTCAGCCACGCCTTGTAGGAGCCGCCGTGGGCCGCCTCGCCGGTGTCCGTCGTGATGACCCCGCTGGTGGCGGTCCAGGTGGTGTTGCCCGACTCGAAGCCGGGGTTGCCGAGGAGCTGTGTCGCGGTGCAGGTGCCGCCGCCCGAGCTGCTGACCGTCCAGGTGAAGGACGCGGTGCCCGTCGCTCCGGTGCTGTCCGTCACGGTGACGGTCGTGCTGTACGTCCCCGCGGTGGTCGGCGTTCCGGTGACGGCGCCCGTCGAGCTGCTGATCGACAGACCGGTCGGCAGACCCGACGCGGCGTAGGTCAGGGAGCCGGTGTTGGTGCTGCTGGCCGAGATCTGCAGGCTCACCGCGGTGCCGACGGTGGAGGACTGGCTGCCCGGGTTGGTGACGGTCACGCCGCTGGTCGGCGGGGTGACGTGGCTGCCGACGTTGATGCCGGCGAAGGCGTTCGCCACACCCGCGTACTGGGCGGAGCTGGCGCCGTACAGCGCCGTGGCGGCGTTCAGCGCGGCGGTGCGGGCACCCGCGTAGTTGGTGGTCGACGTCATGTACGTCGTGAGCGCCTTGTACCAGATCTGCAGGGCCGCGGCCCGGCCGATGCCCGCGACGGCCACGCCGTCGGAGGTCGAGCTGGTGTACGTGACACCGTTGATGACCTTGGTGCCGCTGCCCTCGGAGAGCAGGTAGAACATGTGGTTCGCGGGGCCCGAGGAGTAGTGGACGTCGAGGTTGCCGACGCCGGAGTACCAACTGTCCGCGGAGCCGCCGTCCTTGCTCGGCTTGTCCATGTAACGCAGCGGTGTGCCGTCACCGTTGATGTCGATCTTCTCGCCGATGAGGTAGTCGCCCACGTCGGAGGCGTTGTTGGCGTAGAACTCGACACCGGTGCCGAAGATGTCGGAGGTCGCCTCGTTCAGACCGCCGGACTCACCGGTGTAGTTCAGGCCCGCGGTGTTCGAGGTGACACCGTGGCTCATCTCGTGGCCCGCCACGTCCAACGAGGTCAGCGCATGGGTGCTGCTGGTGCCGTCGCCGTACGTCATGCAGAAGCAGCTGTCGTCCCAGAAGGCGTTGACGTACGCCGTGCTGTAGTGGACGCGGGAGTAGGCGGCGACGCCGTCGTTCTTGATGCCGCTGCGGCCGAAGGTGTTCTTGTAGAAGTCCCAGGTCATCTGGGCGCCGTAGGCGGCGTCCGCGCCGGCGGTCTGGGTGTTGGAGCCCGCGCCGGTTCCCCAGACGTCGTCGGCGTCGGTCATCAGGGTGCCGGTGCCGGAGGTGCCGTTGTTCAGCGAGTACGTCTTGTGGCTGCCGCGGGTGGAGTCGGTCAGCTGGTACGTCGAGCCGGACAGCGTGGTGTTCAGCGTGACCGTGCCGCTGTACTGGGTGTTGCCGGTGCCGGTCTGGACGGCCTCGTAGCGCGTGAGTTCCTTGCCGGTGGTGGCGTCGGTGACGACGTGCAGCTTGCTCGGCGTGCCGTCGTCCTGGAAGCCGCTGATCACGGTCTCCCAGGCGAGCCTGGGGGTTCCGGTGCCGGCCCAGATGACCTTGCGGGCGCTGTCGGTGGCGGGCTTCTGCGCCTTGAGCGACTTGGCCACCGTGAGCGCCTTGGCCGCGGCGGCGTCCTTGCTGAACGACGCGGTGGTGCTCGCGACCTTGATGGTGTGCTTGTTGTTGAAGGTCGTGCTCACCGTGCCGGTGGCCTGTGAGGCCGGCGGAGTGTGGACGACGATGTCGCCGCCGAGCACCGGGAGCCCGGCGTAGGTGCGCTCGTAACGGGTGTGCAGGGTGCCGTCGTTGTCCTTGACGACGTCCTTGACGACCAGCTTCTCCTTCGAGCCGAGGCCGAGCGTGCCGGCGGTCGCCGTGGTCTGCTTCGATGCCTTCTTCAGCAGCGCCACGCGCTGGGCCGGGGTGAGCTTGGCCTCGAGTCCCCCTGTGCGCACGGGGGTTGTGTGGGGGGCGGGCTTGGCGACTGCCGGGACCGTCTGTATACCGACGGCCAGGAATGCGGCGGTGGCCACCAGGGCTCCGGCCGCGGTCGCCTGACGGGGGAAACGTCTCACTCGTACTCCTACTGCTTCGGCCGCGGTCGGCGGCCGGTGACAGACCGGGCAGACGGGATGTGCTGTCCGGGAAGAGCTGAGCAGGGGCGTGCGGGAACGCGACCGAGGGCGGGCGTGGGGCACCTGCCCTACAGGTCGGGGGAAGGATCGCACCGTTGACCTAGGCATGACATGCGTTTGCTGCGAATCGAGGGTTATCCCTACGCCCGCGTGCCGAACACCCTGTCCCGCGCCGTGCCCCCGGTGCGACAACGCCGACGATCGGCGCACAGCCGCCGCCGAAACCCCTTCCCCGGAAGGGCGGTTCCGCGTACCGCCCGACCCCACTTCCCTGGCGCACCGGCCCTGCGAACCGACCGGCACGCCACGCGCCTTGCGCACAGCCTCCATCAACCGGCCTCGGCCTGCCGACCGTCGGGGGCTACCTCCACGAACTGCCCGCGGCGGCAACCCGGTCGGGGTGGCCGCCGGGCAGCCGTGTCAGGACAGGCCGGTGCCCTGTGCCGCCCGTCGCGGCGGACGAGGGGCCCGCGGCCGGCGCGACCCCGTCGTCAGGGGCGGCCCGCTCCCGGCACCTCGACCCGGGTGGCGAGCACCTGGCCGGAGCCGGGTGTCACCATTTCGGACTCCGTCATGCCGCGCCAGGCGGCGGCCACGATGAACAGCGTCCTCCTGTCGCGACCGCCCAGGACGCAGGCGAAGCCGCCGCGGTCGAGGTCGACCCGGTCCAGCACGGCACCGCCCTCGGCGACGCGCACACAGCACCGGCCCGGTACATCGGCGTACCAGACGGCGTTCCGTGCGTCGACGCAGATGCCGTCCGGGGTGCCCTCCCCCAGGTCGGCCCAGACACGGCGGCCCGACAGAGCGCCGTCCACGCCGATGTCGAAGGCGACCAGGTTGTGCCGGTAGGAGTCGGCCACGATCAGCGTGGAGCCGTCGGGTGTCACGGCCATCCCGTTGGGAAACGCGATGTCGTCGGCCACCTGTTGCACCGAGCCGTCCGGAGTGACCAGCGAGACGGAGCCGGGTTTCGACGCCTCTCCCGTCATCGGGTTGAAGTCGGCCCGGTTGACATAGGTGTTTCCGCGGCCGTCGACCACGATGTCGTTCCAGCCGGGCCGGCCCAGATCCGCGTACGTGGCCAGGGAGCCGTCGGGCTCCCGGCGGAGCAGCAGACCGTCCGGGGAGGAGACGATCAGCAGGTGGCCGTCGGGGTGCCAGTCGGTGCACAGGGGCAGCGACGCCACCCGGGCGGCCACCTCGCTGTGACCGGTCTGCGGATCGAGGGCGATGACCTCGCCCGCGGTCCAGTCGGAGAAGTACAGCCGGTCCCCGTGCCAGCGCGGCGACTCGACCAGCCCGCGTCCTTCGAGCAGCGTCCGGACCTCGTACATCCTCATCACAGCCTTCGTTCCGCACCGGTACGGCACCGGTGTCCCACTGACTGAACGAACGGACACCGCCGGAATCGACACATCCCGGCCGCCGACGGCGAAGGGGCCCGGACCGGCTCCGCCGGAGATCGGGTGGGCGCCGCGCCCCCGCTCCGCGGATCTCGGCAGGCCGTGGTGATCGTCGCGTCGTTTAATGACGAAGTCGAAGGTGTCTTCTTCCAGCAGGAGCAGCGCATGACGGCGAGGCAAGCCACTCCGGAGAGCGGGCGGAAGAAGCCCGGGAGACTGCAGCGGCTGGGTGAGTGGTGCGCCCGGCACTTCGTGATCGTCATCGTGGCCTGGCTCGTCGTGCTCGCCGCGCTGCAGGTACTGAACCGCTCGTTCGGCGGAGAGTACTCGGACAACTTCTCGCTTCCCGGAGTGCAGTCCACCGAAGGACTGAACGTTCTCAAGAAGCACGATCCGGCGGCCGGCGGCTACGGCGCCCAGGTGGTGCTGCGCGACACGCAGAAACCCCTGACGTCGCTGAGTTCCCAGATGAGCCAGACCGTCGGCGATCTGCAGAAGCTGCCGCACGTCCTGTCGGCGCAGAATCCGCTGCCGCCGCCGGGCTCCCAGCCGCCCTCGGGGCAGTCCCAGCAGCAGAACGTCGGGCCGCTGTCGAGCGACGGTAAGACCGGTTACATCACCGTGCGCTTCGATGAGCAGCCCTCGCTCCTCGGCGACAGCTATCTCGACGGTGTGGACAGCGCTGTGCAGCCGCTGCGGTCGGCCGGCGTCGACGTCGAGTACGGCGGCACGCTGGGCGAACTGGCCAGACCCGCGCCGGACGACCGCGTCAGCGAGCTCATCGGCTTCGCGGTGGCGATCGTCGTCCTGCTCATCGGATTCGGCAGCGTCATCGCGGCGGGTCTTCCGCTGGTGACCGCCCTGCTCAGTGTGTTGGGCGGTCTGGCCTGTCTGGGTCTCCTCGCCGCAGCGTTCACCTTCGCGACGGTGTCGCCGACGCTCGCCACCATGATCGGGCTGGGCGTCGGCATCGACTACGCACTGTTCATGGTCACCCGTCACCGGCAGAACCTCATTGACGGCGCCGATCCGGTGAGGGCGGCGGGCCGGGCCACGACCACCAGTGGGCGGGCCGTCCTCGTCTCCGGCTGCACCGTGATCATCGCCCTGGCCGGGCTGTCCGTCTCCGGTGTCTCCTTCATCAGCCTGCTCGGCCTCGCGGCGGCCGTGACGGTCGTCTCGGCGGTCATCGGTGCGCTGACCCTCGTACCCGCGATGCTCGGGCTCATCGGCAGACGCATCGACCGCTACCACGTGCGCAAGCCGGTCGCGGAGACGGACGCCGACCCCGGGATGCCCGCGCACGGCACCTGGCACCGCTACGCGCTGCGTGTGCAGCGGCATCCCTGGCGGTTCCTGTCCGGCGGCCTCTTCACGGTGCTGGTGCTGGCCATCCCGCTGTTCTCGATCCAGCTCGGGCACATCGGCGACGGCGCGGATCCCACCTCGTTCACGGACCGGCGGGCGTTCGACATCATGTCGGACTCCTTCGGGGCCGGCTCCAACGGTCCGCTGACCGTGGTCATCGACCAGACCGATGTGCCGTCCAGTCAGCGTTCCTCGCTGTCGTCGCAGGCGCAGAAGACCCTCAGCGACGTGAAGGGTGCGGCCGTGGTCACGCCGCTGACGACCACCCAGGACGGCGACGTGCTGGTGGGCACCGTCTACTCCAAGGTGTCCCCGCAGAACCAGGACACCACCGACCTGACGAACCGTCTGGTCGACGACACGCTGCCGCAGGCCGTGTCCGGCACCAGCGCCAAGGGCTATGTCACCGGCACCACGGCCGCCCAGGTCGACTTCCGCAACATCGTCTCGAGCCGGCTGCCCCTGATCATCCTCGTGGTGGTCGCGCTCGCCTTCATCATCATCCTGATCGTCTTCCGCGGACTGCTCGTCGCGGTGAAGGCGGCGGTCCTCAACGTGCTGTCCATCGCAGCCTCGTACGGTGTCGTCGTCGCCGTCTTCCAGTGGGGCTGGGGCGGGCCGGCGCTCGGGGTGTCGGGCAAGGTGCCCATCGAGAGCTATGTGCCGATGATGATGTTCGCGATCATCTTCGGGCTCAGCATGGACTACGAGATCTTCCTGCTGTCCCGGGTCCATGAGTTCTGGCTGGCCACCGGGGACGCGAAGGCCAGCGTGGCGCACGCCCTGGAGATCACCGCCCGGGTGATCACCTGTGCGGCTCTGATCATGGTGAGCGTCTTCGCCGCGTTCATCGTGAGCGACAACATCGTGGTCAAGATGCTCGGACTCGGCCTCGCGGTGAGTGTCCTGATCGACGCGACGGTGGTTCGGCTCCTGCTCGTTCCGGCGGTGATGACTTTGCTCGGGGCCCGCGCCTGGTGGACACCGCGCTGGCTGGACCGGATCCTGCCGCACATCGACCCGGAGGGCGAGGAGAGCGCCGCCGCTCCCGATCCCGTACGCCCTCCGGCCGCCGGGTGACACCCGCCGGCGCGCCGACGACCGGTTCGGACCACGTCGGCGATCGAGGTGATGGCCGAACTGCCCCATGAGGGCGGGTGGTTCAGGGGTGCGCCCGGCGACCTCGTTCCCCTGCGTCAGGGACGGCCGTCGCGCGGTGCGCTCAACAGGCCCGCGATCTCGGTGAACCCGCGCCGCTGGGCGTGCTCCAGGGCCGTCACTCCGTCGCCGTCCGGCAGCTCTGGCGAGGCGCCCACCGCGATGAGCAGTTCCACGATCTCCTGGTGCGCCCGGCCCCCGTCGCCGAGGATGACGGCTTCCAACAGGGCCGTCCAGCCGAGCCGGTTGACGTGGTCGACGTCGATGTCCGTCTCGTTCAGCAGGGCCCGGACGTAGTCGACATGGCCGCGCTCGGACGCGGGGATGAGGGCGATGCCGCCGAAGCGGTTGCGCACCTTCAGGTCGGGTCGTGCCGGGCGCAGCGCGCGCATCATCGCGACGCTGCCGGTGACGCCCGTGATCAGCCAGGGGCTGTCCTCGCGGTCGTCCTGGGCGTTCGGATCCGCACCTGCCGCGACGAGTGCCTCGGCCGCACCGACGTGGTCGCCGAGCGAGGCGAGGAGCAGAGGAGTGCGGCGGTGGTCGTCGCGCGCCTCGGGGTCGGCGCCGGCGGCGAGCGCGGAACGCACGGCGTCGGCGTCGCCCTCACGGGCCGCGTCGAGCAGGGCGGGGTCGTGCGGGGTCATGGTGGCTGTGCTCCTTGTCGTCCACCTTGGGGGCGGGCCGGGTGAGGGCTCGCGGATCTCTGCGGGCGGCACCGGTCGAGGGTTGCCGCGTCACAGGGATCGTCAAGAATACCGGCCGCAGAACCCCCCGGCTGCCCCGGATCGCCTTGCTGCTGAGCTCGGTTCGGACCACCGCCGCCGGCTGGGAGGCGCACGGCCA
>NZ_JBEXNW010000078.1:0-7891 GCF_040611295.1 Streptomyces sp. NPDC002935
TCGCTGCCGTTCCGTGACGGCTCCCTGCCGGCCGCCGCGTGCGTGCTCGCCCACACGGATGTTCCGGACTACGCGGACCGCTGCCGGCGGCCGTCGCGGTGGGCCAGGCACCGGGCGCGGCACCCGCGGGAGCACCCGCCGAGGCCGCCGGCTGCTCGGGCGCCGCGGGAACGCGCGGAGGCGCACCCGTCGGCGCCGGGGGCGTCATGGATGCCGCGGGTGCGACCGGCGCGACAGGGGTGGCGGGGGCGACCGGAGCGGACGCCCCGGGTGCCGCTCCCGGCACAGCTCCGGCGCTCGCACCGGCTCCTCCCTGTCCCGCTCCCTGTCCCGTCCCCCGAGCCGCCGCGCGGGCCGCCGCGGGGCCGCTCCCGGGGGGAACCGCCGGTCCGGCCTGCGGGACCGGCACCGCGCCGTGCACCTCGGGCCCGGGCACGTAGCCCATGGCGGGCGCCGCTCCGCCACCGGAGAAGTTCACCCCGCGCTCGATACGGTCGAGCCTGGCCATGACGGACCGCTCGTCCCCGTAGGCGGCGGGCAGCAGGACGCGCGCGCAGATGAGTTCGAGCTGGAGGCGCGGCGAGGTGGCTCCGCGCATTTCCGTCAGTCCGTCGTTCACGAGGTCGGCGGCGCGGCTCAGCTCGGCGGCGCCGAAGACCCCGGCCTGCGCCTGCATGCGCTCCACCACGTTGACCGGAGCGTCGATGAGCCCCTTCTCCGCCGCGTCCGGAACGGCCGCCAGGATGACCAGGTCCCGCAACCTCTCCAGCAGGTCGGCGACGAATCGCCGCGGGTCGTTACCGCCTTCGATGACGGTGTCCACCACTTCGAAGGCGGCGGCGCCGTCCCCCGCCGCGAACGCCTCGACGACGGCGTCCAGCAGCGAGCCGTCCGTGTACCCGAGCAGCGAGGTCGCCATGGCGTACGTCACACCGGCGTCGGCGGCACCCGCGAGCAGCTGGTCCATCACGGACATGGAGTCACGCACGGAGCCCGCTCCCGCCCGTACGACGAGGGGAAGCACGCCGTCCGCGACGGGAATGCCCTCCTGCGCGCAGACCTCGCCCAGGTATTCGCGCAGGGTCCCGGGCGGCACCAGCCGGAACGGGTAGTGGTGGGTCCGCGACCGGATCGTCCCGATGACCTTTTCGGGCTCGGTCGTGGCGAAGATGAACTTGAGGTGCTCCGGGGGTTCCTCGACGACCTTCAGCAGCGCGTTGAATCCGGCCGGCGTGACCATGTGGGCCTCGTCGATGATGTAGATCTTGTACCGGCTGCTCGCGGGCCCGAAGAAGGCCTTTTCCCGCAGGTCACGGGCGTCGTCCACACCACCGTGCGAAGCCGCGTCGATCTCGATGACGTCGATGGAGCCCCGGCCGTTGCGGGCGAGGTCCTGACAGGACTGGCACTCCCCGCACGGGGTCGGGGTGGGGCCCTGCTCGCAGTTCAGACAGCGGGCCAGGATGCGCGCGCTCGTGGTCTTGCCGCACCCGCGCGGACCGCTGAACAGGTACGCGTGATTGACCCGGTTGTTCCGCAGCGCCTGCTGCAACGGGTCGGTGACATGCTCCTGCCCGATGACCTCGGCGAACGACTCCGGGCGATAGCGGCGGTACAGCGCGAGAGACGACACGCTTACGAGGTTATAGGCGCCCACTGACAACAAGGACCGCACTGAGCGCATCCCGGGCGCGACCCCGGTGGTATCCCGTCCCCGGCCTGCCCCGCGGCGGTCCCGGAAACGCAAGCGCCCCCCACGCACCCGCCAGAGCCAACCTACCCTTGCTGCCTTCCGGCCCTGGGGGAGTTCAGTCAGATAGCGCCACGTGAGGGGCTCCGCAAAGAGTACAGGATCGTGGGGGGTGGGAACGAGTTCGCGAGCACTCCTCAACGTCTTGTATTGTTTGCCCCGGAGGATTCGCCTAGTGGCCTAGGGCGCACGCTTGGAAAGCGTGTTGGGGGCAACCCCTCACGAGTTCGAATCTCGTATCCTCCGCCAGTGCCTCACCGGGCACTAACGTCGAAGGGCCCCGCTGCTTGCAGCGGGGCCCTTCGACGTTGTCCGACGCGGAAGCGGGGGAGAAGCCGTGCCGTCACGGCCTCCTCCCTTCTCTCCGCTCCCCTCGGCCTTCCTCGGCTTCCCCCGCCTCAGCCGATCTTCACGTTCTTCGAGACGGTGACCTGGTCGATGTCGGTGGTGCGGACCGTGATCTTCATGGTCCAGGTGCCGGGCAGTGGAAGGGTGAGGCCGTCGGACGTCCAGTAGCCGCCCTTGTCGGTGACCTCGGCGTCGATCGGGCCGACCTTCTGCGATTCCTGGGTGAAGGTGAGGCGCAGTTCGGGGACGGTCGCGATGCCGCCGTCGGGGCCGATGATCACGGCCTGCACGGAGTTCTCACCCACCCGGCCCGGCGACAGCTCGACCTGGACCTTGCCGTGTCCGCCCGGGGTGCCGACGTCGAAGGGCACCACGGTCGTCGAGGAGGTCGGCCGGTCGGCGGCCGCGACGGAGGCGGCGGACTCCGTGGCCGCACGGCCCGGCTGGGTCCCGGTCAGCATGGTCGTGATCACCAGCACCAGGATGCCGACGGTGACCTCGGCGAGCACCGAGCGGCGCAGGCCCTGGTGACCTGCGGTGCCTCCCGGCCCACTCGCCTGCCCGTCTCCCTGCCCGTCTCCCTGCCCGTCTCCTTGTGCGTCCTCCCGCTCCTCCGGACGTGCGTCTCCCTGACCGCCGCCTGAGCCGCCGCCCGTATCCGTGGCGGCCGTAGCCGTGGCCGCCGTGTCCGCGGCGTCGGTGTCCCCGTCCGCCGGGGCCCCGACCGTCACCGCGACCGCCACGCGCTCGGCCGGAAGGGCGACGGGGGTCCGCGTCACCGCCAGTCGGGCCGTCCACCGCCGGGAGTACGCGGCTCCCGCCAGCAGCAGCGCCACCGCGACGAGCTTGACGAGCAGGAGCCTGCCGTACGAGGTCGAGGTCAGGGCGCCCCAGGAGCCGAGGCCGCGCCAGGACTGGTAGACGCCGGTGGCCGCGAGGACCGCGACCGAGGTGAGGGCGAGCCGGGAGAAGCGGGTGACGACCGCCGCGGGGAGCGGTTCGGCCGGGCGGTAGAGGGCCGTCAGCAGAGCGGCCAGACCACCGAGCCACACCGCCATGGCGAGCAGGTGCAGTACGGAGGAGACCATCGCCACGGGAACCTGGATACCGGCGGAGGCGTGCTCGGACGCGGCCCAGGTGACCGCGAGGGCCAGGGAGAACAGTCCGCCGAGAACGCCGAGAACGCCGAGGCCTCCGAGACCACCGCGACCGCCTTGACCTCCGAGGACAGGGCCACCACGGCCGGGGTCCCGGTCCCGTGCCGGCGCCCGCAGGGGCACGAAGGCCACCGCGGCGAGCAGCGCCAGCCGGGCCACCAGCACGATGCCGGGCCGGCTCGTCAGGGTGTCGTTCAGGATCGCCGGGTCGAAGGCCTCTCCGGGGCCGGTGCCACGCTCGTAGGGGCCGCGCAGCAGGAGCAGCGCGAACGTGGACGCGAGCAGGGTCCACCAGCCGGTCAGCAGCAGACGCCGTACGGAGCCGGGGAATCCGCAGGCCAGGACGAACGTCGCCGCGCCGATCAGCAGGGCGAGTCCGCAGTACGCGGCGTAGCGGGCGATGTCGTAGAGGGCGGCGGAGGCGGGATTCCCACCGGTGGGCGGCAGGGGCGCGACCCTCGGGGAGGGTTGGCCGATGGAGAAGGTGAAGGCGCCGGAGATGGGGTGGCTGTCGGCCGAGACGACCCGCCAGGCCACGGTGAACGTTCCGGTGCCGAGGCCGCGCGGCAGGGTGACACGGGCGGTGTCGGAACGGCCGTCCGCGTGGCTCGGTCCGCCGGTGTGGACGCGCCGGTTCTCCGGGGTGAGCACGCGGAAGGAGTCGTCCAGCAGCCCGATGGACTCGCTGAACGTCAGGGTCACCTGGCGGGGCGCCGACTTCAGCACGGTGCCGTCCTGCGGGTCGGTGCTCGTCAGCGCGGCGTGGGCGGACGCGCCGCTCACGCCGCCGAAGAGCACCAGCATCAGGACGCCGCCCAGCAGGGCCAGGGCCCGGGCTCCGCGCCGCCATCGGTCTCGCTGCCCGCTTCCGTTCACACGCCGTCTCCGTATCCGCATGTGCAGAGTCTCGGTTACGTACGGACGGGGGCCGCGTCCGGCTCACCTGGGCGCGGCCGAACCCCTCTCGAAGGCCTCCCGCGTCAGGAAGGCGAGCAGGGCGGGCTTCTCGGGCAGGTGGACCTCGGGCAGGTCGATCTCGGGGAGCACGATGTCCCCGGCGGGGACGAAGCCCTGCCGGGTCAGGCGGGCGATGGCCTTGGTGTTGCGGGCGTCGGGTTCGACCACGGCCCGCCGCCGGTCGAGACCGGTCAGCGCGTACGCCAGGAACGCGGACAGCAGCGTGGACGACCAGCCCGGCCGCCCGCCGCCCCCGGGGGCCGGGGGTCCGATCAGCAGGTGGACGCCGATGTCGCCGGGCCGGACCTCGTAGCACTCGCCGACCCGGTCGGCGTCGGGCTCGTACGTCTGGAAGAGCGCGGCCGGTACGCCGTCCTTGACCATGAGGAAGGCGTGGTGGGTGTCGAGCGAGTCGAGGTGGAGATAGGTCTCCAGCACCTGCTGCCTGGTGAACCCGGTCATGCCCCAGTACGCGGCCCGCTCCTCGGTGACCCAGCCGTGCAGGACGTCGAGGTCGGCGTGCGGGTCGACGGGCAGCACCCGGACCGTGCCGAAACCGTCGACCTGTTGCTCGTGAACGGCCTTACGGGCGTCGGCGTACGTCTCGGTCGTCATCGCTCTCCTTGGTCAGCGTGGTCCAGTCGGTGGTCACCGGGGCGAGATCTCCCGCGAGCCACAGGGGGAGTTGATCGCGGTGGTGGGCCGCGCCGGGAACGCCGTCGGCGCCGAACGGGACCACCCAGAGGCTGTTGTCCCGGTCGGCGAGGTCCCAGACGTACCGGGCGGCGGGGCCGCGCGCGCTCAGGTCGGTCAGTCCGGGCACCGACGAGGTGCACAGGACGCAGTCGTTGTCGCCGGACAGGGCCGGTTCGTCGTACGCGGTGTCGGTGAGCGCGCGCCAGGGGGCGAGGCGATGGGTGTCGCCCCAGGTGCTCGACGCGGACCGGGCGGCCACCTCCTCGACGGAGGCGCGCACCACGTCGTCGCGGTCGATGCCGTACAACTCGGGCGCCGTCAGCAGGTTTTCGAGGGCGAAGGCGACGCGGAGGGTGAGCGCGAGCCAGGGCAGAAAGACGGCCGGATACGCGGGCGGCTCGGCCAGGACGGCGAGGGCCGGGTGCGCCGCGAGCCGTCGTACGACCGCGCCGCGCACCTCCGCGTACGCCGCCGCCGCGCCGCTGTCGGCGTCCATGTGCCGGTCCCAGCGCAGGAGTCGGTCCCTGAGCCCGGCCGCGGCACCGGACAGGTCCAGTGCGGCCAGCCGGTCCAACAGGGCGGCCGCGGAGGCGAGATGGGTGTCCATGTGGATGGCCGGCATGTCCCTCGCCGACCACTTGTCGCCCGCGTCGAGCAACTGCCGGATGCGGGCGGCGCGGTGGCGCGGTGCGAACTCGACACCGAGCGGGGTCGCGGGGCCGCGCTGGTTCGCCATCACGGCCACACCGTCCTCGACCGGGCCGTACGGCATCTCGTGCCAGCCGGTCCACTCGTGCCCGGCCTCCCATGCGGGTACGACCCGGGTGCGGTTGGCCGTGCCGCGGACCGGGACCCGGCCCGCGACGCGGTGCAGCAGTCCGCCCTCGGTGTCAGCGGCCTGCACGACGTTCACCGGCTCCGCCCAGACGTCGAACGCCCGGTCCACGTCGGCGACCCGGCGGGCCCGCAGCAACGGGAGGAGCGCGCCGAAGCCGAGGTCCCGTGTCACGCGGGGCGGGTAGCGGAGGCTGATGGACTCCTCGGCGCCGACGCCCCCGATCACCACGGGCCCGCGCGCCGTCTCGATCACCTCGACCTCGACGGCTTCGCCGCCGGCCACCTCCACCCGCTCGACGTGCCGCGCCGCGGCCCGCCACACCCCGTCGGGATCAAGGGCCTCGACGGCCTCGACGCCCCCCGCCTCCACGCGTCGCAGCCGCTCCCGGTAGAGATCCTGGTAGTCGGCCATCGCGTTGGTGATCGCCCAGGCGACCGTGCCGGTGTGGGCGAAGTGGGCGATGCCCGGGACGCCGGGGACGGCGAGGCCGACGACGTCGAACTCCGGGCAGGCGAGGTGGATCTGCTGGTAGACGCCGGGGTCCTCGATGAAGCGGTGCGGGTCACCGGCGATGACCGCCTGCCCGGTGGCGGTGCGCTCGCCGCTCACCAGCCATCCGTTGCTCCCGGCCGTGCCCGGCCCGTCCATGGCGAACAGTCCGACCGCGTCCGCGCCCAGCCGCCGTACGGCCTCCTCACGCCACAGCTTGGCGGGAAACCCGGCGAAGAGGATGTGCGTACCGAGCCAGACTCCCAGCGGGTTCCAGGGCTCCCAGCGGCCCGGAACGAGCCCGCTCGCCGCGAACTCGGGCGCGCGCCCGGCCCCTTCGGCCAGCCCGTCGTTGATCCCGTCGACGTACGCGACGACCCACGCGGCGGTCTCGGGGTCCCGTTCCTCCAGGGTCTCGAAGCAGCGTCGCGCGGTGTCGTCGAGCCGGGCCTGCCGGGCGAACCGGTCCCAGCCGACGGACTCCGCCCCGAGGAACGCGGCCGAGGTGCCCTGCGAGCGGTGCCGCTCGACCTCCAGCTGCCAGGCCCGGTCCTGGGCCGTGACACGGCCCTGGGCGTGGGCGAGTTCCCGTGCGGTGTCGGCACGCAGGTGCGGGATGCCCCAGCTGTCACGGTAGATCTCGGCGGTCACGGTCCATCCCCACTCTTATCAGGTTAGGCTAACCTAACTCACATCCTGTGTGATCGTACGTGCGCGACGGAGACCCGGTGAACCCGGGCGGCCACGACCGAGCGCCCCGCCCCCGCACGCGGGATCATCGATCCATGGACGTCACTCTTCACCTCGCCCAGCAGCCCGAAGCCGACGAACTGCTCGGCCGCAGCCCGCTCGCGGCCCTGATCGGCATGCTGCTGGACCAGCAGGTGCCGATGGAGTGGGCCTTCGCGGGGCCATACACGATCGCCCAGCGCATGGGTGCGGACGATCTCGACGCGAACGAGATCGCCTCGTACGACCCGGAGAAGTTCGCCGCGCTGCTCTCGGCCAAGCCGGCCGTGCACCGCTATCCCGGTTCGATGGGCAAGCGCATCCACCAGCTGTGCCAGTACCTCGTCGAGCACTACGACGGAGACGCCACCGCCGTCTGGAAGGACGCCGGGACCGGCGAGGAACTCCTCCGCCGCCTCAAGGAACTCCCCGGCTTCGGCCCCCAGAAGGCCCAGATCTTCCTGGCCCTCCTCGGCAAGCAGCTCGGCGTCCGCCCCAAGGGCTGGCGCGAAGCCGCGGGCCCCTACGGCGAACCCAAGTCCTTCCGCTCGGTCGCCGACATCACCGGCCCGGAGTCCCTCTCCAAGGTCCGCGCCCACAAACAGGAGATGAAGGCGGCGGCGAAGGCCTCCGGCAAGTAACCCGGTCCCGGGGAACCGGCGTCCCCACCGCCCCGGCACGGGTGCCGCCCCACCCTGGGGCTTCCACCCCGGACCCCGCACCTCAAACGCGGGAGGGGCTGAATCTCCCCCTGGAGCCGAAAGGAATTTCCCTCGGCCGGGGCTGAAAAGCGATATCGCGCCCGCAGTCGAAATGTGGCCGGAGGGGCCGTGCCGGTACATCCCAAATGTCCGTCGCTTACGTTCGGATCGAGCAGCAGTTCGCACAGGTAGCCCACGTCTGATCCAGCGGCGACGGACGGGGATG
>NZ_JBEXNW010000079.1:0-7624 GCF_040611295.1 Streptomyces sp. NPDC002935
GAGCGCGTGCTCGGCGCCGACCACCCCGACACGCTCGTCAGCCGCCGCGAGGTCGCCGTCGGGCTCGGCTGGCAGGTCGACCGGACCCCGCCCCCTCGCGCGGGCCGGTTTCCCGGCCGTTGCGACATATCTTGGCTGGTGCGTTCCTCGTCGCCGTCAGTGGCAGGGGAACCCGAGCAGGTGGCGGGCGTCGTGGACCCACTCGTGCACGTTCTCGCCGGACACGAGGGAGGTGGCGCCCTGTTCGGCGCCGACGAAGTAGAGCAGGACCAGCATCAGGATGCCGAAGAACGCCGCCCAGGGCGCGATCGCACCGATCGGCAGCTTCGCGGGGACGGCGGCGGGGTTGACGGTCGGCTGAACGACGGACTGCGCCATGGGGCAGAACCTCCTGGGGAACTCGCGTCCCATCTCGGTGGTGCACAGGACGACAGCCACGGGTCTGACTTGGCCCGCCTTGGTCACCCCTGGCCGGAGTGACATGTGATGGGCTTACAGTGGCGCGACCGTGCCGGATTTCCACCGGGCTTCCGCCGAACCGTCGTCAATATCCACGTGACCGTACCGCGAAGCCGGTTCCCGGCCAAGGGCGCACGCCCCGCACGATGTGCGCCCCGTGCGCCGGGAAGCACGGTAACCGCCCTTCCGGACCAGGGCTTTACTTCCGGGCACGGTCCACAACGTATGAGAGTGAAGGCATGACGAGCCGAGTGATCTTGATCTCCGCGGCGATCAGCGAGGCGCTGCGCGAGGCCCGCTTCGACGACGGGAGTCCGGTGGACGCCGCGGGCCTCAGGAGTGCTCGGACGGCGGCCGACGCGGGTGCGGTGCCGGCCGGGGGCCGGCTGTGGGTCTCCCCCACCGTGCGGTGCCGGCAGACCGCGGAGGCGCTCGGGCTCGAAGGCGGTGTCGACGCATCGGAGTTGGCCGGTCTGGACGTGGGCCGCTGGCGCGGGGCGACCCTGGCCGAGGTGAGCGCGAAGGAACCGGAGGCGGTGGCGCTGTGGCTCGCCGATCCCGCGTCGGCGCCGCACGACGGGGAATCGGTTCGGGCGTTCTGCGACCGGGTGGCGAAGCGCCTGGACGAGGCGGCCGGGTTCGACGGCCGGACCGTCGCCGTGGTGGAGCCCGAGGTCGTACGGGCCCTGGTGCTACGGGTGTTGGGGGCGCCGGGGTCGGCGTTCTGGCGTGTGGACGTTCCACCGCTCACCGTCATGGAGTTCAGCGGACGCGCGGGGCGCTGGAACATCCGCGCAGGACGCCCGCTCGCCGAGCGGGCATGAACCGGCGTTCCTGACCCGGGCGGCCCGCGCCCTCACCGACCTCACCGGTCTCACTGGTCTCACCGCAGAGTGGCCATGAAGTCCGTGCACGCCTGGGCGCACTCCCGGCAGCTCTTCGCTCCGGCCTCCGCGCCGGGACACCCGTCGAAGACCTCGGCGCACTCCAGACAGACAGCACGGCACCACTCCAACTGGGCGCGGATTCGCCGCTCGTTCTGCCCCGGCTGCCCGGACAGGACATGGCAGGTGGCCTCGCACACCTCCGCGCACTGGATGCCCCTGCGCCGTGCGAGGGCCTGTTCCTTCGGCCCGTCGGGATCCTGGAGGCTCGCGCGCAGCGCACAGGTCCGGGCGCACTCGGCGCAGACCTGGGCGCAGGCGAAGCGGTCCTCCAGGAACCGGAAGAGCTCCCGCTGGGACGTCGTCGTTGTCACAACGGCCGGGTAGCCGAAGGGAGTCGGTTCAAACAGCGCGGGACAGGAACCTCACGTGCCGGCCGCTTCCCGGGAGATCTGCTCGAACTGCGCTCCCATGGCCTCGGAGAGCGCCTGCGCCGCCGACAACGGGCGCACCATCACCGTGAATTCGTCGATGCGTCCGTCCTCGTCGAAGTGCAGGAAGTCGCAGCCGTTGATCTCCTTGTCGCCCACCTTGGCCGTGAAGACCAGCGCGTGGTCACGGCCGTCGGATCCGGCGATCTCGCGGACGTAGCGGAAGTCGGTGAAGACGCGCCAGACACCGCGCAGGATGGCCGCGGTGATCGCCTTGCCCGGGTAAGGCTTGAAGGCGACGGGGCTGGTGAACACGACGTCGTCGGCCAGCAGCTCCTCGACCGCGCCGAGGTCCCCGGCCTCCACGGCCTTGCGGAAGGAGTTCATCGCGCCCACCTCTCATACTCAACTAATTGATTAGGTGCGGATCAGATTAGTCGTAGGGGTGCATGCCGTCTAGCCTTGGAGGATGGCATTGCGCAACGCGGTTCTGGCCGCGCTCCTGGAGGGCGAGGCGTCGGGGTACGACCTGGCCAAGGGGTTCGACGCCTCGGTGGCCAACTTCTGGATGGCGACCCCGCAGCAGCTGTACCGGGAACTCGACCGCATGGAGTCCGAGGGGCTCATCGAGGCCCGGCTCGTCCGGCAGGACCGCCGGCCCAACAAACGGGTGTTCTCCCTGACCACCGAGGGCCTGGAGACCCTGGCCGCCTTCACCGCCGCCCCCGCGAGACCCACGGCGATCCGCGACGAGCTGATGGTCAAGGTGTACGCCCTCGACGAGGGGGACGCCGACGCCGTCCGGGCGGCGATCGCCGAGCGGCTGGAGGGGGCGAGCGCCAAGCTGGCGCACTACGACCGGATCGGCGCCCGCCTTCTCGACGGGCGCACCGAGGACGAGTACCTCGCCGGGGCCGAGCGCGTCGGCCCGTATCTCACTCTCCTGGGGGGACGCGCCTTCGAGCAGGCGATCACCGACTGGGCGAGGCAGGCGCTGCGGGTCCTGGAACAGCGTGCGTCCGTGCCCGGCTAGGACAGGTCCCGCGCGGGCGCGGACCACCGCGCCATCGCTCGGCCCATGGGTATTCCCGCGGCCCCATCGGATGGCCTATGGCTGCGAGCGGCTTCCCTATTGGTCACCTATGTCCGGCCCGCATACGGTCGAGGACATCGCCGCCCTGACGATCCGCGTACAGAACGTCAGGACGTACGACCGGAATCCCTCCCTGGTCCGTCAGGGCCCGCACCCTCGGAGAAACACACCATGTCGAAGATCCTTTTCGTGTTGACCGGCGCCGACCACTGGACGCTCGCCGACGGCACCCTGCACCCGACCGGCTTCTGGGCCGAGGAGGCCGCCGCACCGTACGAGGCCTTCAAGGCGGCCGGGCACGAGGTCGTCGTCGCCACGCCGGGCGGCGTCGTGCCGACCGTGGACCAGGGAAGCCTGGCGCCCGAGTACAACGGTGGCCAGGAAGGCGCCGACAAGGTCGCCCGCACCCTCGCGTCCATGACCGAGCTCCAGCAGCCTCTCAAGCTGTCGGAGGTGAACCTCGACGACTACGCCGCCGTCTTCTACCCGGGCGGCCACGGCCCGATGGAGGACCTCTCGGTCGACGCCGACTCCGGCCGGCTGCTCACCCTCGCGCTGGAGTCGGGCAAGCCGCTCGGCGTGGTGTGCCACGGTCCGGCGGCGCTGCTGGCCGCCACCCGGGAGGACGGCTCCAACTCCTTCGCGGGCTACCGGGTCTCGGGGTTCACGAACGTCGAGGAGACCCAGGCCGGTCTCGCCGACCAGGCGAAGTGGCTGCTCCAGGACCGGCTCGTCGAGGCGGGCGTCGACTTCCAGGAGGGCGAGCCGTGGGCCCCGAAGGTGGTCGTCGACCGGAACCTCGTCACCGGCCAGAACCCGGCCTCCTCCGCCCCGCTCGCCGCGGAACTGCTGAAGAAGCTGGCCTGAGCGATGGCGCGCCCCGGCGGTCGAAGCCCGATCGGCTGAACGATGCCCGGTGACCGGCTGGACGAGGTCCTCGACGCCGCCTACGACTGCCTGACCCGGTACGGCATGCGGCGTACGACGATGGACGACATCGCCTCGGTCATGGGCGTGTCCCGGTCGGCGGTCTACCAGTACGTCCACGGCAAGGACGACGCCTTCCGGCGCCTCGCCCGGCGACTCCACGAGCGGGCGCTCGTGCGGGCCCGCCGGGCGGCCGGCGCCGAGGACGCCTCGCACGCCGAACGCGTCCGTGGCGTCCTCGCCGCCAGGCTCGACCTCGCGCGTGGCCTGGCCGGGGACTCCCCTCACACGGCCGAACTCCTCGACGAGAAGGCCCGGTTGTCCGGCGACATCTGCCACGCGTTCACCGGCGAACTGCGCCGGCTGCTGATCGCGCTCTTCACCGAGGCGGACACGGTGGCGCGGTCACCGGCCGGAGTCGAGCCCGTCGAGGCCGCGGACATCTGTCTCGCGCTGGTCGCCGGTCTGGAGTCGGCTCCCGACGGCGGACGGCTGCTCGCTCCGGCGGCGGACGCGCTGCTGACGGGGTTGCTGGGCGCACCGGCGGATTCGGCCGACGAACCTACGCGCCCGGCGGTCCCGTCGTGCCGCGGACTTCCAGCGCCGGGGCGGTGAGGACGACCTCGCCGGGGCGGGCGGGGTCCTCGATGCGGTCCAGCAGACGCTGGGCTGCGCGGCGGCCGATGTCGTGGCCGGCGTTGTCCACGGTGGTGAGCCACAGGTGGCGCATCCGCGCGAGGTAGGTGTTGTCGTAGCCGACGAGGGAGAGGTCGCGCGGCACCCGGTGGCCCAGTTCCTCGGCGGCGGAGAGGGCGCCGATCGCGGCGATGTCGTTGAACGCGAAGACGGCGGTGGGCCGTTCGGCCGCGCTCAGCAGCCGTACGGTCGCCCGGTAGCCGCCCTCCTCGGTCAGATCGCCCTGCTCGACGGCGGCCGCCCCGTCCAGTCCGTGTTCGCGCACGACCGCCTCGAAGCCGCGGCGGCGCAGCGCGCCCGCCATCCCCTGGCCCGCGATGTGCGCGATGCGCCGGTGGCCGAGCCCGACGAGGTGTTCGGTGGCGAGACGGGCGCCGTGCTCGTCGTCCCCCGCGACGATGTCGACGGCGGGCAGCTCGGGCTCCCGGGCGCCCGCGACGACGGTCGGGATCTGTCCGGCGGCCGTACGCAACGCCTCGGAGACCGGCAGGGTGCCGACCGCGATCAGACCGTCGACGCGCAGGTCCAGGAAGGTCCGGGTGAGGTCCTCGCCGAGCCGTCGGTTGAGGTGGCCGTCGGCGAGCAGCATCTGCAGACCGGAGTCGTGCAGCCGGGAGTTCAGGCCGTCGAGCAATTCCACGAACCAGGGGTTGCGCAGGTCGTTGAGGAGCACGCCGACCGTGCGGGTGCGTCGCTCGCTGAGGCTGCGCGCGGCGGCGTTCGTCCGGTAGCCGAGCTCCTCGACGGCGGCGAGCACGGCCTGCCGCTTCTCGTCGCGGACCTGGTCGGAGCCGCGCAGGACGAGCGAGACGAGCGACTTCGACACCCCCGCTCGTTCGGCGACGTCCCGAATCGTCGGAGCTCTCATGACCTGGACCGTTCCATGTCTGGACCGTTCCATAGGGCTGGCTAGCCTGTCAAAGGGGTTGACACGTACTGATACGGGCTCCAATGTGAACCGGAAGGCATTTGGACCGGTCCAAAGAAGGGCAGTCATGGTGCGTACGCTCGGCGTTGCCGTCGTGGGGTTCGGCTGGATGGGGCGGGTGCACACGCAGGCGTACGCGCGCGTGCTCCACCACTTCCCGCACCTCGCCCTGCGGCCCGAACTGGTCGCCGTCGCCGACGAGGTACCGGGCCGGGCCGAGGAGGCCGCCGCGCGGTACGGCTTCGCCACCGCCGTACGCGACTGGCGTGAGATCGCCGCCGACCCGCGCGTCGAGGCCGTGAGCGTCGCCGCGCCGAACTTCCTGCACCGTGAGGTCGGCGTGGCCATGGCCGAGGCCGGCAAGCACATCTGGATCGAGAAGCCGGTGGGCCTGACCGCCGACGACGCCCGCGCCGTGGCGGACGCGGTGGCCGAGGCAGGCGTCCGGGGCACGGTCGGTTTCAACTACCGCAACGCCCCCGCCGTCGTGGCCGCCCGCGAGCTGATCGCCTCCGGCGACATCGGCGACGTCACCCACGCCCGCATCCGCCTCTTCAGCGACTACGCGGCCCATCCCGAGGGCGCGCTGACCTGGCGCTACCAGCGGGAGCGGGGCGGCAGCGGAGTCCTCGGCGACCTGGCCTCGCACGGTGTCGACCTGGCCCGCTTCCTGCTGGGCGAGATCGAGGCGCTGGCGGCGGACACCGCGGTCTTCCTGCCGTTGCGGGCCCGCCCGACCGGCGCGACCGCGGGTCACGCGCACGCGGCGGGCGGCGAGCCGGCCCCCGTGGAGAACGAGGACTACGTCAACTGTCTGCTGCGCTTCTCCTCCGGTGCGCGCGGCGTCCTGGAGGCGTGCCGGGTCTCGGTGGGCGAGCAGAACAACTACGGCTTCGAGGTCCACGGCACCCGGGGCGCGGTGTTCTGGGACTTCCGTCGCATGGGCGAACTGGGGGTCAGCCGGGGCACGACGTACCAGGACCAGCCGGTCAGCACCGTGTACGTCGGTCCGGGGGCCGGGGAGTACGCCGCCTTCCAGCCGGGCGCGGCGAACAGCATGGGCTACGACGATCTCAAGGTCGTCGAGGCGCACACCTTCCTGCGGTCCATCGCCGACAACAGGCCGTACGGCGCGACGCCGGTCGACGCGGTCCACAGCGCGACCCTGCTGGACGCGATGGCACGCTCCGCGGAGTCGGGCGGCTGGGTGACGATCGGCGGGTGAACCCGTGTTCACGGCCCGTGGCTTCTCATGGGCGGACGAGTAGCTGGAATTCGAAGGCGTAGCGCGCGGCGCGGTAGACGTGGGAGCCGTATTCGACGGGGCGGCCGGTGTCGTCGTAGGCCGTGCGCTGCATGGTGAGCAGCGCGGCGCCCACGGGCTCGTCGAGGAGTTCGGCCTCCGGCGGCGTGGCGGAGCGGGCGCCGACGGACTGGCGGGCGCTGTGCAGGGTGATGCCGGCGGCGCGCATCATCCGGTAGAGGCCGGTCGCCTCCAGCCGGACGGTGTCCACATCGAGGAGCCCCTCCGGGATGTAGTTGCACAGGGCTGCCACGGGGCGGCCATGGGTGAGCCGCAGCCGCTCCAGACGGTGCACGCCGCTGCCCTCCGCGATGCCCAGCGCGGCGGCGGCCTCGGGGGGCGCCGGTTCGAGGGCGTTGTGCCGTACGCGGGTCGTCGGGTTCTGCCCGGCCTTCTCCAAGTCGTCGTAGAGACTGCTCAGTTCCAGTGGGCGCTTGAACCGGCTGTGCACGATCTGGGTGCCCACCCCGCGGCGGCGGACCAGGAGCCCCTTGTCGACGAGGGTCTGGATGGCCTGGCGGACGGTGGGCCGGGACAGGCCGAGCCGGGCGGCGAGTTTGGCCTCGTTGCCCAGCAGACTGCCGGAGGCGAGTGCGCCGCGCTCGATGGCGGTCTCCAACTGCCGTGCCAGCTGGTAGTAGAGCGGGACGGGACTGCTGCGGTCGAGCACGAGGTCGAGGCCCTCGGACGGGGCGGCCGGCGCCGCTGCCGATCGGGCGCTCCGGCGGACGGGAACCCTTGCCATCGCATCGTCCTGACGGTCGGTCGGTCCTGGAGGCGGGGGGGGGCGGGGGGCGGGGGGGGCCCCCCCCCCCCCCCCGCGGGGGGGGGGGGGGGGGGGGGGCAGGGCGTGGTTGGTAGGGGAGCGGGAGGGGGGTTGGTGGCGGGGAGGGCCGTCGGGAG
>NZ_JBEXNW010000080.1:0-7140 GCF_040611295.1 Streptomyces sp. NPDC002935
GGGCGGGGCGGTCTCGCGCTCAGCGGGGGCGCGGGCGCCCCGGGCGCCGGCCCCCGCTGCGATGCGCGGCCTCCTGGGCCGCGAAGCCCTGTCACTCCTCGACGGTCAGGCCTTTCCGGAGTCGCACGAGGGTGCGCGACAGCAGCCGGGAGACATGCATCTGGGAGATGCCGAGTTCGTCGCCGATCTCGGACTGGGTCATGTTCGCCACGAAGCGCAGCGAGAGGATCTGCCGGTCGCGCTGCGGGAGTTCCGCGATCAGCGGCTTGAGGGACTCCACGTACTCGATGCCTTCGAGTCCGTTGTCCTCGTAGCCGATGCGGTCCGCGAGCGCGCCCTCGGAGTCGTCCTCCTCGGGCTGGGCGTCCAGCGAACTGGCCGTGTAGGCGTTCGACGCGGCCATGCCCTCGACGACCTCGTCGTTGCTGATGCCGAGGCGTTCCGCCAGCTCTCCCACGGTCGGGGCGCGGTCCAGCCGCTGCGCGAGTTCGTCGCCGGCCTTGGCCAGGTCGAGGCGGAGTTCCTGGAGCCTGCGGGGTACCCGCACCGACCAGGAGGTGTCGCGGAAGAACCGCTTGATCTCGCCGATGATCGTCGGCATCGCGAAGGTCGGGAACTCGACGCCGCGGCTCAGCTCGAACCGGTCGATCGCCTTGATCAGGCCGATGGTGCCGACCTGGATGATGTCCTCCATCGGCTCGCTGCGGGAGCGGAAGCGGGAGGCGGCGAACTTGACCAGGGCGAGGTTGAGTTCGACGAGCGTGTTGCGGACGTAGGCGTAGTCGTGCGTGCCCTCTTCGAGGGATTCGAGCCGCGCGAAGAGCGTTTTGGACAGGGCGCGTGCGTCCACCGGCCCCACCTCGTCGTACGGGGGGATCTCCGGAAGGCCCGCGAGTCCGTCGACTTCGCCGGTTCCGGTCTCGTCGACGTGCTCCGGGTGTTCCAGAGAAGATGTCGACGTCGCCGTCAGGGTCTGCGATGCGTCGAGCCGGGGTGACATGGTGTCTCCTCCATCGTTCTCGGCATATGGCCGCCGATGCCAATACGTGCACTGCGGTGTGCGGCGCCTCCAAAGCCGGCCGGGTCGGATAGGTGTCACTACTAGCCCTACCCGGTTTCCCGAACTCGCCGCAAGTGCCCTCTGTGGTGAAATGTCCATTTCCGGGGGGTTGTTCGGGTGTCGGGTGACGTAGAGAAGGCGTAGTGTTCGAGTGCATGCATCAGTAGTCGCGACGCTCGGGAGAGAGACGGCATGGACCGCGGGACGGTCGGCAGCGCACAGTCTGGCCGGCTTCTTGTCGAGGTGCGGGAAGAGGGCACAAGTGCCGTCGTGACCCCCGCGGGTGAGTTGGATCACCACACGGCCGATTTGTTGCGTGAGCCACTCGAGGAGTGCCTCGAAAAGGGGTACGCGCGGCTCGTCGTCGACTGTTCGCGTCTGGAGTTCTGTGACTCCACCGGGCTCAATGTGCTGCTCGGCGCCCGGCTGAAGGCCGAGGCCGCGGGTGGCGGGGTCCATCTGGCGGCGATGCAGCCGGTGGTGGCCCGGGTCTTCGAGATCACCGGGGCGGAGGCCGTCTTCACCGTCCACGACACGCTCGAGGCGGCCCTGTCCGACTGATCGGGCAGCCCCTCGACCATGGTGCCGTTATGTCCCGGTTGCCCCTGTGTGATCGACGCGTTACTCGCGTCACAGGTTCCGTGCCGAAAAAGTGGGTGTTCGGACGGTTCCGTCGGGCAGGAGACATCCTGGATACGTCGGCGGCGCACCGGCCGGCGGGCGGCGCGGCGAAAGTCGTCGATCCACGAACGGCGAAAGCCGTTGATCCATCCGTACTGAGTATTGATCCATCCGTACTGCGTACCGAGTCTTGAATCGTGAACCGGTGAATCGGTGAGGTGAAGCGCTGATGAGCACCACCCGGCCTTGCTCGCCGGGCGACCGCGGCCCGGAGTCGGGCGACGGCGGCGCTTCCGGGGTGTCCGCCCACGGCGTGACGCCCCTGGACGCCGGGACGCCCGGAGACGGCACCTCCCCGGCCGACTCGGCCGCCGCGCCCGTCGGCCGCCAGGCCCGCAGACTGAACTTCGACGGCGAGAGCGGCGTCGTACCGCTCGCCCGGGACTTCGCCCGGCAGGCGCTGTACGCGTGGGGCTGGCTGCCCGCGGCGAGCGCCGACCGGCGGGCTGCCGCCGAGGACGTCCTGCTGGTCGTCTCCGAGCTGGTCACCAACGCCTGTCTGCACGCCGAGGGCCCGGACGAACTCTGGATCTCCTGCGACAACAAGGTGCTGCGCATCGAGGTCTCCGACCGGGGGGCCGGTCAGCCCGCCCCGCGCACCCCGCATCGCGCCGGGCGGCCGGGCGGCCACGGCATGTTCATCGTGCAGCGGCTCTGTCTGGACTGGGGGGTCGTGCGGACTCCCGGAGTCGCGGGCAAGACCGTGTGGGCGGAGCTCGGCGCTCCCGCGTAACCCGCTCGCCCGGTCCACCGTTCAGGACCGCCGCCTTCGCGAACCCTCCACTCGCCGCGCCCGCCGGGTTCGTCCTCCCGGGCGGCTGCCCGACCGCCCTCGCGAACCGCCCTCCCGGTGCCCGCCTTTGGTTACCCGCGGTTCGAACCCTTCTTCGTACGTCACCCGGTGCGCGCCGGATCCCCACGGATCCGGCGCGCACTTTGTCTTCCCTCCACAAGTCCCCGGGCGTACCTTGACGGCCGATCTGATGTTCCGTCAGGAAATCGCCAAGGATGCCGTCAGGAATGAGGGGCAGGCCCGTGTCGTACCGGACGTACCAGAAACGAACCGCCGCGCTCGCGTTCGCCGCGGCCCTGGCCGGCTCGGCGGTGCTGATGGCCGCCCCCGCAGCCCAGGCCGACGTGGTGGACGTCAACTACCAGTGCAAGACGCCGATCGGCGACAAGAGCGCCGTCTCGCCCATCGACATCAAGGGCGTCAAGAGCGGCAGCGCCTACAAGCTCACCATGTCCTGGCAGAAGGGTGTCTCCTCCAGCCCGGTCGAGCTCGGCAAGGGCGCGATGACACCGAGCGCCGTCATCAAGGTGGGCGGCGCGGACAGCGGCACGGTGGCGGTCAGCGGACCGGCCAACGCGGCCGCGATCCCCGCCAACACCCCCATCAAGATCAATGACTTGAGCGGCACGTACACGCCGAAGAAGTCCGGCAAGGTCACCTTCACCGCGGGCGTCCTCACCATCAAGGCCCTCGGCACCACGACCACGTGCACCCCTTCGAACAGCCCCAAGCCCTCGCTGACCCTCGACGTCACGGCGGCCTCCGGCGGTTCGGGCTCGTCGACCTCGGGTTCCGGCGGGACCCAGAGCGGCACCGACTCCGGCGGCTCTCTGCCGCAGACCGGCCCCGAGGACTCCGCGATCGCCCTCGGCACACTCGGCGGCACGGTCCTGCTCGCGGGCGCGGCGGGCGTGCTGTGGCTGACACGCAGGCATCAGGCGGTACGCCGCTGACCTTCCCGCACCACGACCTGGAGCCGCCGCATGCCGTACGCACTTCCCGCTGCCCGCGTGCTGGGCCTGACCCTGGTGCTGCTGAGCGCGGCACCGACGGCCCTGGCCGCCGAGGGCTGGTCCGTCGTGCCGGCCGCGGGCGGCTCGGCCGACGGGCGGCCCTCCGTCTACGCGGAGGGCGCGCCCGGCACGGTCCTTCAGGACTCCGTGTCCGTGCTCAACCCGGGCGCGCGACCCCTCACCGTCCGGCTGCGCGGCGCCGACGCGGACAACACCGCCGACGGGGCTTTCACCGTGCGCGAACGGCCGACGGACACGGGCGCCTGGATCGCCTTCGCCGGACGTGCGGACGGCCGCCGGACGGCGGTGCGGGACCTGTCCGTACGGGTGCCGGCGCACACCCGCGCCGACGTGCCGTTCACCGTCTCCGTCCCGGCCGGCGCGGCGCCAGGCGACCATCCCGGCGCGATCGTCGCGAGCGGCGGCGGCCGCACCGCGGCGGTCCGGGTCCACCTGCGGGTGGCGGGACCGGCGTTGTCGGCGCTGACCGTCGAGCACGTCAGGGTGCGCGGCGGGCGGATCTCCTACGAGCTGGTCAACCGCGGCACCACGGTCCTCACCCCGCGGCTCTCCGTGCACGCCGACGGGGTCTTCGGCACGCTGCTCGACCGTGCCCCGCGCACGCTGCCCGTCGAGCTCCTGCCGGGCCGCCGGGTCACGCTCCGCGAGGCGTGGGCCGACCGCCCGGCGCTCGACGCGGTCGACGTGCGGCTGACGGTGACGGCGGCGGGCGGTGCGCGCTCCACGGCGAGCGCGTCGGTCCGGTTCGTGCCGTGGGGGGCGGTGGCCGGAGCCGGAGGCGCCCTGACGGCACTGGGCGCCTTCTTCGCCGTACGGCGACGGGGGCGGCCCGCGATGCGGGTGTCATGGCGTCACGGGCGCCGGTCGGGAGACGACGGGGCCAGTGAACAGTCCCGCACGGAAGTCGAGTTGACGGGAGCGGTGTCGTGAGCGTCCTGGGCGGCAAGATGCGGATGGCGGCGCTGGGGGCGGTGCCGGCCCTCGTCCTGGTCCTGTTGGCGGGGGTGGCCTCGATGTCCCCGGCGTCCGCCGCCCCGCAACCGAGCGTGAAGTTGTCCGAGTCCGAGGCGGGGACGGGCGGTTCGGTCACCGTGACCGGCAGCGGATGGCGGCCCGGGGCGCTGCTGATGATGCTCATCTGCGGGCAGTCCGTGCCCTCGCGCGGGGTGATCGGCGGCACCAACTCCTGCGCCAACGCAGACGGTCGGGCCGTCACCACCGACGCCAAGGGCGGCTTCAGCAAAAGGCTGCCGGTCGCGGAGCCGCCCAAGCCGTGCCCCTGTGTGGTGCACGTCGCCACCGTGACGGGCGAGAAGGCCGAGGCCGACGCCATCTTCATGGTGGCCGGGCACTCGGTCGAGCCGCTGCCGAAGGAGGAGAGCGGCGGCCGGCTCTCGGTGCTGACCGACACCCGGCTCGACGGGTCGAGCGGTCTGCTGACCTGGTTCGGCTCACCTCCCGCGCGCACCCTCGTCTTCACGGTCGGCAACGTCGGCACCGCCCCGGTGAAGAACCCCGTCTTCTCCGTCGGCACCTCCCACGGGGTGTTCGCCCCGCAGTGGGAGGAACAGCAGTGGCGCGGCACCATCGCGCCCGGCCGCAAGGCGCAGATCAGGCTCCCGGTCGAGCTGTCGGCCGGGGCGCACGGCGACTACACGGTCTCGCTGAAGTACAGCGGGAAGGTGCTCGCCGAACAGCCGTGGGGCGTGGGCCGCCCCTGGGGCGTCACCCTCTTCTGGATCCTGCTCTGCGTGGTCGTCCCGGCCGCGGTGTTCCGCGTCGGCATGGCCGTGGTGGACCGGATGCGCCCGCGCAGGTCGACCGGACGGGCCGGCCGCCACCGCGGTCTCCGGCTGACCGAGCTCACCCTGCGCATGCCCAGGACGGGCTCAGCGAGCCCCTCCCCGCAGACACCGGCGAGCGCCTCGGCCTCCCCGGTCCCGGCCCTGCCGTGGTTCACCCCGGACAACGATCCGGGGACCGCGACGCACGGTCAGCTCTCCGCACCGCACGAGAACGGTCCGACGACGCAGACGAGAAAGGGACATACGTGAGCACGCAACGGAGAGTGGTACCGGCGACCGGCCGCAGAGCGGGCGCGGCCGGGGTCGCGCTGATGCTCGGCGGTGCGGGCATCCTGCTGGGGGTGGCCGCCGCCCCGGCGCAGGCCGCCGAGGTGTCGTACAAGACGGAATGCATTCCGCCCTCGATCTCCGGGCTGCCCCCGGTGCAGGGCACCACGAAGGTGGAGATCACCGCGCCCGCCGAGGCGAAGGTCGGCGACGAGGTCACCATCACCTGGAAGTTCACCCAGGCCGCCTCGAAGAACCCCGATGTCCTCGACCTCGACAAGGACACCGTCAAGCCCACCGGCACACTGAAGGCGGGCGGCGCGCAGACCGCGGACATCGCGATGGAGGGACCGCGCCAGAACCCCGCGATCCCCAAGAACAGCGCCATGAAGCTGTCCGACATGACGGGCAAGCTGAAACTGACGGCGGCGGGCGATGTCACGCTCACCCCGGACGCGTACAACATCAACGTCAGCAAGCCGATCTCCACCGACACCAAGTGCACGCCCAAGGAGACGGTGAAGTCCTCCGCGACCATCAAGGTGACCGGCGGCGGGACGGGCGGCACCCCGACCCCGACCCTCCCGACCGGCCTGCCGACCCTCCCGACCGCTCTGCCGACGCTGCCGACCGGGTCGGCCACCCCGTCGCCGAGCGGCAGCGGGACCGACGGCGGCAGTGACAGCGGCGGCTCCGACGGGGGCGGCGACGGCGGGCAGACCGACTTCACGGGAAAGGAGGTCTCCGTCCCCTACGCGTGCAAGACGCCCATCGGAGACAAGAACGCCACCTCCCCCGTGCAGATCAACGCCAAGAAGAACGGCGGGAGTTACGACCTCACCGTGCAGTTCAAGAAGTCCGTGATGGACAGCCCGGCCGACATCCCCGCCGACTCGGTCAAGCCGTCGATGGAGGTGGCCCTCGGAGGCGCCGACAAGGGAACCGTGCATGTCGAGGGCCCGACCAACGCAGCGGCGATCAAGTCCGGCGACCCCATCGAGGTCCCCGATCTGACGGGCACCTACAAGCCGGGCGCGACCGGCGAGTCGACCCTCTCCCCGGGCGTGCTGACGGTGATGGCCCTGGGCACGACGACGACCTGCACCCCGACCGAGTCCGCGGTGTCCCTGACCCTGGACACGTCGGAGCAGGCGAGCGGCGCGTCGGGCGGCGGGTCCACCTCGTCCGGCTCCGGTTCCGCCGGTACCTCGGGCGGCCTCGCGGAGACGGGCTCCGACAGTCACAGCGCGCTCAAGGCGCTCGGACTGGTGGCGGGCACGGTCATCCTGCTGGGCGGCGCGGTGTTCACCTTCATGCCGGGGCGGCGGACGCGCTGATCCACGCCCCCGCGGAGGCCGCCCGGCGCGCAGGAGCGGCTACGGCGGCCGGGGCGGCGGCACGGTGACCGACCGGCCGCGGAAACGGCGAAGGGGGGGGGGCCCCCCCCCCGGGGGCGCGCGCCGGACGCAGAGGTTGAGGGCGCGGAGGTGGAGGCGCTCC
>NZ_JBEXNW010000081.1:0-6772 GCF_040611295.1 Streptomyces sp. NPDC002935
CGTCGCCGCTGGATCAGACGTGAGCTTCCGAGGGAACCGCTGCTCGATCCGAACGTAAGCGACGGGCATGCGATGTACCGGCACGGCCCCTTCCGTGCAAGATTCAGCCCCTCCGGCGTTTGAGGAGCGGGGTCTGGGGCGGAGCCCCAGGTACGGGAAGGGTAGGGGCGGAGGGGGCGAAAATCCGCTACCCCCGCAGCGCCGCGAGCTGCTCCTCGAACGGGACCACGTGGAAACCGTCCGCCCGGCCGGCAACTGCCTGGGCCGGGACAGCCACCTCGGGCTCGGGCGCGGCCTCGGCCTGTGTCGAGGCCGAAGTCAAGGCCCGGGTCGAGGCACTGGACGTCGAGCCGCCCGCCAGGGCGGACATCAGCCCCGCCAGCTCCCCCGCCGCCCGCTCGATCCGCTCGGAGAGCCCCTCCGCCCCCCAGTCCTCCGAAGCCGCGTACACCCCGGTAGGGACGATCACCGCCCGCAGATACGCGAACAGCGGACGCAGCGCGTGTTCGAGGACCAGCGAGTGCCGCCCGGTCCCCCCGGTCGCCGCGATCAGCACCGGCTTGCCCGCCAGGGCGTCCTTGTCGAGGACGTCGAAGAACGACTTGAACAGCCCGCTGTAGGACGCGGAGAACACCGGCGTGACGACGATCAGTCCGTCCGCCGAGGTCACGTCGTCGATCGCGGCGGACAGCGCCCGCCCGGGGAAGCCGTTGGTGAAGTTGTGGGCGATCTCGACGGCGAGGTCGCGCAGTTCGACGACCCGCAGGTCCACCGGGCCGGAGACCCGGCCGGCGGTCGCGGCCGCCAGCCGGTCGGCCAGCAGCCGCGTGGACGACGGAACGCTCAGCCCCGCCGAGACGACGACGAGCTTCATACGGCGGTCACCTCTTCCTTGGCGGCGGCCACCCGGGCCGCGTGGGTCGGCGCGTCCGGCACGTCGGCCGACCGGTTCTTGGCGAACTCCTCGCGCAGCACCGGCACGACCTGCTCGCCGAGGAGGTCGAGCTGCTCCAGGACGGTCTTGAGCGGAAGCCCCGCGTGGTCCATCAGGAACAGCTGGCGCTGGTAGTCACCGGCGTACTCGCGGAACGCCAGCGTCTTCTCGATGACCTGCTGCGGCGAGCCGACCGTCAGCGGTGTCTGCTCGGTGAAGTCCTCCAGCGACGGCCCGTGTCCGTAGACCGGCGCGTTGTCGAAGTACGGCCGGAACTCCCGTACGGCGTCCTGCGAGTTGGGCCGCATGAAGACCTGGCCGCCGAGGCCGACGATCGCCTGCTCGGCCGTACCGTGCCCGTAGTGCGCGTACCGCTCGCGGTAGAGCTCGACCATCTTCTTGGTGTGGTCGGCAGGCCAGAAGATGTTGTTGTGGAAGAAGCCGTCGCCGTAGTACGCGGCCTGCTCGGCGATCTCCGGCGAGCGGATGGAACCGTGCCAGACGAACGGCGCGACACCGTCCAGCGGGCGCGGGGTCGAGGTGAACGACTGGAGCGGCGTACGGAACTTGCCCTCCCACGTCACCACGTCCTCGCGCCACAGGCGGTGCAGCAGCGCGTAGTTCTCGACGGCGAGGTTGATGCCCTGGCGGATGTCCTGCCCGAACCAGGGATAGACGGGCCCGGTGTTGCCGCGGCCCATCATCAGGTCGACCCGGCCGTCCGCGAGATGCTGGAGCATCGCGAAGTCCTCGGCGATCTTCACCGGGTCGTTGGTGGTGATCAGGGTCGTGGACGTGGAGAGGACGAGCTTCTCGGTGCGCGCCGCGATGTAGCCGAGCATGGTGGTCGGGGACGACGGCACGAACGGCGGGTTGTGGTGCTCGCCGGTCGCGAAGACGTCGAGGCCGACCTCTTCCGCCTTCTGCGCGATGGCGACCATGGCCTTGATGCGCTCGTGTTCGCTCGGCTCCCGGCCCGTGGTCGGGTCCGGAGTCACATCGCCGACGCTGAAGATCCCGAACTGCATGGTCGCTCATCCTCCATGTTGTTGACTGTTCAACTATACCCCCCAACCGTCACCTCGCCCGAGGTATTCCGCGACTGTCAGCGCCCCGTCCTACGATCCCCTCATGGCCGCTCCACGCCGTGACACCCGAGGCATCGTCGACGCCGCGGAGCTCTTCGCGCGCGTCCGCTTCCGCCGCCACGAGCCCGCCGAAGCGCTGCGCCCCTACCTGGAGCACTACTGGCTGATCGACTGGGACCTCACCCAGCCCTACGCCTCGCACGTGGTGCCGCACCCGTCGGTCAACGTCGTCTTCCAGCGGTACACGGGACAGGACCCCTTCGGCGAGGTCGCCGGCATCGGGCTCGACCTGTTCACCCAGAAACTGGAGGGGCGCGGCAGGGTGTGCGGGATCCAGTTCCGGCCGGGCGGCTTCCGCCCCTTCGCGCCCGGCCGCACCCTGTCGGACCTCACCGGACAGCGGCTCCGCCTCCCGGAGGTCTTCCCCGGCTCCGGGAGCGCCGTCGCCGCCGTCCTCGACCCGGACGACGAGCGGGCCCGGGTGGCCGCCCTCGACGCCTTCCTCCTGGACCTGGACCCGCGGCCGGACCCGCAGGCCACCCTCGCGATCGCCCTGGTCGACCGCATCCGCACCGACCGCACGATCCGTCACGTCGGAGAGTTCGCCGAGGCGCGGGGCATGACCGTCCGCGCCCTGCAGCGCCTCTTCTCCGCGTACGTCGGCGTCGGCCCGAAGTGGATCATCCTGCGCTACCGCATCCACGAGGCCCTGGAGCGCGCCGAGACCTCAGAGCCGGTGAACTGGGCCGCCCTGGCCGCCGACCTCGGCTACGCCGACCAGGCCCATCTGGTCCGGGACTTCACGGCGACGGTCGGCGTCCCGCCGACGGCGTACGCGAGCGGCCACCAGCCCTCCTGACCACCCCGCGGCCGGCTCCCCCGATCCGCCCTGCCGCATCCCGCCACAAGACACTGCCGGAAAGGGACTTGACCGCGCCGCACTCCATGCCCGACATTTATCTGCGTGACACAGACACTGCACGACACACACGAAGCATCGCATCCGCCCGCCCGCACCCGCTGGGCGATCCTCGGCGTCGTCCTCGCCGCCGACATCCTGGACCTCCTCGACGGCACCATCACGAACATCGCCGCCCCGACCATCACCGACGACCTCGGCGGCGGCACCGCCCTCGTCCAGTGGCTCGGCGCGTCCTACGCCCTCGCGCTCGGCGTCCTGCTCGTCCTCGGCGGACGGCTCGGCGACAAGTACGGCCGCCGCCGGCTGTTCCTGACCGGCCTCGCCGGCTTCACCGCGGCCTCGGTCGCCTGCGGCCTCGCACCGACGCCGGGAACCCTCGTCGCCGCCCGCCTCGTCCAGGGCGCCTTCGGCGCGCTGGTCATCCCGCAGGGGTTCGGCATCCTCGGCGCGACCTGGCCCCGGGACCAGATCGGCAAGGCGTACAGCCTGTTCGGACCGGTGATGGGCCTGTCCGCCGTCGGCGGCCCGATCCTGGCCGGACTCCTCATCGACGCGGACCTCGCCGGCCTCGGCTGGCGCCCGATGTTCCTCATCAACATCGCCCTCGGCGGCGCCGCGCTCCTCGCCGCCACCCGCCTGCTCCCCCGCGACACCGGCGACCGCACGACCACCGTCGACGCCCTGGGTTCGGCCCTTCTCGGCGCCACCATGCTCGCCCTGCTCACCGGCCTCATCGAGGGCTCGGCCCACGGCTGGACCGCGCTCCCGGTCCTCCTCCTGCTCGCGGGTCTCGCGCTCTTCGCGGCGTTCTGCCACCGCCAGCGCACCGCCTCCAGCCCCCTGATCCGGCCCTCCCTCCTGCACAACCGCGGCTTCACCTCGGGGCTGCTCCTCGGCGTCGTCTTCTTCGCCGCGGTCTCCGGCCTCCTCTACGTCGTCTCCCTCTTCCTCCAGCAAGGCCTCGGCCGCTCCCCCTCGGCTGCCGCGCTCGCCCTGATGCCCCTGTCGGCGGGCATCGTCATCGCCTCGATCGCCTGTTACGGCCTCATCGCCCGACTGGGCCGCCGCCTCGTCCTCATCGGCTTCCTCGTCACCCTCGCCGGAACCGCCCATCTCCTCACCCTGGTCGCCGTCTCCGGCACGGACACCGGAAGCTGGGCCCTGGTCCCGCCACTACTCGTCATCGGCCTCGGCATGGGCGCCTGCTTCGGCTCGCTCTACGACGTCACCATCGGCGACATCGCGCCCTCGGAGGCCGGCAGCGCGGGCGGCTCACTCGGCGCGGTCCAGCAGCTCGCCAACGCGATCGGAGCCGCCGCCGTCACCAGCGTCTACTTCCGGACCGGCGGCGGCGAGACCCACGCGACCACCGTGAGCCTCGCCGTCGTGGCCGCCATCACCCTCCTGTGCTGCCCCCTCGTACGCCTGCTGCCGCTCAAGGCACCGGAAGGGCACCACTAGGACATCCCCCGGGGACGCACTAGGGAACAAGGACCAGCCGGCCCCGCAGCCCGCCCTCCGCGAGCCTCGCGTGCGCCTTGACGACCTCGTCGAGCGCGTACGTCCCCGCGACCCGGGTCGTCAGCACCCCCTCGTCGAGAAGCGCCACCAGCTCCGTGAGCCGCGCCCCGTCGGCGGCGACCTCCACGGCGCCGGTCCGCACCCCGCGCACGGACGCCGGGTGGGCTCCCGGAATGACCCCGACGAAGGCGCCCCCGTCCCGCACCCACTCCAGCGCCTCCGCGCCCAGGATCGCCGCGTCCAGCACCGCGTCCACACTCCCCGGAGCCACCGCGCCCGACACGAACCGGTCGGCGCCCAGGGACCGTACGAGCTCCTCGTCGCCCTCCCGGGCCAGCGCGGTCACCGTCACCCCTAGCCGGGCTGCGAGCTGCACGGCGTACCCGCCGACCGCGCCCGCGGCCCCGGTGACCAGCAGGCTCTGCCCCGGCTCCAGGGCCAGCGCGTCCAGGGCCTGGGCGGCGGCCAGGGCGTTGAGCGGCAGGCTCGCCGCGTGCACCGCGTCGACCGAGCGGGGCGCCGCGGCCACCGCGTCGGCGTCGACCACCACCTGATCGGCGTGCGTACCGAGGGACTTGACCGGCCCGTACACCAGCGCCACCACGTCGTCGCCCACGTTCCACCCCGAGGCGGCCCCGGCCGCGTCCACGACCCCGGCCACATCCCAGCCGAGCCCCAGCCGCTGACCCGCGCCCCCGAAGACACCCGCGCGCACTCCGGCGTCCACGGGATTGACCCCCGCGGCCGCCACCTTGATCCGCACCTGCCGGGCCCCCGGCTCCGGCACCGCGACCTCGACGAGCTCGACCGCTTCCGGACCACCGAACGCCGTCACCACCGCAGCACGCATACCAGCTCACCCCATCAGTAGGTCATTCACAGGTCTCTTTCCCGCTGCAACAACCCTAGGAAGAGTTACTATCCATTGGTAAGTAGGCACCTGAAGGTGCGTACGTCACCCGGAGGTGAGTCATGGCGACCACGACGGCGGCCGAGCGGCGCCGGCAGGCCCGTGTCGAGTACGACGCGTTCATCAAGAGCTGCCCCACCAACCAGCTCCTGGACCGCATCAGCGACAAGTGGGTCAGCCTGATCGTGAGCGCGCTCGCCGGCGGACCGATGCGCTACAGCGACCTCGGCCGCAAGATCGCCGGCGTCAGCCCCAAGATGCTGACGCAGACCCTGCGTTCACTGGAGCGCGACGGCATCGTCTCGCGCACGGTCACCCCGGCCGTACCGGTCCGTGTCGACTACGAACTCACCACGCTGGGCGGCAATCTGAGCTGCCTGCTCACCGCCGTCAAGGACTGGGCGGAGCACCACATCGAGGAGGTCGTCGAAGCCCGCGAGCGCTACGACACCTCGTCCGAGGCCGCCTGAAAGTCCCCGGACCGCAGCCGCGCGACCTGCTCGGCACTGAAGTCCACCGTGCGCCGCATGTGCCCGATGATCAGGGCGACCTCATCGTCGTCGAGCCCGTCGAACAGGGCGTACCAGCCGCCGCCCAGCCGCTCCCACATCCGCCCGAACTCGGCGATCTTCTCCGGCACGGTCGCCACCAGCACGCGCCGCCGGTCGACCACGTCGCGCTCCCGCACGACATAGCCCGCCTTCTCCAGCCGGTCCACCAGCCGCGTGGCCGACCCGGTCGTCAGCCCCGTCATCTCGGCGATCCGCCCGGTGGTCACCGGCCCCGCCTCCAGGCTGAGCAGATTCACACACTGCACATCCGTCGGATGCAGCCCGACGTGGTCGGCGAGGGCCTGGTTGAACAGCGCGTACGAGGCCATGTAGCGCCGCGACACGGCCGCCAGCTCGCCCAGCAGCCGTTCTCTCGCTTCCTCAGCCATACCGGCCCCTTCCACCGCGCCAAACAGAAATCGTACGACGCGAACACGCGCAATCCGGCCGACAACCAGGCTCCCGGAACCCCGCGTTCCCCCGCCCCCAGCACTGATGCCACCCCTGGGGCTCCACCCCGGCCCCGCTCCTCAGACAACGCCGGAGGGGCTGATTCCTTCCCCGGCCGGGGATGGATTTTCCCCCGAGCCCCCTGCACCCCGGCACAGCAACAACCGTCTTTCGCCCCCTCCGCCCCTACCCTTCCCGTACCTGGGGCTCCGCCCCAGACCCCGCTCCTCAAACGCCGGAGGGGCTGAATCTTCCCCGCAGCCGAAATCGCGCGGGAGCAACGGCGCCCCCGCCACGATGTACCCGCGGCCGTCGACGCACGGAAGGGGCCGTGCCGGTACATCACATGCCCGTCGCTTACGTCCGGATCGAGCAGCGGCTCCCTCGGAAACCCAC
>NZ_JBEXNW010000082.1:0-5864 GCF_040611295.1 Streptomyces sp. NPDC002935
GGTGCGGAGCACCTGGTGCTCACCAGCCGCCGCGGCCCCGCGGCGCCCGGCGCCGCCGGCCTCAAGGCCGAGCTGGAGGAGGCGGGCGTACGCGTGACCGTCGCCGCCTGTGACGTGGCCGACCGCGAGGCGCTGGCCGTGCTGCTCGCCGAGCACCCGGTGAACGCCGTCGTCCACACGGCCGGCACCGCCGAGGCGGGCATGCTCGCCGAGACGAGCCTCGGCGCCTTCGCGGCGACGGTCGCCGCGAAGGCCCTCGGGGCCGTGCACCTCCACGAACTGCTCGGCGATCAGGAGCTGGACGCCTTCGTCCTCTTCTCCTCCATCTCCGGCGTGTGGGGAGGCGGCGGGCAGGCCGCGTACTCGGCCGCGAACGCCTTCCTCGACGGCCTGGCGCAGCACCGGCGGGCCCGCGGCCTCGCGGCGACCGCGATCGCCTGGGGCCCGTGGGGCGAGGGCGGCATGGTGGCCGACGCCGGGGACGAGGAGCGGCTGCGGCAGCGCGGCTTGACCGTGCTGCGGCCGGACCGGGCGATCTCCGCGCTGCACGGTGCGCTGAGCGGCGGGGACGGCACGGTCACCGTGGCCGATGTGGACTGGGAGCGGTTCGTCGTCCCGTTCACCATCGGCAGGCCGAGCGCGCTGCTGAGCGACCTGCCCGAGGTCAGGGACGCCCTCGCAGAGAAGCCCACAGAGCGAGCCGCGGAGCCGTCCGCGCTCAAGGCGAAGCTGTCCACACTGTCCGAAGGCGAACAGCAACGCCTGCTCGTGGACACGGTGTGCGCGCACGCGGCGGCCGTACTCGGCCACAGCGGCTCCGCGGCGGTGGATCCGGACCTGGCGTTCCGGGACCTCGGCCTCGACTCCCTGACCGCGGTGGAGCTGCGCAACCTGCTCAGTGCCGACACCGGCCTGACCCTGCCCGCGACGCTGGTCTTCGACCACCCGACGCCCGAGGCGATCGCCCGCTACCTGCGGAGCGAACTCGCCGACGAGACGGGCCCGGAGGAGGTGTCGGTCTTCAGCGAGCTCGACCGGCTGGAGTCGGTGATCTCGACGGCCGCCTCGGCCGAGGAGACGCACCGGTCGGGGGTGCGGAGGCGGCTGCAGGAACTGCTGTCCCTGGTGAACTCCGCCGGAGAGCAAGGCGCGGAATCCGCCGATGCGCAGCAACAGCTCCAGGACGCGACGATCGACGACATTTTCGATCTGATCGATCAAGATCTAGAAAATTCCTAGTTCTTGGCGCTCTACCTTTAACGACAGCCGAGGACGGATGAGGCGGATGAGTAGCAAAGAAGACAGGCTTCTCGAGTATCTCAAGCGCGTCACCGGGGACCTTCGTCAGGTCCGTGAGCGCCTTCGTGAGGCCGAGGAGAAGGACCAGGAACCCATCGCGATCGTCGGTATGGCGTGCCGGTATCCGGGCGGGGTGCGTTCGCCCGAGGACCTGTGGCACCTGGTGGTCTCCGGTGGTGACGCGGTCGGCGACTTCCCGGCGGACCGGGGCTGGGACGTGGAGGACATCTACGACCCGGACCCGGATGCGACGGGGAAGACGTACGCGCGCCGCGGTGGATTCCTGTACGAGGCGGGGGAGTTCGACCCGGGGTTCTTCGGGATCAGCCCGCGTGAGGCCGTGGCGATGGATCCGCAGCAGCGCCTGCTGCTGGAGACCACGTGGGAGACGTTCGAGCGGGCCGGCATCGACGCGGAGTCGGTGCGCGGGAGTCGTACCGGAGTCTTCGTCGGCTCCGGCTACCAGGACTACGTCAACCTCCTGGTCGGGGTGGGTGGCGAGTCCGACGGCCATCTCGGGACCGGCAACTCCGCCAGTGTGATGTCCGGCCGTATCGCCTACACCTTCGGCCTGGAGGGCCCGGCGGTCACCGTCGACACGGCGTGCTCGTCGTCGCTGGTGGCGCTGCACTGGGCGATCCAGGCGCTGCGCGGCGGCGAGTGTTCCATGGCGCTGGCGGGTGGCGTGCAGGTGATGACCACGCCTACCGCGTTCGTGGAGTTCAGTCGCCAGCGCGGGCTGGCCCCTGACGGGCGGTGCAAGGCGTTCGGCGCCGGCGCCGACGGCACCGGCTGGGCCGAGGGCGTCGGCATGCTCCTGGTGGAGCGGCTGTCCGACGCCCGCCGCAACGGGCACCAGGTGCTGGCCGTCGTGCGGGGCAGCGCAGTCAACCAGGACGGCGCGTCCAACGGTCTGACCGCGCCGAACGGCCCCGCGCAGCAACGGGTCATCCGCCAGGCCCTGGCATCGGCCGGCCTGTCTCCCGCCCAGATCGACGTCGTCGAGGCGCACGGCACGGGCACGACGCTGGGCGACCCGATCGAGGCACAGGCGCTGCTCGCCACCTACGGCCGGGAGCGGACGGAGGAGCGGCCGCTGTGGTTGGGCTCGCTGAAGTCCAACATCGGTCACTCGCAGGCGGCCGCGGGTGTCGGCGGCATCATCAAAATGGTCATGGCCATGCGCCACGGAGTGCTCCCGCAGACCCTGCACGTAGACGAGCCGACGCCGCACGTGGACTGGTCGGCGGGCGCGGTGCGGCTGCTGACCGAGGCCGTGGAGTGGCCGGAGACCGATCACCCGCGCCGGGCCGCGGTGTCGTCCTTCGGCGTCAGCGGCACCAACGCCCACACCATCATCGAACAGGCCCCGCCGGCCCAGGACGAGGAGCCCGCAGGGGCTCTCGTCGACGGCCCCCTGGCGTGGGTGCTCTCCGCCAGGAGCGACGCGGCGCTGCAGGCCCAGGCGGCCCGGCTGCGGCCCTTGGTACGGGGCGAGGTCCGGCCGCAGGACATCGGGCTGTCGCTGGCCACGACCCGCGCCGCCATGCGTCACCGGGCCGCGGTCGTGGGGGAGAACCGTGAGGAGCTCCTCCGCGGGCTCGAGGACCTGGCCACCGGGACCCCTTCGTCCCGTGTGCTCCTGGGGCGCCCGGCCGGCGGCAAGACCGGCTTCCTCTTCTCCGGGCAGGGCTCGCAGCGCATCGGCATGGGGCGCGAGCTGTACGCGGCGTTCCCCGTCTTCGCCGCGGCCTACGACGAAGTGTGCGCGCACCTGGATGCCCCGGTCGACGTCGATGCCGAAACGCTTCACCGGACCGGGTGCACCCAGCCCGCGCTCTTCGCGGTCGAGGTGGCCCTGTTCCGGCTCCTCGAATCCTTAGGCGTACGGCCCGACTTCGTCGTGGGCCACTCCGTGGGCGAGATCGCCGCCGCGCACGTGGCCGGTGCGTTGTCCCTCGACGACGCGGCGAAGCTGGTGTCCGCGCGTGCCGCGCTGATGCAGGCCCTGCCCGCGGGCGGCGCGATGGTCGCCGTGCAGGCAACCGAAGAGGAAGTCCTGCCCCGCCTCACCGACGGGGTGAGCATCGCCGCGGTCAACGGCCCCTCGTCGGTGGTGGTTTCCGGTGACGAGACGGCGGCCCTGGCGATTGCCGCGGGCTTCGCCGAGCAGGGCCGCAGGACGTCGCGGCTGAAGGTCAGTCACGCGTTCCACTCGCCGCTGATGGACCCGATGCTGGAGGAATTCGCACAGGTCGTCCGTGGCCTGGCCTTCGAGAAGCCACTGCTCCCCGTCGTCTCCAACCTCACGGGTCAGCTCGTCGAGGCCTACACCCCCGAGTACTGGGTCCGGCACGTCCGTGCGGCCGTCCGCTTCGCCGACGGCGTCCGGACCTTGCACGACCTGGGCGTGAAGACCTTCGTCGAGATCGGCCCGGGCGGTGTCCTCAGCGGCATGGCGCAGGGCTGCGTGGACGACATCGTCACCATCCCCGTACTCCGAGCCGACCGCCCCGAGCAGCAGGCCCTCGTCACCGCGCTCGCCGAACTGCACACGCACGGCGTGTCCGTGGACTGGCACTCGTTCTTCGCCGGCGCGCGCAGGACCGACCTGCCGACCTACGCCTTCCAGCGCGAGCGGTACTGGGTCGACGCCCCGCAAACCGTTGCCGCCGCCGAAGCGGACCCGGTGGACGCGGAGTTCTGGGAGACCGTGGAGCGCGGGGACCTGCAGGCCCTCGCCGAGACCCTGGACATCGGCGCAGGGGACAAGTTCGGCGACGTGCTGCCGAGGCTGTCGTCGTGGCGGCGGCAGCGCAAGGAGCAGTCCACCCTCGACGACCGGCGCTACCGCGAGTCGTGGAAGCGCCTGGGCGAGCTCGGTCCGGCCGGCATCGGCGGCACCTGGCTGTTAGCCGTGCCGGAGGAGGAGAACGAGCAGACCGCCGCGGTCCGCACCGCGCTCACCGCCCGCGGCGCCACCCTGAAGACGCTGGTCGTCGGCGCGGCGAGCCAACGCGCCGGTCTCGCCGGGGAACTTGCCGGAATCGGGCCGGTCGACGGCGTGCTGTCCCTGCTCGTCACCGGCGACCCCGTGCTGCCCACCCTGCTGCTCGTCCAGGCCCTGGGCGACGCGGGCGTCGAGGCCCCGCTGTGGTGCCTCACCTCGGGCGCGGTGGCCGTGAGCGGTACCGACGCCGTACGCGACGCCCGGCACGCCCAGGTCTGGGGCCTGGGCCGCACCGTCGCCCTGGAGCTGCCCCGGCGCTGGGGCGGCCTGATCGACCTGCCGGAGTCCGTCGACGACCAGGCCGCCGTACGCCTGGCCGACGTGCTGGGACAGGCGCTGACGGGCCGGTGGGAGGAGGACCAGCTCGCTGTCCGCGCTTCCGGTGTCTTCGCCCGGCGGCTCGCCCACGCACCGGCACGGGCGGCCACCCGCCGCTGGCAGCCTCGCGGCACCGTCCTCATCACCGGTGGTACGGGCGCGCTGGGCGGCCACGTCGCCCGCTGGCTGGCGCGCGGCGGCGCCGAACACCTCGTCCTCACCAGCCGCCGGGGCGCGGACGCCCCGGGCGCCGCCGCCCTGCGGGACGAGCTGGAGGCCCTGGGCGCCCGCGTCACACTCGCCGCCTGCGACGTGGCCGACCGCGACGCCGTGGCGGCCCTGCTCGCCGAGCACGTCTTCACCGCCGTCGTGCACGCCGCCGGGGTCGCCGACGCCGGCACGGTGGACGCCACCACCCCGGCTGCGTTCGCCGCCGCGCTCGCCGCCAAGGTCGGCGGCGCGGCGCACCTGGACGAGCTGCTGGGCGATCAGGAGCTCGACGCCTTCGTCCTCTTCTCCTCCATCTCCGGCGTATGGGGCAGCGGCGGCCAGGCCGCCTACGCCGCCGGCAACGCCTTCCTCGACGGCCTCGCCCGGCAGCGCCGGGACCGCGGCCTCACCGCGACCGCGGTCTCCTGGGGCCCCTGGGCCGACGGCGGCATGGTCGCGGACGGCGACGACGAGGAGCGGCTGCGCCGCCGCGGCCTCCGCGCGATGACCCCCGCATCGGCGATCACCTCCCTGCAGCGCGCGCTGGACCGCGACGAGACCCTGCTGACCGTGGCCGACGTGGACTGGTCGCGCTTCATCGTGCCGTTCACCCTCGGCCGACCCAGCCCGCTGCTCGGCGACCTCCCCGAGGTGCGCGCGACGCTCGCGGAGGACACCCCCGAGGCGGGCCACGGCTCCGGTGCGCTCGCCGAGAGCCTGGCCGCGCTGTCGCACCAAGACCGCGCACGCGCCCTCGCGGACCTCGTGCGCACGCACGCCGCCGCCGTCCTCGGCCACCGCGGAGCGGGCGCCGTCGAGGCCGACCGGCCCTTCCGGGACCTCGGCTTCGACTCCCTGACCGCGGTGGAACTCCGCAACCGGATCAACGAGGCCACCGGCCTCGCCCTGCCCACGACACTGATCTTCGACCACCCCACGGCCGCGGACCTCGCCGCCCACCTGCTCGCCGAACTCACCGGCGGCCAGGCCGCGGCGGTCGCGGCGGTCGCGGCGGCCGCGACCGCCG
>NZ_JBEXNW010000083.1:0-5687 GCF_040611295.1 Streptomyces sp. NPDC002935
CGCGCGGCGAGTACCCCGGCTCCGCCGTTCCGGCAGCGGGCCCCCCATCCGGCCGCCGGGCCCGGACCGCGCGCGCGGTCCGGGCCCTGCCCCGTGCGGTGCCGCCCTGGGGCGGCAGTGCGTCAGCTCTGTGTGGTGTCGTCGTCCGCCTGCCCGGCGCCTTCAGCTGTGCCTGCCTTCTCGCGCATCTTGCGCACCAGTTCCGCCTTCTGGTCGGCTGCACCTTGGCGGTCGCGATTGCGGTGCGGACCGTTGTTCTGCCGTTCGGCGCGGGACAGCTTCTTGCGCTGGCCGCCACCCATACCCACGGGGTTGTTGATGTTCTTGCTCACGGTCACGGGTTCTCCCGGTAATAATTTGAAGTGATCTACGGATTCATCGGTGGAGGACGGGCGGCGACGTCGAAGGACGTCAGCAGGGGCCCATCACGCTCTCACTCGTAAATCGGCGTCTGGAAGAACATGACAAAGACGTTACCCGCTTCCGTCGGCCCCGCACACCAACCTTTTCGCCGCCTCGGCGTCGGCCGGGTCTTCGGCGAGCGCCGTTTCCTTCCGGGAATCTCAGCACCGCCAGCACCGCCAGCACCCGCCGGTGGTCGCCGCCCGCCCGGGCAGGTCCAGATGGGCGTTACTGGGCCGTGGCGGTGTGCGAGCTCGGGTGGTTCCTGACCGCGAGCAGCGTCCGGGACGCAAGCATCGCCCCTGTCCTGGCCGGCGACGCGTGGGCGCCGAGCCCGTGGGCTTCCGGCTCGACCTCACCGACGGAGAGATCACCTCAGCTGTCGTCCTACCGGCGCAGACCTCGCCTCACTGGCAGACGGGCGCGCACCTGATGCAGGCCGGGGATTACACGGCTGCTCCGGGCGTCCAGCACAGATGGCTACGCGGAGCAGATCGCCTCCCTGATGCTGCTGCGCATGGATCTGCAGCCACTGGTCAACAGCTTCAAGGAGACCAGCACCCAGACTCACAGATGGCCCGCCTTCTTCGGCGCCGTCTACCTTCCGGCCAGCGGCGGCAAGGCCCTGTTGGGCGTGGTCGGCGCGGTGGCTGGGGATGACGACATGCTCAGGGAAGCGACCCCCGCGATGTCTACCGGCGGTAGAATCGGCTCTATGAGCAAGCCGACCAGCATCAAGACCAGCGAGGAAGTGCGTGACCGGCTGCGCATCCTTGCTAACGAGCGCGGCACCACGATCACCGAGCTGCTGGCAGAACTCGCCACCCGTGAACCCACGGCAGCCGAACGCGAGCAGCGAGCTGTTGAGGCTGCCGGTGAGCTGGGCATCGAGTACACCGACCAGGTCCAGCAAGCCGGCCAGGACGCCTGGGCGAAGATCCGCGCCCATCAGGGCGACGCCGCCGCATGAACCTGACGGCCGTCCTGGATCACACCGCTCTTGGCGCGCTGTTCCGAGCGGATCCCTTTTTCACGGGCCTGTACATCGAGGCCTCGCGCGGCACCGGCCGGGTCATCATCCCCTCGCTGTCCGTGCTGGCTGCCGAGCGGCAGGTTGCGGGCGCGGGCAGGCACGCGGCATCCCTGCGGTTCGCGGAGAACGTTCCGTTCACCGCAGCTCATGCTGTGGATGCGATGGACTGGAGAAACGTGGACTGGCCGGTGGCCCACGCTGCTGCGATCGCCTGGCATGCGGTGAAGGCGGGAGATCCGCTCACGGTCCTGTCGCTGGTACCCGAGCTGTACGCGGGTACCGGCATCACTCCGCTGAACCCCACCTGACCCGCGCCGCCTCGGCCGAAGGGGGGCCGTTTCCCGCGGGAAACGGCCCCCCTTTCTTTCGTCAGCGGCCGGTATGCAGGTACGCCTGCCGGGCGCTGACCAGGCCACGCCAGCGGCTGCGGGTGTGCTGTTCACTGTCGAGCCACCGGACTGCGGAAGTCTGATCGGCAGGCACGTCGGCCACGAACTGGGCGATGTCGACGAAGTAGGCGTGATCTTCGTCGGACGTCAGTTCTCGTAGCCGGGCGAGCGTGGCGTGCAGTGCGGTGCGGTCGTCGAGGACGGCCTGGTGAAAGGCGCAGGCCAGCTCGATCGCGGGTGTCAGTGAGGTGAGGCCCGCGATATCGAGTTCGGTGCGCAGCGTAGCGATCCGGTCGTCGACACTGTCGCTGCCGGCATCGCGGATGAGTTCGGCCCGGCGGACGTTGAGGGTGGTGGCGCGCAGGTTGAGGCCGGCCAGGAGCTGGTGGGCGAGGTCGATTTCCGCGGTGGCCTGGTCGGGGGCGTAGAGCGCGATGGCGAATGCGCGCAGGGCCTGGTTGTGGGCGGCCTCGCCGGCCTTGCCGTGCTGTTCGGCTTCGGTGCGTCCTGCGAGGTAAGCCGCGGCGGCACGCTCGGGTTGGCCTTGAAGCCAGTACAGGTCACCCAACACGCGTTGGTGGCGGCCTTCCCAGCCGAGATTCCGGGCGGCGGCGAGGGCGGTGGGGAAGTCGCCTGCCAGGCGTGCGGCGTGGGCCAGGCCGCGGCGGGCGGCCGGGGCGAGGCGGCCGCCCTGGTCGGCGACCTGCTGGTAGTCGCGGCGGGATGGGGCGGCTCGGCCGGTGTCGCGCAGGGACTTGGCCCGGTAGTAGAGCGCCAACTCCTGAAGGTCGGCGGGCAGCAGGTCGGCGTCGAGGACGGCGGTGAGTCGGCTGACGGTGCGGGCACGGTGTTCGTGCTGGCGGCGGGTGAGGGTGCTGAGGAGTTCCACGAGGGCGTCAGCGGGTGTGCCGGGCGCCGGGGCGCCGGGGGCGGGTGGGGTGACCGGCTCCCAGACGGAATCGCCGACGTAGGTCCAGACGGCGTCGGTGAGCCAGTCGAGGTCGAGGTTGTAGTCCCGGGCGATGGCGAGGCCCTGGCGCAGGCAGCCCACGAGGAGCCGGCGGTCGCGGCTGGTGCCGGCGGTCCACTGCTCGCCCAGCGCGGCGAGGGTCCGCTCGGCGGCCTGGTGCCAGTCGCGCGGAGACCAGCGGTCGTCGGTGTGATCGTCGGCGTCCCGGAGGGTGGAGCGGATCAGCCCATGCAGGTGGTAGGGCCACAGGCCGAAGGGGTCTTGGCGGACGAAAGGACGTTCGATCAGGCGCAGTGCCGGCGCCTCGTGGGCCAGGCCGGCGGCTCGCGCGGCGAGCGGCAGGTCGAAGGCGTCGAGCAAGGACACAGAGCGCAGCACGTGCCGCTCGGGCGCGGTGAGGTCGGAGAGGGTGCGGGCGATCAGGGCGGGGAAGTCGTGGTCGAAGTCCGCCGGGGCGGGGCTACGACCGGTGCGGCGGATTTCGAGGAACCGCATCACCGACAGGTCGAGGTAGAGCGGCAGGCCATGGGAGCGGTCGGCGATGACCTGGCGGATCTCCTCACTGATAAGCGGTTCGCCGTCTCGGGTGAGCCGGCGGGCGAGGTGGTCGTCACAGTCCTCGGGGGAGAAGTCACCGATGAGGATCTGCCGCGCGTTGTTGTGGGGCGGCCGGGCGGCGCGCACCGCCGGGACGGCTGCGGGGAGGGCCAGACCCGGCCAGGCGGTCGGGCCGGTGTAGTCGAGCTGCCCCTGTAAGGCAGCATCCGCCCACTGCAGGCGCGAGCGGCCGGTGATGACGAAGAAGCAGTTCGGCATGAGCCACACGACCCGCTGGATGAGGCGCTCCAGGTCGCGGTGCGTACGGTCGCCGACGTCCTCGAAGGTGTCCAGCAGGATCACCGGCATGACGCGCTTGTCCGCCGGGAGCTGGGCGAGCTCCCACGCAAGCAGGTGCGGGTAGAAGCTCAGCGCCTCCAGGTCCGCCTCGGCCTCCAGCAGATCCGCCAGCCGCGCGCACCCGGCGAGTGCCCGCACGGTCTGCCGGCGCTCGCGCAGCGCCCTCGTGAGGGAGCCGGCCAGCGCACCGGCCGCCGTACCGACGGTGCCCGGCAGGAGGAGCGCCTGGGCGACGTCCGCGAGAGCGGACTGCATCTGCTGCGGCATCGCCTTGCCGAACCGGCCCGCGAGGCCACCGCGGCGCAGGTACTCCTCCAACGGTTCACCGGGGTGCTGGGTCTCCCAGTAACGGCGAAGGGCGATGTCGAAGGCGGGCAGCGGGCGGCCCAGTTCGGCCAGCGCTGCGCGGATCGTGAGGACGACGTCCTCGAAGGACGTTCCGGCGGAGCGAGCCAGGTCGATGCGTACAGGCAGGATCCGCTGTCCGGACCAGGCGGGCTCACCCCACTGGGCAGGCCGCTGATCGGTCCCGGCGAGCGCGGCCTCCAGCTTGCGGGACAAGGTCGTCTTGCCGATTCCCCCGACCCCGTGGAACACCATCACGTTGTGACGCGGGCGCTCCAGGTCCTCGACATCGAATGCGGACTCGGTGATCAGTCGCAGATGCTCGGACAGTGCGGCCGCGACCAGCTCCCACTGCAACTGCCGGTTCGTGAACGCCTCCACGGCCTGAAGGCCCCGGTCGTTCGTGCTGAACAGGGCCCTGAGATCCCGGCCGCTTGCCACGTCCACCCCCGAAAGATGATCAGCTTGCGAGCTCCAACTTATGCCCGCCGCACTCGTCTTGGGCAGGCCGCCCAGCCTCGTGGAGGCTGCACTTCTGCGTGCCGATGGGATACGGCATTCTTCAGCGATGAAGCCCGATCCCGAGCCCTGGTACAGCACCACCCTCAACCTCTGGCAACTACGTAATCGGTCCGGTTCGCTCGGGTGCGGTCGCTGCTGGTCGGTGGGGGTGGCCTCGAGGTCAGTGGTGTGGTCGGTTCTTCGGCATCTGTGAACTTCCCTCAAGATCCTGGCGGGTGGGGTTTCACGCTGGGGGATGAGCGCTGATCTGCGGGCGGGCGGGATGTCGTGGGTGGATGAGTTCGTGCTGGCGCTGGCGGCGCGGGGGGTGACGGACCGGTGGGTCGTCCAGCAGCGGGTGTGGGTCGAGCAGTTGCTGGCTTTCGCCGCCTGTCCGGTGTGGGAGGTCCAGCCGGGGGACGTGGACGGCTGGCTGGTGGCGGCCCGGGGGCGGGGGACGGGACCGCAGACGCGGGGGCTGATGGCGCAGGCGGTGTACCGGTTCTACGCGTTCGTCGAGACCCGCTACGGCGCTTGGGTCCGTGAGGCGGCGGGCCGGCGGGTGGTGTGTCCGGTCGATGAGTTCGCGCCGCCGGCCCATAGTCGTCGCCGTCCTGGCGATGGGCGCGGTGGCGGTGCCGTCGGCCGCCATGGCGTGCATGGGCGACGAAGGAGCCGAGGCCATCACCGCCACGTCCAGCGGTCCCTGGACGGACGGGAGGAAGGCGTCCTGGGACGGGCACCGGGGGCGGGACGTCCGGACCGCGAAGCCCACGGCGACGGCTTCGCCCTCGGCCTCGCCGACGACCTTTTCCAGGACTGAGGCGCCCGCCCCGCTGAAGTCCAAGGCGCCCGTCTCGAAGGCGATCACCCCGCCGGTCCCGACGAGGACCGCCGCCGTGCCGAAGCCGACCGCCGTGCCCCCCTCGACGACCGTCGCACCGAAGCCGCCCACCATCACGGCTCCCGCCGCAGGCGCGGCGACCCCCGCCGTCGTCCGCGTGGTCGCCCTGGTCAACAGCGAGCGCGCCAAGGTCGGTTGCTCCCCGGTCGCCCTGAACGCGAAGCTCTCGCAGGCCGCCCAGGCCCACAGCGCGGACATGGCGAGCCACAACACCATGTCGCACACCGGTTCCAACGGGTCCGACCC
>NZ_JBEXNW010000084.1:0-5400 GCF_040611295.1 Streptomyces sp. NPDC002935
AAACCCCGCGGGGGCCCCCCCCCGCCCCGTCGGGGTGGGTGGTGGGGGGGGGCGCCACCTCCCGGCAAATCCGGGGGCCCGCCTGAGATCTCAGGCGGGCCCCGACGACGTACAAGGACGGCGACGTCGTGCTCCACGTCGACCGCGCCCTCCACCGTTCAGCTCTGCCGTTCAACTCCACCGTTCAGCTCTGCGGGTCAACTCGCCTGTCCCGGTCTGCGGTACGGCCCACGGAGGCATCACGCGCACCACCCGCCCCGTGATCGGCCCGTCGCCGGGCCGATCGGACCCCGGCCCGCCCGGAGGCGGACTGGGGAGGGACGGGCCCACCGGTGTAGCTTGGTGACTGAGCCAGACGTCGCTGCTGATGGCGGTCGGGCGGTCCCACCGCGGACCGGCCGAGGGAGAGAGGGCCTCCGACGGACTGCGCTGCGCGCACCGGGCACTCCTGTGCCCTGCCGGTCCACGTCCGTGCCCCGACCGGGCATGCGTTCGTGCCGGCCGCCGCGCAGAACAGCCCTACCCACCTCGCCCCGATTCCGAGGAGCAGCTCGTATGACGACTGTCGACAACCGACAGGACTTCAAGGTCGCCGACCTCTCCCTGGCCGAGTTCGGCCGCAAGGAGATCACCCTCGCCGAGCACGAGATGCCCGGCCTGATGTCGATCCGCAAGGAGTACGCCGAGACGCAGCCCCTCGCGGGCGCCCGCGTCACCGGCTCCCTGCACATGACGGTGCAGACCGCCGTCCTCATCGAGACCCTCGTCGCCCTGGGCGCCGAGGTCCGCTGGGCCTCCTGCAACATCTTCTCCACCCAGGACCACGCCGCCGCCGCCATCGCGGTCGGCCCGAACGGCACGCCCGAGAACCCGCAGGGCGTCCCGGTCTTCGCCTGGAAGGGCGAGACCCTGGAGGAGTACTGGTGGTGCACGGAGCAGGCGCTGACCTGGCCGAACACCCCCACCGGCGGCCCGAACATGATCCTGGACGACGGTGGTGACGCCACCATGCTCGTCCACAACGGCGTCGAGTACGAGAAGGACGGCAAGGTCCCCTCGGTCGACACCGCCGAGTCCGACGAGCACCGCGTCGTCCTCGAACTCCTGCACCGCACCATCACCGACGGCTCGCAGAAGTGGACCCAGCTCGCCTCGGAGATCCGCGGCGTGACCGAGGAGACCACGACCGGCGTCCACCGTCTGTACGAGATGTACCGCGACGGCACCCTGCTGTTCCCGGCGATCAACGTGAACGACGCCGTCACCAAGTCGAAGTTCGACAACAAGTACGGCTGCCGCCACTCTCTGATCGACGGCATCAACCGCGCCACCGACACCCTGATCGGCGGCAAGACCGTTGTCGTCTGTGGCTACGGCGACGTGGGCAAGGGCTGCGCGGAGTCCCTCCGCGGCCAGGGCGCCCGGGTGATCATCACCGAGATCGACCCGATCTGCGCCCTGCAGGCGGCGATGGACGGCTACCAGGTCACGACCCTCGACGAGGTCATCGACAAGGCCGACATCTTCGTCACCACGACGGGCAACAAGGACATCATCATGGCCTCCGACATGGCCAAGATGAAGCACCAGGCGATCGTCGGCAACATCGGCCACTTCGACAACGAGATCGACATGGCCGGTCTCGCCAAGATCCCCGGCATTGTCAAGGACGAGGTCAAGCCGCAGGTCCACACCTGGAAGTTCTCCGACGGCAAGGTCATCATCGTGCTGTCCGAGGGCCGCCTGCTGAACCTGGGCAACGCGACCGGCCACCCCTCCTTCGTGATGTCCAACTCGTTCGCGGACCAGACCCTGGCCCAGATCGAGCTGTTCACCAAGCCCGAGGAGTACCCGACCGACGTCTACGTGCTGCCCAAGCACCTCGACGAGAAGGTCGCCCGTCTCCACCTCGACGCGCTCGGCGTGAAGCTGACGACGCTCCGCCCCGAGCAGGCCGCCTATATCGGTGTCGAGGTCGATGGCCCGTACAAGTCGGACCACTACCGCTACTGAGCAAGCCCGCCGAGCAGCGGTACCACCGCTCGGCGTCCGGATGTCAGCAGGCCCTCGCCGTCCCGGCGGGGGCCTGTCCCCGATGAGGACCTGAACGCCCATGCCCCGAGGCCGCTATTCGCTCCACGATCCGCACGATCACACCCCCCTCGCCGAAGAACACTTCCACTGCGCGCCCGGCCCCTCCGGCTGGCGCTACGTCTCCCAACTCACCACCCCCTCCGGCACAGGGCCCGACGAGGTCCCCCGGCAAGGCACGGTCACCGGCTCCGTCGACCTCGCCCTCGACGAACGCGGCCGCCCCATCCGCCTCGAACTGCACGCCGCGAACTGGCAAGTACGGGGTGCCGCCCTCGACGGCGTGACCTGGGTCCGCACCGACCCCACCGGCACCGAGGCCACCGAAGGCAATGTGTCCGCCCATGCCTTCACCGGGACCTCTCCCGCGTTTCTCGTCGCCACCGCCCGCCTCCTTAGCCTCACCCCGTCCGCCGCCGCCCCGGCGACCCGCGTACGCCTCGTCGCTTTCACCGATCCGGTCCTCGCTCCGCGCACCCTCGACCAGTCCTGGGCCTTGATCGCAAGCGAAACACACGCCACTGACAACGGTCCGCTGACCGTGGACGAATACCAGGTCACGGCGCTGGACACGGGGGAACAGCACGCCGTGCACATCGCGGGAGACGTGGTGCTCGCCGCCCCCGGCATCGAGCTGGAGGACCTCGAATCACCGCCGTCGGTGTTCACCTGACGGCGGGTTCGCGGTACCGGTCCTGCCCGGGATGCCGAGCCGGCGACGAGCGCGGTTACGCGGGCGGCGCGAATCCGGTCGCGGGGCGCTCCCCCTGACCGGCCTGCTCGACCGGGCCGGCCGGAGGCGGCGAGGGCTGCGGGGCCGCGGGCTGCTGAGCCGCGCCCTGATACCCGGAGGGTCCCGGCCGGGCGGAGTGGACACCAGACCCCGGCTGCTGGGGGTAGCCGGTGGGACCGCCGGGCTGGACGGGATGGCCGGCGGGACCACCCGGTCGTGGCGGGTAGCCAGTAGGGCCGCCTGACTGAACGGGATAGCCGGCGGGACCACCTGGTTGTGGCGGGTAGCCAGTAGGGCCGCCAGGCTGAAGCGGGTAGCCGACGGGACCGCCGGGCTGGACGGGATAGCCACCCGACCCGGGCGCAGCGAAACCGCCCGACACACTTCCGAACGCCCGACGCGCCTCCCGGGTCTGCCGCTCCTGCACCACGGCCGCGAGATACGCGCCCGCCGGCACGCCCTGCGGCGCCGGAGCTCCGGTACGACCGGCGAGGTCCACGGCGAGCCGTTCCGCCATCGCCCCACCCACCTGCGGATCCAGCTGCTGCATCCGCGTCAGGTATTGGCGAATGGCCAGCCACAGCCCGTCCGGGACGGCGGACAGATCGAGCTCGGCGAACCGCCCCGCCAGCCAGGGCGGCGGCGGAGGAACGTAGGGCATACGACCCACCGGTATCCGCTCCCGTACGACAAGCGTCCCCGCGAACACGTCACCGAGCCGCCGCCCGCGCTCCGACACCAGCGAGGCGATGCACGCGACGATTCCGAACGTCATCAGAATCTCGACCACACCCACGGCACCGCGCACCAGCGCGTGCCGGAACCGGATCGGCCCGCCGTCGTCCCGGACCACCCGCAGCCCGCACGCCAGCTTCCCCAGCGACCGGCCGTGGCTGAGCGTCTCCACCGCAATCGGGCCACCGACCAGCACAAGAAGGAAGCTCGCGATCGACACGGCGATCTGCGCCGCTTCGTCCAACGCGGCGGTCGCGGCGACCAGACCGATGGTCACGACGAGGTAGACCGCCATCGCCACAGCAAGGTCGAGCAACACCGCCAGCGCCCGGCTCGGCAATTTCGCAGGGCGCAGCTCCAGCGCCACCGCCTCGCCCGTCACTAGCTCACTCACGCTTGCCGTCCTTCCCCTGACCTGCCCCGAGAACCGCCAGTCTGCCAAGCTGAGCGCACATCGCGCCGCAGTACGACAAGCTGACGCCCACAATGAGCAGCCGACGAGCAGCCGAGGAGCAGGCAAACCGATGGACCTCGACGTCTTCGTCTCCGCCCACCGAGCCGAGTGGGACAGACTCGACGCCCTGCTGCGCCGCCAGCGCCGCCTCACCGGAGCCGAGGCCGACGAGCTCGTCACCCTCTATCAGCGAACGGCCACGCATCTCTCGCTGATCCAGTCCAGTGCGCCGGACCCCCAGCTCACCGGGCGCCTCAGCCAACTCGTGGCACGCGCGCGCAGTGCCGTTACAGGCACCCGCCGAGCCTCCTGGCGCGATGTCACCCGCTTCTTGACACACGGTTTCCCGGCAGCGGTCTACCGCTCCCGCCACTGGTGGGTGCCCACGGCGCTCCTGTCCACGGCGATAGCCGCCCTCCTCGGGTGGTGGATCGGCACACACCCCGAGGTGCAGGCCTCGATCGCCGCCCCCAGCGAACTGCGTGACCTCACCCGACCCGGTGGCGAGTACGAGACCTACTACTCCAGCCACCCCGCCGCCTCCTTCGCCGCCCAGGTGTGGACGAACAACGCCCAGGCCGCCGCGATGTGCCTGGTGCTGGGCGTCTTCCTGGGCCTCCCGGTCCTCTGGATCCTCTTCGAGAACATGCTCAACCTGGGCGTGGGTATCGGCCTGATGTCATCGGCCGGCCGCCTCGACACGTTCCTGGGGCTCGTTCTCCCCCATGGGCTGCTGGAACTGACAGCCGTCTTCGTCGCCGCGGGCACAGGACTGCGACTGGGCTGGACCGTGATCGATCCAGGCCCACGATCCCGTCGCACAGCCCTCGCGGAAGAGGGCCGTGCCGCGCTGGGGATGGCGATAGGCCTGGCGCTGATCCTCTTCGTCTCGGGTGCCATCGAAGGCTTCGTCACGCCGTCGGGTCTGCCCACCTGGGCCCGAATCGGCATCGGAATCGCGGCCGAACTGGCCTTTCTCCTGTACGTCTATGTCCTCGGAGGCCGCGCGGCACGCTCCGGCGACACCGGGGACGTCGCGGCCTCCGAGCGCAGCGCCACTCTCCCGACGGCCGCCTGATGTGCGTCCACACCCGCTGACCTGCTAGTCTCCTCTTCGCCCCAGAAAACCCGTTGACAGAGGTAGACTGGGGAGGTAGATTCGAACAGTTGCCTAGAACTGGACACGTCCGGCGGCAGCAGTTAGAGTCTGCTCGCTTCTCAAAGCAATCGATACGTCGATTCAGAAGAAGCTTCTCCTGATGATTCAGAATTGGTCGCCGGTCAATCCGGTCCAGAGATTCTGATAAAGTCGGAGCCGCTGGAAAGGGAAACGCGAAAGCGGATTACCTGGAAAGCACCGAGGAAATCAGGCCCGAAAGGATCTGAT
>NZ_JBEXNW010000085.1:0-4162 GCF_040611295.1 Streptomyces sp. NPDC002935
TGGGCACGGCGCAAGCCTGAGCGTTCCATGCGGCGCCACTCGACATAGGCACCGTCGATGTTCCGTGCTCTCCGCTCGCTCCGGAGCGGCCGCGGCCGGCGTGGGTGCCGTTCTGCCCAGGGCGCAGGTACTGCGCGAGTCCGGGTCGCCAAAGAAGGATTAAACGTGAGGGCCCTGATGGTGGGCACCGAAGAATCCCGGCTGGTCGTGGTCCGCGGCAACAGCGCCTCAAGGAAGTCGTCCGTCGCGGCCGGCCTGCGTGAGCGGTTCGGCCGCGGCCTGGCCCTGGTCGGCCAGGACAACCTCCGCCGCCCCGGCACCACGCCGGGCAAGCCGCCGTCGCGGTCGCCACCGTGAACGGCTCGGGCGCACCCGGTCGGAACCCGGTGCGCCCGTCCGGGCAGCGCGAGGAGAACGTCAGGCCTTGTAGGCCACGTTCGCCATCATCCCCGTCTCGCCGTGGTACGCGTTGTGGCAGTGCAGCATCCACTGGCCGGGGTTGTCGGCGTCGAGGAACACGGACACCGTCTTCTTGGGCAGCACGATCGCGGTGTCCTTGCGCGGGCCGGAGGCGCCGAGCTGGTACGTGTGGCCGTGCAGGTGCATCGGGTGCCACATCTCGGTGGTGTTGACGAAGTCGAGCCGTACGCGCTGGCCCTCCTCGATGACGATCGGGTGCGCCTCGGGCTTCGCCATGTCGAACGGCGTGCCGTTGATGGCCCAGTCGTACTTCATCATGTTGCCGGTCAGCTTGATCCGGTGCGTGACGTCGGTCTTGGCGGACTTGAGCCGCACGTCGTCGGCGGCCCGCAGCTGGGACGCCGTCATGATCATGCCGTTGAGTTCCTTCGGGCGGACGGTCGCGGACGGCTTGCTCCCGGACCCCGTGCGCACCAGGGCCAGGCCGTTCGCGTTCTTGCCCTCGGCCAGGGCGACGAGCGGGAAGACTCCGTCGTCGAGGGTGACGAGGACGTCGTAGCGTTCGCCCATGCCGACCAGCAGGGCGTCCACCTCCTGGTGCTGCACCGGGAAGCCGTCGGTGTGGGTGATGGTCAGCTTGTGGCCGCCGAGGGCGACGCGGTAGGCGGTGTCCGCGCCGGCGTTGATGATCCGCAGCCGGACCTTCTTGCCGGGCTTGCCGGTGTAGACGCCCGGATCGGCCGCCACGCGGCCGTTGATCAGGTGGTGCGGGTACTTCACGTCGCCGGCGTCGCCGCCGAGCAGCGTGCTGGTGGCGCCGCTGAGCATGAACTTCTTCGACATGCCGCCGGATGAGGAGGCCGAAGCGGAAGGGGATGCGGCGCTGCCCATGTCCATCCCGCCCATGTCCCCCATATTGCCCATGCTGCCGTCCGAGCTGCTGGCGCTCGGGCCGCTGCCCATGTCCATGCCGCTCATGTCACCCATGTCGGCCATGCCGCGCTTGAGTTCGGTGAAGGCTTCGTCGGGGGTGCCGGTGACACCGTCGAGCCAGTCGTCGAGGAGGACGACCCATTCGTCGTCGTACGACAGCGGCTCCCGGGGGTCCTCGACGATCAGCGGGGCGTACAGGCCCCGGTCGAGCTGGACGCCGACGTGCGGGTGGAAGAAGTACGTGCCGGGGTCGGGGGCGATGAAGCTGTAGGTGAAGGTGGAGCCGGCCCGGACGCTGGACTGGACGGCGGGAGGCACTCCGTCCATGTCGTTGCGCAGCGCGATGCCGTGCCAGTGGATCGACGTGGTGGTCTTGTCCGGGAGCTGGTTGGAGAGCTCGGCGACGAGCGTGTCACCAGCAGAGAGCCGGACTTCCTTGCCCGGGGTGCGGCCGTCGAAGGCCCAGGTCTTGGGCATGACGCCGGCGCCCAGGTCGATCATCGCGGGCGCGGCGGTCAGGGTGATCTTCTTCCGCCGTCCCGTGGCTTTGCGCTTCATGTCGGCGGCGCGGACGGCCGAGGCGGTGGGGCTGACCAGAGCGTTACCGCTGGCGGAGCCGGAGCCGCCCCCGCTGCTGCAGGCGGCGAGCGCGCCCGCGCCAGCGGCTCCGAGGCCTGCGAGCAGGACGGAGCGGCGATTGATGCTGTTCATGACGTTGTTGTCCTCTGTGTCGTAACTGCCGATGCGGTCGCGGAGGGACGGCACATCGCGCGCCGTCCGGCGCGGCCTAAATGCGCAGTTGCGAGAGGACGGACAGGTCGGGCGGGGCTCGGCCGACCACACCGGCCGGCGCACGCCGCGCCGCGGCCTCACGAAGATCCGCGAGCGGAGAGGACTCGTTCTCGCTGGGGACGGCAAGCTGCACGGTGGCGATGCTCGCCGCGGCGCAGTGCTGTATGCCGGGCCCGTCACAGCAACCGGTGTCGTCGGCGTTCGGAGAGGAGGGATTCCGGGCGGTCGGCGTGTCCTTGCCCGGCATGACGTGGCCGGCATGGGTGGCGTCCGCCGTGGATGAGGTGCTCATCACGGACGAGGCGCCCGTCATGGGTGAGGGGCTCATCGCGGCGGTCTCGTGATGGACCAGCACGGCCAGCGCGGCACACAGGGCGATGAACAGCCCGTACACCCAGCGGACGGTCATGCCGCCGCTGTGAGCTGTCCGTATCGCCATGCGTCCACCTGTCGGATGCGTTCGCCGGGGCGGCCCACTGTACCCCCAGCGGGTATTTGCCGCCCGGCTGACTGATGTCGTTCTTGCGCGCTGGTCAGCGCCTGCAGAGGCTACCAGCGGGCGGAGATTGAAAACTGGCCACGTGATCATCACGTCTCGGCCGAGCCCTAGACCCGCTTCAGCCTCCCGTGCAGAAGCGAGCGGAGCCGTTCCAGGTCCCCAGCGCTCTGGGCCCCCCGTTTGGGGAAGGCAATCAAGGTCGGGGTCCAGTGCGTTCCACGTACCAGCACGAACAGCCGTGGTGTCTCCAGGTATGAGCGGAAGTGTGTCCAGTCGGCGGCAGCGGAGCCTTGCTCGGCAGAGCTGATCACCACGCCGTGATCGTTCGCGACCATGCGGAACTCCGCTGCGTCGGCTGCCTTGCGTGCCTTGGCGCGCCGCTCTGCAACCAGGCCCTGGTACATCACGCCCACAGCGGCTGTCAGCGTGATGATCCACCCGTAAACACGAAGATCAAAAAACAGGGCACTGCCGGCCCAGCCGGCCAGCAAGACCAGCCATGAGCAGATCAACCTGCCCGGTGAACGCCAGGCTTGGGCACTGATCGCCTCTTCGAAGTCCTCGACCGTCAGCCGGTAGGCGAACTCCGCGCCCGTGTCACCGTCCGGGTCCTGCTGGGCGTAGCTCCCGCCCCCGTTGCTCATGATCGGGATCCTAGCGTCGCTACTGCGCGCAGGATCTCTCCCAGGTTCAGCACCATGTGGGCCGGAGACCCCGCCGGTGACTCTGCCTCGCCTCGCGGCGGATTCCCTCACGCGCGGAAGGCGCCTGCGGCGGTGCTGTTCCTCGACGTCGAGGCAGACCTGTCCATCTGGGAACACGGGCGGGCAGTGTGGTCCGAGGAGCAGTTCCCTGCTGCCGAGCTGGCGGACCACCTGGCGCTCTTCTCCGGAGCCCGGCGATCGAGCCGTCCGGGTCGTGGCCGCTCTCGCGGCCGACCTCGGCGGCCATCTGCCGCAGGCGTCGGGCCAGCACCCGATCGAGGATGAGCGGCCGCACGCCGTGGACGGGCTCCAGTGCGAGGCCGTTTGGCAAGGCAGGGGCATGGGAGTTGCGGCAGCTCAAGCGCATGCGCAGAGATGATCCCGACGAGTTCGCGCGGCTGCTGCACGAGGTGCGTGCGGGCACGAACTAGCCAACCCTCAGCCGCAGTCCGCCGGCCTCGTCGTCATGCACACCGCTGGGAACCTACTGGGGTTCGGTGCTGCCAGGTCGGAGCTCGCCCAGCGTCTGGCACAGGCCCCGAACCTGAAGGACATCCCCGGCACACTGTTCCTCGCCGGTGGCACGCCGCTCGCCGTCAAGGGTGCCCCGGTGGCCGGGATCGGTGTCGCCGGAGCCCCCTCCGGCGACCTGGACGAGAAGTTCGCCGCAGCGGGCGTCGCGGCGCTGGGGCGCTGACCCGGTAGCGGGCGCGCGGCCCCGGGACGCGATTCCCGCCCGCCCGGGGCCCCGCCCCCCCCGCCGCGAGCGGGCGCGGGCCCCACCACCCCGCGCGGCCCCCACCCACCCCCCCAC
>NZ_JBEXNW010000086.1:0-4021 GCF_040611295.1 Streptomyces sp. NPDC002935
TCGTCGGTTGCCGATGCTCCGCATCGACGCCCTCCTCCGCCTTGCAGTTGGACGCACCAGACCCCGCTCACGTGCGCTGATCAGGCGCCGCAGGTCTCCTCCGACTTGATCCGCCGGACAGGCCCTAGCCCCGAGAACGCGGGTCCGCGACCCGCCGCTCCACCTGCCCCGGCCCACCGGCCCGGGCCACCAGACCGGAGCCGGCCCGTCGGCCGCTCCGCCCGACGGGGAACGCCGGGCGGCGGTGGCCCGGCGGAGCGAAGTCCTCGGCGGGGGCGCGGTTCCCGTGGCTCGCCCCGCACGCCGGGAGCCGCGGGACCCGCAGGGCACCGCCGACACCCTCATCCCCGGCCTTCATCCCCCGCCCCTCCGCCTCCGCCCTCCGCCCTCCGCCCAAGGAGCCTCATCCCCCGTTCGTGTACCCCAGTGCTCCGTCCAGGTCGGACCACAGGTCGTCCACGTCCTCCAGGCCCACCGACAGGCGCAGCAGGCGGTCGCTGACGCCCGACTCGTGGCGGTCCTCGGTGGGGACTATGCGGTGGCTGATGGAGGCCGGGTGCTGGATGAGGCTGTCGACGCTGCCGAGGCTCACGGCGGGGGTGATCAGCCGGACTCCGGCGATGACGTCGTGGGGGTCGCCGTGGACCTCGAAGGCGATCATGGCGCCACCGATGCGCGGATAGTGGACGCGGGCGACGCGCGGATCGGCGGCGAGCCGGCGGACGAGTTCCGCGGCGTTCGAGGACGCGGCCCGGACCCGGACGGGCAGCGTCGACAGGCCGCGCAGCAGCAGATAGCCGGCCAGCGGATGCAGGACACCTCCCGTCGCGAACCGCACCTGGCGCAGCCGCCGGGCGAAGTCCTCGTCGCACGCGACGACTCCGGCCATCACGTCCCCGTGTCCGCCCAGGTACTTGGTGGCGCTGTGCAGGATCAGGCGCGCGCCGTGTTCGGCGGGGCGTTGCAGCACGGGCGTGGCGAAGGTGTTGTCTGCGAGGAGGGGGACGGAACCGCAGGAGTGCGCCACGGCCCGGAGGTCGAGCTCGGCGAGCGTCGGGTTGGCCGGGGACTCGACCATCACGAGGCCCGTGTCGGGGCGGAGCGCGTCGGCGATGCCCGCGGGGTCGACCCAGGTGACCTCGGTGCCGAGCAGTCCGGCCGTGAGGAGGTGGTCGCTGCAGCCGTAGAGGGGACGTACGGCGACGACGTGACGCAGCCCCATCGCGTTCCGTACGAGGAGGACGGCGCTCAGCGCGGCCATGCCGCTCGCGAAGGCGACCGCGCTCTCGGTGCCTTCGAGGCGCGCGAGGGCGGTCTCGAAGCGGGCGACGGTCGGATTGCCGAGGCGGGCGTAGACGGGCGGGCCCTCGGGCTCTGCGCCGTCGGCCGCGAAGGCGTCGATCCGGGCGGCCTCGCCGCGGCTGTCGTACGAGGGGTAGGTGGTGGACAGGTCGATCGGGGCGGCGTGCAGCCCCAGAGCGGCCAGATCCTCCCGGCCGGCGTGCACGGCTTCGGTGGCGAGGGCCCGGGGCCCGGGAGCGGCGAAGACCTGACCGATGCCGTTCAGGTCGTCCTGCGCGTCGTACGCGCCGCGGGTGTCGTACACAACGGAGTCCATGGGCGGCAGCCTGAACACCGGACGGGGTTCGGGCGCCACATCCCGTGCTACGTTCGCGCCATGGCCGATTCTGTCGTACTCGATCCGGTGGATCTTCATCTGTTGCGGCTGTTGCAGAACGACGCACGGACGACGTACCGCGATCTCGCGGCGCAGGTCGGGGTCGCGCCCTCGACCTGTCTGGACCGGGTGACCAGACTGCGGCGGGCAGGGGTGATTCTCGGCCATCAGCTGCGGCTGGACCCGGCGAAGCTGGGCCGGGGTCTCGAGGCGCTGCTGTTGGTGCAGGTCCGGCCGCACCGCCGGGAACTGGTCGGGCCCTTCGTGGACCGGATCAGGGTGCTTCCGGAGTCCCGTACCGTCTTCCATCTCACCGGCCCCGACGACTACCTCGTCCATGTCGCGGTCGCGGACATGGCGGATCTGCAGCGACTGGTGCTCGACGAGTTCACCTCGCAGCGCGAAGTGGCGCGGGTGGAGACGCGGTTGATATTCCAGCAGTGGGACTGCGGCCCCTTGCTGCCACCCGCCGCGCCGGGCACATCACCTCCGGCCAAATCCGGCTGATGCGGTGAAAAGCCCGGCTGACCGGGCTGACGCGGCGCCCGTCCCCGTATGAGGATGAGCGCATGTCGCAGACGAAGAACCCGTTGCCCCGCGAGGTCGCCGACGCGTACGTCGACGAGCTCATCGCCCTTGACCCGGTTCTCGGTACCTACCTCGGTGTGCGGGAGAGTCACAGCAGGCTCCCCGACACCTCGCCAGCCGGCCAGGAGGCTGTCGCCGAGCTGGCGCGGGTGACGCTCGCGCGGCTGGACGAGGCGGAGCGGCTGCCCGGCGCGGAACGTGACATCGAGCGCCGTTGTGCCCGGCTGCTGCGTGAGCGGCTCACCGCCGGCCTCGCGGTCCACGACGCGGGCGAGGGCCTGCGGTCGGTCGGCAACCTGCACACGGCGGCGCACAGTGTGCGGCAGGTCTTCACCCTGACGCCGACGGAGACCGACGAGGACTGGGCCGCGGTCGCCGAGCGGCTGCGCGCGGTGCCGGCCGCGCTCGCGGGCTACCGGGAATCCCTGGCGCTCGGACTGGACCGCAAGCTGTACGCGGGCCCGCGCCCGACCGCGACGTTCATCGAGCAGCTCACCGAGTGGTCGGACACGGACGGGCAGGGCCGTGGCTGGTTCGAGGAGTTCGTCGTGGCGGGCCCCGACTCCGTGCGCGCGGAGCTGGACGCGGCGGCGCGTGCCGCCACTGAGTCGCTGGTCGCCCTGCGGGACTGGATGCGCGAGGTGTACGAGCCCACGATCGAGGGCGCGCCGAACACGGTGGGCCACGAGCGGTACGCACGGCTGGCGCGCTACTTCAACGGTACGGATCTGGACCTCGACGAGGCCTACGCGTACGGCTGGGCCGAGTACCACCGTCTCCTCGCCGAGATGAGGACCGAGGCCGAGAAGATCCTGCCCGGCGCCGCGACTCCCTGGGTCGCGCTCGCGCACCTCGACGAGCACGGCCGGCACATCGAAGGCGTCGAGGAAGTCCGGACGTGGCTCCAGGAGCTGATGGACGAGGCGATCGCGGCCCTGGACGGCACGCATTTCGAACTCGCCGAGCCGGTACGGAAGGTGGAGTCCCGCATCGCCCCGCCCGGCGGCGCCGCGGCCCCCTACTACACCGCCCCCTCGCAGGACTTCTCCCGTCCGGGCCGTACCTGGCTGCCCACGATGGGGCAGACGCGTTTCCCCGTCTACGACCTCGTCTCGACCTGGTACCACGAGGGTGTCCCCGGCCATCACCTCCAGCTCGCGCAGTGGGTGTACGTCGTCGAGGACCTGTCCCGGTACCAGGCCACCGTCGGCCAGGTCAGCGCCAACTGCGAGGGCTGGGCGCTGTACGCGGAGCGGCTGATGGACGAGCTCGGTTTCCTCACGGACGCGGAGCAGCGGCTCGGTTACCTCGACGCGCAGATGATGCGGGCCGCCCGGGTCATCGTCGACATCGGCATGCACCTGGAGCTGGAGATTCCGGCCGACGCGCCGTTCCACCCGGGCGAGCGCTGGACACCGGAGCTGGCGCAGGAGTTCTTCGGCGCGCACAGCAGCCGCCCGGCCGACTTCGTGGAGAGCGAGCTGACCCGCTATCTCACGATGCCCGGCCAGGCCATCGGCTACAAGCTGGGTGAGCGTGCCTGGCTGCTGGGCCGCGAGAACGCGAAGAAGCGCCACGGTGACGCCTTCGACGCCAAGGCCTGGCACATGGCCGCCCTGTCCCAGGGCTCGCTGGGCCTGGACGACCTGGTGGACGAGCTGTCCCGGCTCTGACGGCCCCGCGCGGCGGCCGGCTCCGGCGCGGGAGCGCCGCCGTGGCGGCTAGCTCGAATGTCTTCCCATTGGCCGGACGTGA
>NZ_JBEXNW010000087.1:0-3835 GCF_040611295.1 Streptomyces sp. NPDC002935
GGATCACCCGCTGCTGCGACGGCCCGTTCGGAGCCGTCAGACCGTTCGACGCACCGTCCTGGTTCACCGCCGTACCGCGAACGACCGCCAGCACCTGGTGCCCGTTCCGACGGGCGTCGGACAACCGCTCCACCAACAGCATGCCCGCACCCTCGGCCCAGCCCGTACCGTCCGCCCCCGAGGCGAACGCCTTGCACCGACCGTCCGCCGACAAGCCACGCTGACGGCTGAACTCCACGAACACGGACGGGCCTGCCATCACCGTGACGCCGCCGACGAGGGCCATCGAGCACTCCCCGCTCCGCAGCGCCTGCGCGGCGAGGTGGAGGGCCACGAGCGACGACGAGCACGCCGTGTCGACGGTGACCGCCGGGCCCTCAAGCCCGAAGGTGTACGAAACACGCCCCGAAGCGACGCTGCCCGCGCTGCCGTTGACGAGGTAGCCCTCCAGCCCTGCCGGCGAGGTGTGCACGCGCCCGCCGTAGTCGTGGTACATCACGCCGGCGAAGACACCGGTCCTACTGCCCCGCACCGTCGCCGGGTCGATCCCGGCCCGCTCGAACGCCTCCCACGACGTCTCCAACAGCAACCGCTGCTGCGGGTCCATCGCCAACGCCTCACGCGGCGAGATCCCGAAGAACTCGGCGTCGAAGTCCGCCGCGTCGTGGAGGAAGCCGCCTTCTCGGGTGTAGCTGGTGCCCCACTGGTCGGGGTTCGGGTTGTAGAGCCGCTCGACGTCCCAGCCGCGGTCCTCGGGGAAGCCCGAGATCGCGTCGCGGCCGGAGGACACCAGCTGCCACAGGTCTTCGGGCGACTCCACGCCGCCGGGGTAGCGGCAGGCCATGCCCACGATCGCGATGGGCTCGTCCGCCGTTCCGGTGGCCGTGGAGAGGGTCGCCGGCACGGCTGCCGCCGCCTCGCCGGAGCCTGCGGCTTCGGCGGTGAGGAAGCGGGCGAGGGTAAGCGGGTTCGGGTAGTCGAAGATCAGGGTGGCGGGCAGGCGCATGCCGACGGCCGAGTTGAGCCGGTTGCGCAGTTCGACGGCGGTCAGCGAGTCGAATCCGATGTCCTTGAACGAGTCGTCCGCGCCGACCGACTGTGCGCCGACGTGCCCGAGCACGGCGGCGACCTGAGTACGCACCAGGTCCAGCACCACCTGCTCGCGCTCGGCCTCCGGCAGCCCGGCCAGCCGCTGACCCAGCGATCCCTCCGGCGCGGTCTGCGCCGTGCGCCGCACCGGCGCGACCCGCACCAGTCCGCGCAGGACCGGCGGCACTGGCTGCCCCTGTCCGTCGCGGAAGGCGGACGTGTCGAGCCGGATCGGGGCGACTGCTGCCCGATCGGTGGCCAGTGCCGCGTCGAACATCCGCAGGCCCTCCGCCGACGGGATCGCGGCGAGGCCCATGCGCTTGATGCGGGTGAGATCGGTTTGGTCGAGGCTGCCGGTCATGGCGCTCTCGCTGTCCTGCGCCCACAGGCCCCAGGCCAGCGACGTGGCCCGCAGGCCCGTGGCACGGCGGTGCTCGGCGAGGGCGTCGAGGAAGGTGTTGGCAGCGGCGTAGTTCCCCTGGCCCGGCGTGCCGAGGGTGCCCGCCACCGAGGAGAAGAGCACGAACGCGGACAGGTCGCCGGACAGCTCACCCGCCAGGTCGTGCAGGTTCAGCGCCGCGTCCACCTTCGGGCGGAACACGGCGTCCAGCCGCTCGGGGGTCAGTGAGCCGATGATTCCGTCGTCCAGGACTCCGGCGGTGTGGATGATCGCGGACAGGCTCTGCCCGGGCCGGCCCAGGAGTGCACGGACGGCGTCGCGGTCGGCCACATCACACGCGGCCCAGGTGACGTCGGCGCCCTGCGCGGTCAGCTCGGAGGTCAGCTCGGCCGCGCCGGGGGCGTCGCCGCCGCGGCGGCTGACCAGCAGCAGACTGCGGACGCCGTGCTCGGCGACCAAGTGCCGGGCGAACAGCCCGCCCAGCCCGCCCGACGCGCCGGTCAGCAGGACGGTGCCGGAGCCGAGGCCGGGAAGCTCCGGGTCCGCGTCCGGCGCGGCGACGCGGACGAGCCTCGGCACCCGGACCTCGTCGCCCGCGTGCACTGCGGCCTGCGGCTCACCCGACGCGATCAAGCCGGGCAGCACCCGGGCAAGACCGGCGTCGTCGACACCACTGCCGGCGTCGGCATTGGCATTGGCATTGGCATTGGCATTGGCATCGTTGGAGGTCTCGACCAGCACGATGCGGTCGGGGTTCTCGGTCTGCGCCGAACGCACCAGTCCGCAGACCGCCGACTGGGCGAGGTCTCCCGTACGCGTCACCAGCACCAGGCGCGCCGGGCGTTCCTCGGCCAGCCACCACTGCACCAGTTCCAGCACGGCGTGGGTGACCTGACGGACCCGGGTGGCCAGGTCCGCGCCGGTCCCGGTCGGGCAGGGCACGACCACGGCATCGGCCACGGCTCCGGCATCGGCTTCGGTGTCCGCCGGCGAGTCAGCGGCCCGAAGAGCGGCGAGATCGTCGTACGTCTCGATCCTTATGCCGTCCGGTGCGGACGGCAGCCTGACCGGCGTCCACTCCAGGCCGAAGACCGCGTCGTCGCTGCCGGAACCGACGCGCAACTGGTCGGCGGGCACCGGGCGCAGTGTCAGCGAGTCGACCTGCGCGACAGGCTCGCCAGTGCCGTCGGCCAGCACGAGCGACACCGTGGAGCTGCCGGTGCCGATACCGGCGCGCGAGACCTTCACCCGCAGGTCGGAGGCTCCGGCAGCCGCCAGCCGTACGCCGCTCCAGGCGAACGGCAGCAGCCCGTTCCCCGTCCCGGCCTCGGGCTCGACCGCGCCCAGCCAGACGGTGTGCAGGGCGGCATCGAACAGGGCGGGGTGCAGGCCGTACGCGCCCGCGTCGGTCCGCTCCGCGCCGGACAGCTCCACTTCGGCGAAGAAGTCGTCCCCGCTCCGCCACGCGGCGCGCAGCCCCTGGAAGACGGGGCCGTAGTCGAGCGCCATGCCGGCGAGGCGGTCGTAGAACCCGTCGACGTCGACCGGCTCCGCACCCACGGGCGGCCACGCGGTGAGCGACCCGTCCACGGGCCCTCCGGTGGCGACGGTCAGCGAGCCGGAGGCGTGCCGGACCCATGCCCGCTCGAAGTCGTCCTCGTGGGCGTACGCGTCCCCGTCGTCGATCCGCGAGTGCACGGTCAGCGGCCTGCGGCCCGAGCCGTCGTCGGCGCCGACGCGCACCTGCAGGGCGACGCCGCCGCGCTCGGGCACGAGCAGCGGTGTCTCCAGCGTCAGCTCTTCCAGCAGGTCGCAGCCCACGGCGTCGGCAGCGGTGATCGCCAGCTCGACGAACGCGGTTCCCGGCAGGAGCGCGACCCCACTGACGGCGTGGTCCACCAGCCACGGGTGCGTGTGCGTCGAGAGCCGCCCGGTGAGCAGGTGTCCGTCGCCTTCGGCCAGCGGCACGGCGGCGCCGAGGAGCGGGTGACCGGACTCGCCCTGCCCCACCGCGCGCATGTCACCGGCGGAGGCGGGGGCGGCGAGCCAGTAGCGCTCGCGCTGGAAGGCGTACGTGGGCAGGTCGAGACGCCGGGCGCCCGGGAAGAAGGCCTGCCAGTCCACTTCGGCGCCGCTGACGTGCAGTTGGGCGTACGCGATGGTGAGCGCCTGGGGTTCGGGGCGGTCGGCTCGGAGTACGGGGATGGTGACGATGTCGTCCACACAGCCCTGCGCCATGCCGCTGAGGACACCGCCCGGGCCGATCTCCACGAAGGTGGTCACACCCAGCTCGCCGAGGGTCTCGATGCCGTGCGCGAAGCGCACCGCTTCGCGCACGTGCCGCAC
>NZ_JBEXNW010000088.1:0-3513 GCF_040611295.1 Streptomyces sp. NPDC002935
GTCGTCGCGGGGGAAGTGGGCGGGGACCCAGTCCATGAGGACGCCGATGCCGGCCCGGTGCAGGGCGTCGACGAGGTGCTTGAAGTCGTCGGGGGCGCCGAGCCGGGCGGTGGGGGCGTAGAAACCGGTGACCTGGTAGCCCCACGAGCCGCCGAACGGGTGTTCCGCGACGGGCATCAGCTCGACGTGGGTGAAGCCGAGGTCGGCGACGTAGGCGGGGAGCTGGTCGGCGAGCTGACGGTAGGTCAATCCGGGACGCCAGGACGGCAGATGCACCTCGTACGCCGAGAACGGCGCCTCATGAGCCGGCCGGGCTGCCCTTTTCGCCATCCACTGAGCGTCCTGCCACACGTGGTGGGACGCGTGGACGATCGAGGACGTGTTGGGCGGGACCTCGGTGCGGCGGGCCATCGGGTCCGCGCGCAGGGTACGGGAACCGTCGGGGCGCGTGATGTCGAACTTGTAGAGCTCGCCCTCGCCGATCGCCGGAACGAAGAGCTCCCACACCCCGGAGGAGCCGAGCGAGCGCATCGGATACCCGGTGCCGTCCCAGAAGTTGAAGCTTCCGGCCAGCCGGACACCCCGCGCGTTCGGCGCCCAGACGGTGAAGCGCGTTCCGGTGACGCCCTGTTGCTCCATCGGTTCGGCGCCGAGCGCCCGCCACAACTCCTCGTGCCGGCCCTCACCGAGCAGATACAGGTCCAACTCGCCGAGCGTCGGCAGGAATCGGTACGCGTCCTCGGTCTCCAGCACCGTCCCCTCGTACGCCACGAGCAGTCGGTACGACTCCGGTACCGCGCGCAGCGGAAGCAGCCCGGAGAAGAAGCCGTCCCCGTCGTCGCGCAGTTCGGCGCGCAGGTCGTCCGTGACGACGGTGACCCCGAGCGCGTACGGGCGGAAGGCCCGGAAGGCGACACCGCCCGGCACCGTGTGGGCGCCAAGCACCCCGTGCGGATTGTGGTGCGTGCCGTCGAGCAGCCGCTGACGGTCCGACGGGTCGACACCGGCGAGGACGGGACCGCTCTCGGCGACGGCGGGCACGCTCTCGTCCAGCAGGGGTCCGGTCTCCCCGATCGCGGGACCGCTCTCGCCGACGGTGGGCTCAGGGATCTTCGCCACGGCCGTCACGACCTTCCTCGCGGCGTTCTTCGGGACCTTCTTCGAGGTCTTCGTGGCATCCGCCGCCACGCTTTTGGCGGTCCGCCGGGCGGAGAGGGCCTTCTTGGCCGCGGAGGTCTTCTTGCCCGCCGTGGTCTTCTTCGTGGCGGCCTTCCTGCCTGCGGCGGCCTTCTTGACCGCCGGTTTCCCCTCGGTCACCTTCTTGACGGTCGGCTTCGCCTCGGCCGCCTTCCCGGCCGCTGTCTTCCCGGCCGCTGTCTTCTCGGCCGTCGGCTTCCCGGCGGCAGCCGTGTTCTTCGCGCCGATCTTCTTCGGACTCTCGTCGGACGGGGGGCGGGGCGTCACGGGCAAGGCCTCCTCGGGAGGGTGAACTGGGGAACGTCGAAAGGGGATCAGGGCGACGCGGCCAGCCGCCGTACCGCCGCCAGGGGAACCGGCAGCCAGTCCGGGCGGTGCCGGGCCTCGTACACGACCTCGTACACCGCCTTGTCCGTCTCGAAGGCGCGCAGCAGCACGGGGTCCGTGCGCGGGTCGAGGCCGCTGACCTCGGCGTATCCGGTGCAGTAGGCGGCCCGGCAGGCGTCGGCCCAGTCGGACGCCGTCGGGACGGGGGTCCCCCCTGCCCGCGTGGAGCCGGGCGCCTGGGGGACGGAGTGGGCCGCGTAGTCGAAGGAGCGGAGCATGCCCGCGATGTCGCGTGCCGGGGGCTGGGGCATACGTCGCTCGGCGAGCGGTTTCGACGGCTCGCCCTCGAAGTCGATGAGCGACCATTCCCCGTCGGGGGAGCGCAGGCACTGGCCGAGATGCAGATCGCCGTGGACGCGCTGGGCCGTCCATGTGTGGCCCTCCGCGGCCAGATCGGCCAGCGCCTCGAACGCGGTCCGCAGACCGGGTGCGTGGGGCCGCAGCGCGGGCACCGCCTGTGCGGCGGCGTCCAGTCGCTCGGTCATGGCGTCGATGAGAGGCCGTATCTGGCTGTGCCCGAGCGTGACCGTGGGCAGTGACCGGGCGAGCGCCGTGTGCACCTCGGCGGTGGCCCGGCCCAGCGCCCGTGCCTCGGCGGCGAAGTCCTCGCCCTTGGCCAGCTCGCGCAGCGCGAGCTCCCAGCCGTCGGCCGCGCCCTGCACGAACGGCTGGAGCACGCCGAGTACGTACGTCCGCGCGTCGAGGTCCGCGAGCATCCAGGCCGCGGGCGCCGGGACCCGCGCGCAGCCCTCCCGGGCCAGCGCCAGCGGAAGCTCCAGATCCGGGTTGACCCCGGGCACGATCCGGCGCAGCACCTTCAGGATGAACGTATCGCCGTAGACGACCGACGAGTTGGACTGTTCCGCCGTCACCAGGCGCGGTACCAGGTCCCTGCGTATCTCCTGGCGTCGGTCGTGCTCGAAGCGCAGGTCGCCGACGCGGGCCCCGGTGCGCAGGGCTTCCAGGATGACACCGGCGGGGCGTGGGTCGTGCAGCGCCTCGTACACCGTCCGGCCGGCCAGCGGCCCCTCCTCCAGATGCCCGATCAGCGCGGGCGCGAGCCGTGGCGGCAGCGCCTCGCGTACGCCGATGAGTAACTGGTAGCAGTCCCCGGGATGCGAGGCGGCACCCTGCGCCGGAGTGTGGGGCTGGTGGGCGCGTACGAGCAGATGGATCAGGCCCAACTGCGCTGTGGACGGCAGTAGTTCCACCGCGGCGACCAGGGAGAATCCGGTCACCGGACGCCCTTTGCCCGCGAACCACCGCTGCCGGGGCAGCCATTCCCGCAACAGTGGATCGAGCGACGCGAGCAACTCGGGGCGTGCGACCGGGGCCGTGGCTGAGTGGGTTACGGCTTCCGACATGGCGTCGCGTCCTTTCCCCAGTGACCCGGGGGCCCCGGATACCGGGCGAGGTGTGAGTCATGCGTGCCCAGGGCGGGGCGGGAGAAACCGCCCCGCCGCCCGGGTTCTAGACGGCGTCCTTCCGGAGCCGGAACCAGTAGAAGCCGTGACCGGCGAGGGTCAGCAAGTACGGCAGTTCGCCGATGGCCGGGAATCGCACGCCGCCGATCAGCTCGACTGGGTGTCTGCCGTTGAACTCGCGCAGGTCGAGCTCGGTGGGCTGGGCGAAGCGCGAGAAGTTGTGCACGCACAGGACGAGGTCGTCGTCCCCTTCGCCCCCGGTCGAGGGCGCTTCGCGGAGGAACGCGAGGACGGCGGGGTTGGAGGACTGGAGTTCGGTGTAGGAGCCGAGTCCGAAGGCCCTGTTCTGTTTGCGGATCTCGATCATGCGGCGGGTCCAGTGCAGCAGCGAGGAGGGCGACGACATCGAGGCCTCGACGTTGGTGACCTGGTAGCCGTAGACGGGGTCCATGATGGTGGGGAGGAAGAGGCGGCCGGGGTCGCTGGAGGAGAAGCCGGCGTTGCG
>NZ_JBEXNW010000089.1:0-3209 GCF_040611295.1 Streptomyces sp. NPDC002935
CGGCGGGCTGCGGGGTGCGCGTCTTCACCGCCCCACCCCGCACCGCACCGCACCGCACCGCACCGCGCCGCGCCGGTCCGGCCCCTGACGCGGTGTCCGGGCCTGCCGGGGGGCGGTGCGGGGCGGGGCGGTGCGGTGGTTGTGGTGGCGTGGTGGTGGTCAGGGTCCGGGGCGGGTCCGTGGGGGGCCGGCGGTGGCGCCGGCGGCCGGGTCCTGGTGTGCGGGGCCCGGCGCGTGCGGGGGGCCTGCCGGGGTGCCCGCCGCCTGCAGGTGTCCCAGAAACGACGGTGCGGCCAGGCGTGGCAGCAGCAGCCGCCAGAACCGGGTCAGGGTGCGGCAGGAGAGCCATTCGCCGTCCTGTGCTCCCAGGACCTCGAAGCCCACGGTCGCCGCGACGACGGCGACCGCCGCGTCGCGCGGCACCACCGTTTCGGCGAGTTCGCCCTCGCCGCCGGCGCGCTTGAGGGCCGACTCGACCCACTGCTTCCACTGCCGGCGCAGGTCCCGTTCGCCCGTGCAGACGTTCTCGGAGCCCAGGGCGAACCCGGCGCGCAGCACGACGTCGTCGTGGAGGGTGCCGGCCAGCGCGTGCGTGGCGTCCACCAGGCCCTGCAGGGCCCGGCCCGGCTGCTGCCCGCCGTGCCCGGTGATGCGGGTCAGCCGGCGGGCGGCGGCCTCCTCGACGGCGTCGGCCAGGGCGGCCTTGCTGGCGAAGTGGAAGTGCAGTGCTCCGTTGCTCACGCCGGCCCGGCTGCTGATCGCGGTGAGGGAGGCGGTGCTGTAGCCCTCGCGGTCGAAGACCGCGGCGGCGGAGTCGATCAGCGCCTCGCGCGTGCGCTGCGCGCGTTCTTGTCTGGCCATCGTGGTGCTCCGTTACTGCGGCGGGTTGCCGTGCTTGCGGGAGGGCAGGTCGGCGTGCTTGGTGCGCAGCATCGCGAGCGATGCGATCAGCACCTCGCGGGTCTCGGCGGGGTCGATGACGTCGTCGACCAGGCCGCGCTCGGCCGCGTAGTAGGGGTGCATCAGCTCGGCCTTGTACTCCTTGACCATGCGGGCGCGCATCGCCTCGGGGTCGGCGGCCTCGGCGATCTGGCGGCGGAAGATGACGTTGGCGGCGCCCTCGGCGCCCATCACGGCGATCTCGTTGGCGGGCCAGGCGTAGGTGAGGTCGGCGCCGGTGGACTGGGAGTCCATGACGATGTAGGCGCCCCCGTAGGCCTTGCGCAGGATCAGCGAGATCCGCGGGACGGTGGCGTTGCAGTACGCGTAGAGCAGTTTCGCGCCGTGCCGGATGATGCCGCCGTGCTCCTGGCCCACGCCCGGCAGGAAGCCCGGCACGTCCAGCAGGGTGACGATCGGGATGTTGAAGGCGTCGCACGTCTGGACGAAGCGGGCCGCCTTCTCGGACGCCGCGATGTCCAGCACCCCCGCGAGGTGCCGGGGCTGGTTGGCGACGACCGCGACGGTCTGCCCGTCCAGCCGGGCCAGCGCGCAGATGATGTTGCGGGCCCAGTGCTCGTGGACCTCCAGGAAGTCGCCGTCGTCGACGAGTTCGGCGATGACCTCGGCCATGTCGTAGGGGCGGCTGCCGTCGGCCGGGACCAGGCCCGCGAGCGCCTCGCCGCGCCGGGCGGGCGGGTCGGTGCACGGGGTGCGCGGCGGGCTGTGGCGGTTGTTCTGCGGGAGCATGGAGAGCAGGTAGCGGACCTCGGCGAGACAGCTCTGCTCGTCGTCGTAGGCGAAGTGGCACACCCCGGAGGCCGCCGCGTGGACGTCCGCGCCGCCCAGCGCGTCGTGGCTGATCTCCTCGCCGGTCACCGCCCTGACCACGTCCGGTCCGGTGATGAACATCTGCGCGGTGCCGCGGACCATGAACACGAAGTCGGTCAGCGCCGGGCTGTAGGCCGCGCCGCCCGCGCACGGGCCGAGCATCACCGAGATCTGCGGGATGACGCCCGAGGCACGGGTGTTGCGCCGGAAGATGCCGCCGTAGCCGGCCAGCGCGCACACGCCCTCCTGGATCCGGGCACCCGCACCGTCGTTCAGCGACACCAGCGGCGCACCGGCCGCCACCGCCATGTCCATGATCTTGTGGATCTTCGCCGCGTGGGCCTCGCCCAGCGCGCCGCCGAAGATGCGGAAGTCGTGCGCGTAGACGAAGACGGTACGGCCCTCGACCGTGCCCCAGCCGGTGACGACACCGTCGGTGTAGGGCCTCTTGGCCTCCAGCCCGAACCCGGCCGCCCGGTGCCGGCGCAGCTGCCCGACCTCGTGGAAGGAGCCCTCGTCCAGCAGCAGCGCGATGCGCTCCCGGGCGGTCAGCTTGCCCTTGGCGTGCTGCGCCGCGGTCGCCTGCGCGCCGGGGCCCGCCGCCGCCCGGGCGCGGATCGCGTGCAGTTCCGCCACCCGCCCGCGCGCATCCGCGCCGCCCTGCGGCCCGGGCCGCGGGGCGGCCGTCGTCATCGTCATGTCAGGTCCCCTCCTGGGACAAGGCCGAGGAGGTCCCGCCCCGGGTCCGTACGTGGACAGTAACAAACCGCTGAAGCGGTTTAAAGTTGTTCTACTCAAGAACCGCTCGAGGCGCCGCCCGCCCAGCTGCCCGGCGGCACGAACTCCCCCGGCCGCCGCCACCAGGACGAGCCGGCCCCGTCCGGCCCCCCGTCCGGCCCCCCGCCCGCCCCCCGGTCCGCCGCTCCGCCGGCCCGTGCGCCGCCCCCGCCGGCGGCCTCGCCGCGCGCGCCCAGGAGCGCGAGCAGCACCGCGGTCAGGGCGGCGAGTTCGGCCGCGTCCGCCTGTCCGCGCTCGATGCGGAGCACGGCGTTCTGGCTGCTCATCGATCACCCCCTCACCCCAAGGACCGTGAAGTCACCGTCGGCCAGGACACTGGAGGAACGCTGTGGCGCCGCTCGAGGTCCGCTCGCCCCGCGCCCGGGACGGCGCGGGGCGAAACCCGACGCCCCAGCTCACGGGCCGCGAAGGCGGTCCGGGGCGCCGGCCGGGCGCCGATTCGGAGCAAACTGCTCCATTTCCCGCGGGCAGGACCTCGCGACGAAGCCTAGAAACTAAACCGGGTGGTCTGTATCTTCCTGGCTCAGCGAGCACATCCGACGCCAGGCCAACGCAGCTCAGGGGGAAACATGTCCATGACCACGTTCCGCACCGGGCCGGCCCCGACCGCCGCCACCGCGCCGCCGGCCGCCGGCGCCGCG
>NZ_JBEXNW010000090.1:0-2891 GCF_040611295.1 Streptomyces sp. NPDC002935
GTCGTCGCGGGGGAAGTGGGCGGGGACCCAGTCCATGAGGACGCCGATGCCGGCCCGGTGCAGGGCGTCGACGAGGTGCTTGAAGTCGTCGGGGGTGCCGAGGCGGGCGGTGGGGGCGTAGAAGCCCGTGATCTGGTAGCCCCACGAGCCGCCGAAGGGGTGTTCCATGACGGGCATCAGCTCGACGTGGGTGAAGCCGAGGTCGGCGACGTAGGCGGGGAGCTGGTCGGCGAGCTGACGGTAGGTCAATCCGGGTCGCCAGGACGGCAGATGCACCTCGTACGCCGAGAACGGCGCCTCGTGCAGCGGACGGCGCTTCGCCCGCTGCTTCATCCACGCGGAGTCCTTCCACGTGTGGGACGACCGCGTCACGACCGAGGAGGTCGCCGGGGGCACCTCCGTGCGGCGGGCCATCGGGTCGGCGCGCAGCGTGCGCGAACCGTCGGGGCGCGTGATGTCGAACTTGTAGAGCGTCCCCTCGCCGAAGCCGGGCAGGAACACCTCCCACACGCCGGACGATCCGAGCGAGCGCATCGGAAATCCGCCGGCCCCGTCCCAGTGGCAGAAGTCCCCGCAGACCCGGACCCCTTGAGCGTTGGGCGCCCACACCGTGAAGCGCGTTCCCTCGACACCCTCGTGGGTCATCGGTTCGGCGCCGAGCGCCCGCCACAGCTCCTCGTGCCGGCCCTCACCGATCAGATGCAGGTCCAACTCACCGAGCGCTGGAAGGAATCGGTACGGGTCCTGCATCTCGTACTCGGTGCCGTCGTACGTCACCATCAGCGAGTACGCGGGAATCCCCTCGAGCGGCAGAACGGCCCCGAAGAGCCCGTCGCCGAGGTCGTCCAGCGCGGTAAGGCTCCCGTCCACCATCACCGCCACACCCTGGGCGTACGGCCGCAGCGCCCGGAACACGACTCCGCCCGGCACCGGATGGGCTCCCAGCAGCGCGTGCGGATCGTGATGGGCGCCGGACAGCAGGCGCCCCCGGTCCGTGGGGTCCAGCGCGGCGTGCTGCGCCGACGGGGCGGCGGGCTTGGCCCGTCGTACGCGGGTGGATGCGGTGCGGGTCACGGCTTGTGCCTCTCGAAGTGGGGGTGTTGAGGGTGGTCAGGGGGAGTGCTGAGGAGCGGTCGGTGGTCAGATGTGGGCGGCGAGCCGGCCGACCGCCGCCATGGGCACGGGCAGCCAGTCGGGACGGTGCCGTGCCTCGTAGAGCACTTCGTACACGGCACGGTCCGTCTCGTAAGCGCGCAGCAGTTCGGGTTCCTCGCGCGGGTCCCACGCCGCCGCGGCGGCGTAGCCCGCGCAGAAGGCCTCGCGGCAGCGCTGCGCCCACTCCGGACGCCACGGCTGACGGGAGCGGGCCGCGTAGTCGAAGGACCGCAGCATGCCCGCTACATCGCGCACGGGGGACTGGACACGCCGACGTTCGCTGATCGGGCGGGCCGGTTCACCCTCGAAGTCGATCACCGACCACCGCTGCCCGGCCCGCAGGACCTGGCCGAGGTGGAGATCGCCGTGGATGCGCTGGGCGGGGCGGACCGCCGAGTCCAGGGCGGCGAGTGCGTCGAAGGCCGACCGCAACCCGGCCGCGTGGGGGCGGAGTTCGGCGACGGAACGGACCGCGGCGTCGAGACGCCCGTGCATCGCGTCCGCGAGCCGCTTGTTCCGGTACGGGCTCGGCGGGTCCACGGGCAACGCCGTGGCCAGGGCCAGATGCACCTCGGCGGTGGCGCGGCCCAGCTCGTACGCCTCGCCGGTGAAGTCCCTTTCCGAGCCCAGGGATTCGAGTGCCAGGGTCCAGCCGTCGGTGGCGTCACGAAGGTAGGGCTGAAGGACGCCGAGGGTCGCTTCCTGCGGCTCCGAGGTCCGGAACCAGGCGGCGGGCGCGGGGACGCGGGTGCAGCCCTGCCGGGCCAGCGCGCGCGGCACTTCCAGGTCCGGGTTGATGCCGGGCTGGACGCGCCGGAAGACCTTCAGTATGAACGCGTCGCCGTACACCAGCGAGGAGTTGGACTGTTCGGCGTCGAGGAGACGCGGGGTGAGACCGGACGGCACCGTCACGCGCGGATCGCGCTCGAAGCTGAGCGGTCCCGCCGTGCCCGAACGGCGCAGCCGCTCCAGGAGCAGTCCCGCCGCCTTCGGGTCGTGGAAGGCGTCGTACACGGTCATGTCGGCCAGCGGGCCGGCGCTCGCCCGGCCGATGAAGGCGTGGGCGAGACGCGGCGGCAGGACCTCCCGTACACCGAGGAGCAGTTGGTAGCAGTCCTCGGCGGCGGGTGCGCCGGTGCCGCCGTGGGCGGGCGGGCCGAGATGCTCGGTGCGCACCAGCAGATGCAGACACCCCGGGTACAGCTCGGTCGTCGAGAGCAGCGTCAGATCCGTCACGGGCCTGCCCTTGCCGGCGAACCAGCGCTGCCGCGGCAGCCAGGCACGCAGCAGCTCGGCGAGCGAGGTCAGCAGCGGAGCGGTGTCTAGGCCGCTCGGACGGTGCAGAGCGGTCTTCGCCATGGCGACACGTCCTTTCAGAGGCGGGCGGGCTGTCGAGGGGCACGGGTTCACGATCGCCTCGTGGTGCCGGGCCCGACCGCGGGGCGCAATCTGAACCAGTAGAAGCCGTGACCGGCGAGGGTCAGCAGGTACGGCAGTTCGCCGATGGCCGGGAATCGCACGCCGCCGATCAGCTCGACGGGGTGTCTGCCGTTGAACTCGCGCAGGTCGAGTTCGGTGGGCTGGGCGAAGCGCGAGAAGTTGTGCACGCACAGGACGAGGTCGTCCCGATACTCCCGCAAAAACGCGAGGACGGCGGGGTTGGAGGACTGGAGTTCGGTGTAGGAGCCGAGTCCGAAGGCCCTGTTCTGTTTGCGGATCTCGATCATGCGGCGGGT
>NZ_JBEXNW010000091.1:0-2222 GCF_040611295.1 Streptomyces sp. NPDC002935
TGTCGGCGACGGCTGAAAATTGGACCAGTAGCGGCGCTTGAAAGTTGACCCCTCCAGGGGGTCTGGCTCGTTGAGCCAGGCCGGGAGGAGTGGTGATCAGCGTGGAGGACTGGGCGGAGATCCGCCGGCTTCATCGGGCCGAGCAGATGCCGGTGCGGGCGATCGCGAGGAAGCTGGGGATCGCCAGGAACACTGTCCGCAGAGCGATCGCGGACGACGCGCCGCCGAAGTATCAGCGGGCGCCGAAGGGCTCGATCGTGGACGCGGTCGAGCCGCAGATCCGTGAACTGCTCGAGCAGTGGCCGGAGATGCCCGCGACGGTGATCGCTGAGCGGATCGACTGGGACCGGGGTCTGACGGTGCTCAAGGACCGCATCCGAGACCTGCGGCCGGCCTACCGGCCCGCGGATCCGGCCTCGCGGACGGTCTATGAGCCGGGCGAGATCGGCCAGTGCGACCTGTGGTTCCCGCCGGCCGACATCCCGCTCGGCTTCGGCCAGGTCGGACGGCCGCCGGTGCTGGTCATGGTCGCGGGCTACTCGCGGTGGATCACCGCCCGGATGCTGCCCTCGAGGTCTGCGGCCGACCTGATCGCCGGGCACTGGCGGCTGCTGACCGAGCTGGGCGCCGTCCCTCGGGTGCTGGTCTGGGACAACGAGGGAGCCGTCGGTTCCTGGCGGCCCGGTGGCCCTCAACTGACCGACGAATTCGCCGCGTTCGCCGGACTGCTGGGCATCAAGTTCCTGCTCTGCAAGCCGCGGGATCCGGAGGCCAAGGGCCTGGTCGAGCGGGCCAACGGCTATCTGGAGACGTCGTTCCTGCCCGGGCGGGTGTTCACCTCGCCTGCCGACTTCAACATCCAGCTCGCCGACTGGCTGACCAAAGCCAACCGGCGCATCCACCGGACCTTGCAGGCCCGTCCGGCGGACCGGCTGGAAGCGGACCGCTCCCGGATGCTGGCCCTGCCGCCGATCGCCCCGCCGGGCTGGTGGAAGGCATCGCTGCGGCTGCCCCGGGACCACTATGTCCGCCTGGACACCTGCGACTACTCGGTGCATCCACTGGCTGTCGGCCGCCGCATCGAGGTCGCCGCAGACCTGGACCAGGTCCTGGTGACCTGCGACGGCGTCGAGGTCGCCCGCCATGCCCGCAGCTGGGCCCGCCACCAGACCATCACCGACCCGGACCACGCGGCTGCTGCCGCAGCCGCCCGCAAGAAGGCTGCCGGCACGAAAGCGGCACCAGTGGACGTGACGGAGGTCGAGGAACGGTCGCTGGACACCTACGACCGGATCTTCGGCGTCATCGACGGCGGACTGAGCACAGGTGAAGGGGCAGCGTGATGAGCGCGAAGAACGGCACGAGCCAGGCCAGGACCGGCCGCGACGTCGGCTCCGAACTGATCTATCTGACCAAGGCGTTGAAGGCTCCGGCTTTGCGGGACGCTGCCGCCCGGCTCGCGGAACGGGCCCGCGACGAGGGCTGGAGTCACGAGGAGTATCTGGCCGCCTGCCTGCAGCGCGAGGTCGCCGCCCGTGACTCCCACGGCGCCGAGGGACGCATCCGGGCGGCCCGTTTCCCCTCCCGCAAGTCGCTGGAGGACTTCGACTTCGACCACCAGCGGTCCGTGAAACGCGAGGTCATCGCCCATCTGGGGACGCTGGACTTCGTCGTCGGGAAGGAGAACGTGATCTTCCTGGGACCTCCAGGCACCGGCAAGACCCACCTCGCCAGCGGACTCGGCATCCGGGCCTGTCAGGCCGGCCACCGGGTCGCCTTCGCCACCGCCGCCCAGTGGGTCACCCGCCTCGCCGAAGCCCACCAAGCCGGACGTCTGAGCGACGAGTTGACCCGGCTGGGCCGGATCCCGCTGATCGTGGTCGACGAAGTGGGTTACATCCCCTTCGAACCCGAGGCCGCGAACCTGTTCTTCCAGTTCATCTCGGGCCGCTACGAACGCGCCTCGGTGATCGTGACCAGCAACAAGCCCTTCGGACGCTGGGGCGAGGTCTTCGGCGACGACACCGTCGCCGCCGCGATGATCGACCGCCTCGTCCACCACGCCGAGGTCATCTCGCTCAAGGGCGACAGCTACCGCATGCGCGGCCGCGACCTCGGACGGGTTCCCGCCGCCAACACCGGGGAATGACCAACATCAACTGACGCAGTGGGGGTCACTTTTCACCCGCCGGAATCGGCTCACTATTCAAGCGTCGCCGACA
>NZ_JBEXNW010000092.1:0-2035 GCF_040611295.1 Streptomyces sp. NPDC002935
CGCACGCGCGGGCGCCCCGGATCCGGTGACCGGCGGGCCCGCCGCAAGCGGTGGGAGGGCGACGGGTGCATCTGCGCCGGCTCTGCGGCGGTCGCCATCACGCGCACCGACGGCACGGCCGTCGGTATCGCCACCTGGACACCCCGCGGCCTCCCGCCGGGTGTCACCTGCGAGACCGGCGCGGGGGTGCCCCCCGGGGCATCGCGGACAGGGCGCGGGGACGGCCGCCCGGAGACTTCCCCCGGACGCGGACTGTCTGTGGGACCACCCGACGCCGCCCCGCCGGCACCGGGCACCGGCCCGGCACCGGGCACCGGCCCGGCAGGGGGAGGCGGGCGCCGCCGCGGGCGGGCGCCCGCCCGCGCGGCCGGGACGCGGACCGCAGGGGCGGCCGACGGCACCGGCACATTGAACAGACCGTCCGGTCTGATTCCAGAGGGATTCCGGCTCCTTCCGGGGCCGTCCTCCTCGCGGACTCCGGCGCGGCGCGACCGCCGGCACAGTCCGCCGATCCCCGGGGGCAGGGCCCGCGGGGATCGGCGGCGGGCCGGGCGGCACCCCGCGTCCTGCGCGGGAAGAGAGGATTGCATGTGAGAAGAACACGAAGGGCGGCGCGTGCTTTCCTCCCCGGCGCAACGGCCCGTGGGCGCGGCCGGACCGGCTGCCGGCACTGCGCCCCGCACCCCCTCGCGGCCGCGCGCCGGCGCACCCCGGAGTCCTCCACCGTCGCCCCATGCCAGGCATGCTGGGCTGGCGAATTGGGCATGCGGCCGGTCTGTGCGGCGGCCCCGGCGGCGGACGGGCCGGCGCCGGGGCACGGCATGCCGCCGGGGGCGGGAGGGGTGGGCGGCATGCCGTGCCGCTTCGGCCGGTGCGCGGCGCCGCGGTGCGGAGAACTGTGTCGCGAACGCAACCGGTGGCGGGCGGCGGCCGGGTGCGGGGGAGGGGTTCGGCGGGTGTGTCCGGCGCGGGGCCGGGGGTCTTGGGGAAAAGATGACTGCCCGCCCGGATTGACAAACCGTCTATGCTGTTTTTTTATCGGGGGTGGGACAGATGCCGCAGCACGCCCGCTCCGGTGCCGGCGCGCTGACCCCGCCGCACGCACTGACCTGCCTGCATCCAACAGGGGAGAAACAATGGACATCGAAGTACTGGGACCGCTGTCGGTGCGGGAGCACGGCATCCCGGTCGCGCCGACCGCACCCAAACCCCGGCAGGTGCTGGCTCTGCTCGCGCTCAACGCGGACCACGTCGTCCCGGTGTCCACGCTGATCGAGGAGCTGTGGGACGAGAACCCGCCCCGCAGCGCCCGCACCACGCTGCAGACCTACATCCTGCAGCTGCGCGAACTCATCGGCGAGGCGCTGGTGCTGGGCGGCGACGAGCGGGCCAGGGCCAAGGACATCCTGGTCACCCTGCCGGGCGGCTACCGGCTGGAGAGCCGCGGCGGCACCCTGGACTTCCAGGAACTGGAACGGCGCGCGGGGGCCGGCTACCGGGCCATGGACGCGGAGGACTACGCCAATGCCGCCAAACGGCTGCGCGAGGCGCTGTCGCTGTGGACCGGCAACGCGCTCGCCGACGTCCAGGCCGGCAGCCAGATCACCCTGGAGGTGAGCCGGCTGGAGGAGACCCGCCTGTGCGCCCTGGACCAGCGCATCGAGGCCGACCTGCGGCTCGGCAACCACCGCGGACTGCTGTCCGAACTGACCGTGCTGGTCAGCCGCTACCCGATGCACGAGAGCCTGCACGGCCAGTTCATGCTCGCGCTCTACCGCTCGGGCCGCCGCGGTGAGGCCCTCAATGCCTACCAGCGCCTGCGCACCACGCTGGTGCGGGAACTGGGCCTGGAGCCGTCCACGGCGCTCGGCAGGCTCCAGCGGTCCATCCTCATGGCCCACCCCGAGCCCACCCTCACCCCCGGACCGCAGAACGGGGCCCCACGCCTCGTCGGCCGCATGGCCTGACCACCCCGGCGCCCGGCCCGACGTCAACCCGGCCCGGCCCGGTACCGCCCCAACCCGGCCCGGTACCG
>NZ_JBEXNW010000094.1:0-1301 GCF_040611295.1 Streptomyces sp. NPDC002935
GCGCTCCAGTGCTCCCCCGACCACCCCTGGGTGGAGAAGCACCCGGAGTGGTTCCACCACCGCCCCGACGGCACCATCGCCTACGCGGAGAACCCCCCGAAGAAGTACCAGGACATCTACCCCATCGCCTTCGACAAGGACATGCCGGGCCTCGTCCGCGAGACCGTACGGGTCCTCCGCTTCTGGATGGACCACGGCGTACGGATCTTCCGCGTCGACAACCCGCACACCAAACCGGTCATGTTCTGGGAACAGGTGATCGCGGAGATCAACGGAACCGACCCCGACGTGATCTTCCTGGCCGAGGCGTTCACCCGCCCGGCGATGATGCAGACGCTCGCGGCGGTGGGCTTCCAGCAGTCGTACACCTACTTCACCTGGCGCAACACCAAGCAGGAGCTGACGGAGTACCTCACCGAACTGTCCGGTGATTCGGCCGCCTGCATGCGGCCCAACTTCTTCGTCAACACCCCCGACATCCTGCACGAGTTCCTCCAGCACGGCGGTCGGCCCGCCTTCGAGCTGCGCGCTGTGCTCGCCGCCACCCTCTCCCCCACCTGGGGCATCTATAGCGGCTTCGAGCTCTGCGAGAACGTCCCGCTGCGTGCGGGGAGCGAGGAGTACCTGCACTCCGAGAAGTACCAACTGCGCCCGCGTGACTGGGAGTCGGCGGAGCGGGACGGCCGGAGCATCGCGCCGTTGGTGAGTGAGCTGAACGCGATCAGGCGGCGCAGTCCCGCACTGCGCCAACTGCGTGATCTGCACTTCCACCACGCCGACCAGGAGGCGGTGATCGCCTACTCCAAGTCCGTCACGGACGTGCGCGGTTCGAACACGGTTGTGGTGGTGGTCAACCTCGACCCCCGCCACACCCAGGAGGCCACGGTCTCGTTGAACATGCCACAACTCGGCCTGGACTGGCACGAGTCCGTGCCGGTGCGCGACGAGCTCACCGGCGAGACCTACAACTGGGGCAGGACCAACTATGTGCGCCTGGAGCCGGGAAACCGGTCCGCGCACATCCTCACCGTCCTGCGACCGTCCTCACCGCTGATCGGAGGGTCACCCACCACATGATCGTCAATGAGCCCGTCCCGGATACCTTCGAGGACACCCCGGCCAAGGACCGCGATCCCGAGTGGTTCAAACGCGCCGTCTTCTACGAGGTCCTGGTCCGCTCCTTCCAGGACAGCAACGGCGACGGCGTCGGCGACCTCAAGGGCCTGACCGCGAAACTCGACTACCTGCAATGGCTGGGCGTCGACTGCCTGTGGCTGCCCCCGTTCTTCAAGTCCCCGCTG
>NZ_JBEXNW010000095.1:0-1283 GCF_040611295.1 Streptomyces sp. NPDC002935
CTAGAGCGTGTCTCTTTGATCGGTTGGCCGGTTGATCGGATGTGTCCGTCCGTTTAGTGATCACTGATGCGATGTGGGACCGGATCGAGCCGATGATGCCGGCCGATCCGGTTCGTGGCCGACGGTGGGCAGACCATCGCCGCACCCTTGAGGCCATCGCCTGGAAGTACCGCACCTGCTCACCCTGGCGGGATCTGCCGGACCAGCTCGGCTCCTTTCAGACCGCCCACAAAAGGCTGATCCGATGGGCCATGGACGGCACTTGGGAACGGATCTTTGCCGCCGTCTTGTCAACAGCGGACGGCAGCGACGACGTCGGCTGGACCGTGGCGGTGGACTCCACTGTCTGCCGAGCCCACCAGCACGCTGCCGGAGCCAGAAAAAGGGGGCACCGGAACGAGGCGAACCCGAAGATCACGGACTCGGACGCTCCAGAGGCGGTCTGAGCACGAAAGTCCACTTGGCCAGCGACAGCCGTGCCCGGCCGCTCGCGGTTCGCATCACCGCAGGCCAGGCAGGCGACGCACCGGCCTTCGAGGCCGTCATGGCCGGCATCCGCGTTCCGCGGAGCGGGCCCGGAAGACCGAGGACTCGGCCGGATGCCGTCCTGGCCGACCGTGCGTATTCATCCCGCGCGATCAGGAGCCATCTTCGTCGGCGCGGGATCCGTGCCGTCATCCCCCAACCTTCCGACCAGGTCGGCCACCGCCTCCGCCGAGGTCGAAACGGCGGCCGACCACCCGCTTTCGACGCCGAGGCATACAAGCAGCGGAACACCGTCGAACGATGCATCAACCGTCTCAAGCAATGGCGCGGCCTGGCCATGCGAACAGACAAGCTCGCCATCGCCTACCAGGGCGCACTACACCTCGCCGCCATCCTCATCTGGACGCGGCCGCGTCCAGACCAATAGTGGATCCCCAAAGTAGTAGCTCTGGGCTCAACTCCATTGCTCCGGATCACTCACCAACAACCTCTATCTGCTCCCAGTCCGTGGGAGTGCCCGTCCCTCCATAGGCTTCGACGAACTGGTAAAGCGTGCCGTCCGGAGAACCCGTGGGCGGGGCGCTACCGAGCCATACGGCGTCACATTCGTGGCATACCCACAGGCAGCGACCGTCTTTGACCAGATGGAACGCCGATACCTTGCCTGCGTTGCATCGAGTGCACACAACCACCAACTACCCCCTTTCACACGGGTCACGCTGCTGCGCAACTATCGCAGCGGAGCTCAAGAACCCTGGACTGAGTGCGGTCTCCTACCGTCAAAGAGACAGGCTCTA
>NZ_JBEXNW010000096.1:0-1074 GCF_040611295.1 Streptomyces sp. NPDC002935
TCGTGACTGCGTGCCTTTTGAAGAATGAGCCTGCGAGTTTGCGGTGCGTTGCGAGGTTAACCCGTGTGGGGAAGCCGTAGCGAAAGCGAGTCCGAATAGGGCGGTTCAGTAGCGCGCTCAAGACCCGAAGCGGAGTGATCTAGCCATGGGCAGGTTGAAGCGGCTGTAAGAGGTCGTGGAGGACCGAACCCACCAGGGTTGAAAACCTGGGGGATGACCTGTGGTTAGGGGTGAAAGGCCAATCAAACTCCGTGATAGCTGGTTCTCCCCGAAATGCATTTAGGTGCAGCGTCGTGTGTTTCTTGCCGGAGGTAGAGCACTGGATAGGCGATGGGCCCTACCGGGTTACTGACCTTAGCCAAACTCCGAATGCCGGTAAGTGAGAGCGCGGCAGTGAGACTGTGGGGGATAAGCTCCATGGTCGAGAGGGAAACAGCCCAGAGCATCGACTAAGGCCCCTAAGCGTACGCTAAGTGGGAAAGGATGTGGAGTCGCACAGACAACCAGGAGGTTGGCTTAGAAGCAGCCACCCTTGAAAGAGTGCGTAATAGCTCACTGGTCTAGTGATTCCGCGCCGACAATGTAGCGGGGCTCAAGCGTACCGCCGAAGTCGTGTCATTGCAGCAATAGGGCCAACGCCCGCTGTGATGGGTAGGGGAGCGTCGTGTGCCGGGTGAAGCCGCGCCGGAAGGCAGTGGTGGACGGTTCACGAGTGAGAATGCAGGCATGAGTAGCGATACACACGTGAGAAACGTGTGCGCCGATTGACTAAGGGTTCCTGGGTCAAGCTGATCTGCCCAGGGTAAGTCGGGACCTAAGGCGAGGCCGACAGGCGTAGTCGATGGATAACCGGTTGATATTCCGGTACCCGCTGTGAAGCGTCAAACATTGAACCAGGCGATGCTAAGTCCGTGAAGCCGCCCCGGAGCCTTCGGGCAAAGGGGAGTGGTGGAGCCGACGGTCCAGACCTGCAGTAGGTGAGTGATGGGGTGACGCAGGAAGGTAGTCCATCCCGGGCGGTGGTTGTCCCGGGGTAAGGGTGTAGGCCGTGTGATAGGCAAATCCGTCACACAT